>URNZ01000059.1 GCA_900549405.1 uncultured Eubacteriales bacterium | reverse complement strand
CATGGTCCACATCTCCGAGCTGTCCTGGAGCCGCATCAAGCACCCCTCCGAGGTGGTCAAGGTGGGCGACACCGTGGACGTGTATGTCATCTCTGCCGACAAGGAGAAGAAGAAGATCTCCCTGGGCATGAAGGACCACAGCCAGGACCCCTGGTCCGTGTTCACCTCCACCTATCAGGTGGGCGACGTGGCCAACGTCCGCATCGTCAAGCTGATGACCTTCGGCGCCTTTGCCGAGGTCGTGCCCGGCGTGGACGGCCTGATCCACATCTCCCAGATCGCCGATCACCGCATCGACAAGCCCAGCGACGTGCTGGCCGAGGGCGATAAGGTGGACGTGAAGATCACCGACGTGGATATGGAGAACAAGAAGATCTCCCTGTCCATCCGCGCTCT
The DNA here is from genome assembly GCA_900549405.1 of uncultured Eubacteriales bacterium. Classification (GTDB taxonomy): domain Bacteria; phylum Bacillota; class Clostridia; order Oscillospirales; family Oscillospiraceae; genus Lawsonibacter. The sequence continues at coordinate 10,690 of URNZ01000059.1, read as the reverse complement.
GCTGGAGGAGCAGGGCCAGGACGAGGAGTAATTCTCTCCCGGTTTTTCCAACAAAACACAAAATATCCCGGCTGTTGTCACGACAGCCGGGATATTTTTTCCTCTTTTTCGCCAAAATTTCGTTCATTCATGTAAAATTTTTAGTTTTGCTTGCAAAAATCGGTTTAAATTGCTATAATAAAGGAGAAAATTCAGGTAGTTTTGGCTGTTGGACGAAGTGGAGGTGCAAAATGTCGTTCCAAATTGGGGACAAGGTCGCGCATCCGATGTACGGTGCCGGCGTGTTAGAGAGCGTGGTGCAGAAGAAAGTAGGCGGCGTGGTGCAGGAGTACTACATTATGAAGCTGGCGAAAAGCTCCATGATCGTGATGATCCCCACCCAGGGCAGCGAGGAGATCGGCGTGCGTCCGGTGGTAGACCCGGACCAGGCTGACCGGGTGCTGGCTGCCATCCCGTCGATCCAGGTAGAGATGACCGCCAACTGGAACCGCCGCTATCGGGAGAACATGGAGCGGCTGAAAAGCGGCGACCTGCTGGAGGTGGCCCGGGTGGTCAAGGGCCTGACCCTGCGGGACGCCAAGCGCAGTCTGTCCACGGGGGAGCGGAAGATGCTCCACTCCGCCCGGCAGATCTTGATCTCGGAGCTGGTGCTGTCCAAAAGCCTGAGCTATGAGACGGTGGAGGCCCAGCTGGACACCGCCCTGGCATAACGCCGGGCCGCGGTGCATAGTGTGACGCAAAGAAAAGGAGCCGACGGCTCCTTTTCCGCTGTCTCGACCCTAATTTGGAGGAAAACGATATGGCAGGACTGAAGTCCATCTTCGCGAAAAAACAGCCCGCCCAGACCTGCGCCGCGGTGATCGTGGCGGCGGGCTCCGCCCGGCGGATGGGGGGCATCGACAAGGTGCTGGCCCCGTTAGGCGAGCTGCCTGTGCTGGTCCACACCCTGTATGTCTTTCAGGACAGCCCCGCCGTGGACGAGATCGTGGTGGTCACCCGGCCCGACCTGCTGGTGGAGGTGGGCCGCCTGTGCCAGGAGTATGGCCTGGACAAGGTGAAAAAGGTGGTGGCCGGGGGCAGCGAGCGGACCAACTCCGTGCTGGCCGGGCTCCACGAGGTATCCCCGGAGGCGGAGCTGATCGCCATCCACGACGGAGCCCGGCCCCTGCTGCCGCCGGAGGTGCTGGCCGAGACGGTGGCCCAGGCCGCCCGGACGGGGGCGGCGGCCCCCGCCCTCCCGGTGACGGACACCATCAAGCGCATGAAGGACGGCGTGTCCACCGGCACGGTGGACCGGGAGGACCTGCGGGCGGTGCAGACCCCCCAGATCTTTGAGGCCGGACTGATCCGCGCCGCTTTGGAGAAGGCCATTGCCGACGGGGAAAACCTCACCGACGACTGCGCCGCCGTGGAGCGGCTGGGGATGCCCGTCACCCTGACCCAGGGCAGCCGGGAGAACATCAAGATCACCACCCCCTTTGACCTGCTGCTGGGGCAGGCCATTTTAGAGAACCGAGTGAAAGGAAGCTGAACATGCGCATCGGACACGGCTATGACGTACACAAGCTGGTGGAGGGGCGAAAGCTCATCCTGGGCGGGGTAGAGGTCCCCTTTGAAAAGGGCCTGCTGGGCCACTCTGACGCGGACGTGCTCACCCACGCGGTGATGGACGCCCTGCTGGGGGCAGCCGGGCTGGGGGACATTGGCCGCCACTTCCCGGACAGCGACCCCGCCTATGCCGGGGCGGACAGCCTGGTCCTGCTGGACCATGTGGTGGCCCTGCTGGGGGAGAAGGGCTGGCAGGTGGGCAATGTGGACGCGACTATCCTGGCCCAGCGGCCCAAGCTGGCCCCCCACATCGACCAGATGCGGGACAACCTGGCCCGACACATGAATGTGACAGCGGAGCAGGTGAACGTGAAGGCCACCACCGAGGAGGGCCTGGGCTTTACCGGCCTGGGCCAGGGCATGGCCGCCCACGCGGTGGCTCTGCTGGAGCCGTCAGAAAAGTAAATCGAGCTGTTTCGGCTGCCCTGCGGGAATACGACCCCCGGGGCAGCCGTTTTTCATCTCTGGTTTTTCTGGGAGACACGGGACGGAACAAAGCGGCATAGCATGAGAGCGGAGAGGAAACTCTTCCGCGCAGCCCCTTCCACAAAAGGGCGGCACAGGCCGCCCCGCAGAAAGGAACCAGAGTTATGCTCTATTATCTCATTGTATGCCGCTCCCTGACCTATGCCCAGCGGACCGCAGCCGCTTTGGAGCGGACGGGAATCACGGCCCGGGTCCTGCGTTCGCCAAAGAGCATTGCGGGGGAGGGGTGCAGCCATTCTGTGAAAATTTCCCAGCGCAGCCTGCCGGAGGCCCTTCTGGTGCTCCAGCGGGCGGACCTGACCCCAAAACGCATTTTCATCACCGCCGGAGCGGGCAGCTATCAGGAGGTGGAGCTGTGATCTATTTGGACAGCGCGGCCACCACCCTGCAAAAACCGCCGGAGGTGGCCATGGCCGCCGCCCGGGCCATCCGCCAGCTGGCCAGCCCCGGGCGGGGCGGACACCGTCCGGCCATGGAGGCGGCCAAGGTGGCCTTCTCCTGCCGGGAGGAGGCCGCGGCCCTGTTTCACGTCCCCACCCCGGAACAGGTGGTCTTCACCGCCAGCGCCACCCACGGCCTGAATCTGGCCATTGGGACCCTGGTGCGCCCCGGAGCCAGGGTGGCCCTGTCCGGCTATGAGCACAACGCCGTCACCCGGCCCCTCCACGCCCGAAACGCCAAGCTGCTCGTCGCCCGTGCCCCGCTGTTTCGGCCGGAGGCCATGGTGGCCGCCTTTCGGGAGCAGCTGGACCTGGGGGCGGAGGTCGCGGTGTGTACCCACGTGTCCAACGTGTTCGGCTACATCCTGCCCATGGAAGAAATCGCCCGCCTGTGCCGGGACCGGGGCGTGCCCCTGATCGTGGATGCCTCCCAGTCGGCGGGGGCGCTGCCCCTGGATTTTCAGGCCCTGGGGGCGGATTTTATCGCCATGCCCGGGCACAAGGGGCTGTACGGCCCCCAGGGGACGGGCCTTCTGCTGTGCGCCCGGACGCCGGAGCCGCTGCTCCAGGGGGGCACGGGCAGCGAGTCCATTCGCCAGGAGATGCCCGACTTTCTCCCGGACCGGGCCGAGCCGGGGACCCACAATCTCCCCGGTATCGCCGGACTGCGGGAGGGCCTGCGCTTTGTCCGCCGTTTAGGGCCGGAGACCATCGCCCGGCGGGAGGGCCGCCTGCTCCGCCAGCTGGGGGAGGGCCTGGCCCGGCTGCCCGGCGTGGAGTGCTTCTATGCCCCCGAGGGGGAGCACCAGGCGGGGGTGCTGTCCTTCCGGCTGCCGGACCGGGACTGTGAGGAGGTGGGGGAGACCCTGGCAGACCGGGGCTTTGCCCTTAGAGCCGGGCTCCACTGCGCCCCCCTGGCCCACGAGACGGCGGGGACCCTGGACACCGGCACCGTCCGGGCCAGTTTATCCGCCTTCAGCCGGGAGTGGGAGGTGGAGCGCTTTCTTCAGGCGGTGCGGACCATGACCCGGTGACAGAGAGAGGAGTTAGGAGGGATGAGTGAGGAGTTGCTCGTCCCTCCTTGCTTTTTGCGCGAAAACGAAAAGTTTAAGAAATTTTCATCTTCCCGTCCCGGTTTCGTGTTGCCAAGCGGGGCGGAATATCGTATAATAAGTTTTATGAATAAAATCTCCCCGTATGGCTATTTGGCCCCGGGGAGGGGAGACCGGTCACGAGAGGGGGAGAGGGCCATGTTGGACAACGTACAGATGCTTTTGCAGTCCAGCCTGCCCATGATCCGGGTGGGCGTGGCGGACATTCTGGACATTGCCATTTTGTCCCTGGTGATCCACCGCCTGCTGTGGATGCTGCGCAAGACCAGCTCCGGGCGGGTGCTGCGGGGCATTCTGATCCTGATGCTGTCTATGTGGCTGTCCTCCGCCATGCACCTGACGGCCACCAGCTTCCTGCTGAACAAGCTGGTGGAATGGGGCTTTTTGGTGCTGGTCATCCTGTTCCAGCCGGAGATCCGGCGCTTTTTGGAGCGGATGGGCAGCAGCAGCCTGGGTCAGGTGTTCGCCGCCTCCCGTACCTCCCCCATGGACTTAGAGTCCGCCATCGACCAGACCGTGGAGGCCTACACCGACATGTCCCGGGATAAAGTGGGGGCGCTGATGGTCTTCGAGCGGCAGAACCTGCTGGACGACGTGATCAAAACGGGCACCGCCCTGGACTGCGCCGTATCCAGCGAGCTGCTGAAGAATCTGTTCTGGAACAAAGCACCCCTTCACGACGGGGCGGTCATCGTCCGCAACGGGCGCATCGTGGGGGCGGGCTGTATGCTGCCCCTGTCCGGCAACGTGAACCTCAGCCGGGACCTGGGCATGCGCCACCGGGCGGGCATCGGCATGAGCGAGCACTCTGACGCGGTGGTGGTCATCGTGTCGGAGGAGACCGGCTCTATCTCCGCTGCCGTGGGCGGGATGCTCAAGCGGCATCTGGCCCCGGAGACGCTGAAGCGCCTGCTGCACAACGAGCTGATGTCCGATGCCCAGGAGGAGAAGAAGCCCCCCCAGATCACCCTGATCAATCAGCTGTTCGGCTGGGGCCGGAAGGAGGGGGACCAGCAATGATGGAGCATATCCGAGAGAGCAAGTGGCTGAACATCCTCATGTCCGTGCTGCTGGCGGTGCTGTTCTGGCTGTATGTCCGGGCGGAGCTTGACCCGGCCCAGACCAGCTGGTTCTATCACGTCCCCGTGGAGATCACCGGCAGCAGCGTCCTCACCCGCCAGGGCCTCACCGTGGCCAATCTGTCCCAGAGCACCGTGGACCTGCGCATCGAGGGGCCGGTGAGCGTGCTGGACAGCCTGTCCCGCAGCCGAAAAGATCTGTCGGTGACGCTGGACGTGTCCAAATGCACCGAGGGGGAGAACAAGCTGGTATACACCCCCAACTGGCCGGTAAACATCAATACAGAGAGTATCACCACCATCGACCGGGACCCGGAGACCATTACCGTGACGGTGGAGAAGCTGTACACCAGTTCCTTTAATGTGGAGTTCCAGCTCAAGGGCACGGTGGCCGACGGCTATCAGGCCGGGACAGCCGCCATCAACCCGGAGACCGTTGTGGTCAGCGGACCTGCCGAGCAGGTCAGCCGAGTGAAGAAGGTGGTGGCCGTGCTGGAGACGGAAAATCTGGACCAGCGCTTTGCCGGGGACCTGCCCCTGGTCCTGCTGGACGAGAACGGGGAGCAGATCACCGACGCGGAAGTCACTCTGGATTCTCCCACCGCCTATGTGGTCCTGCCCGTGGTCGTTGTAAAGGATATCCCCCTGACAGTGAACTTCCTGCCCGGCGGGGGCGCCACCACCGACGACATCACCTATGAGATCAATCCCAAGTCCCTGATGGTCTCCGGCGCGGAGAGCGACATGGAGAGCCTGAGCGAGATCTCCCTGGGCAGCGTGGACTTGTCCAAGGTGGTGGGCACCAACACCTTCACCTTCCCCATCGACCTGGACGCCAGTCTGGAGAACGTCACCGGCAGCACCAGCGCCACCGTCACCGTCACGGTGAACGGCCTGGACACCCGCAGCTTCGACGTGGACAACATCCAGATGGTGAACGTCCCTGACGGCTATCAGGTGACCCTGGCCACCCAGGTGCGCACCGTGAAGGTGCGGGGCAAGCAGGAGGACCTGGACAACATCGACGCCAGCCAGCTGAGCATCGTGGCCGATCTGTCTGACGTGGACTTTGCCGGGCTGTACTCCGTGCCCGCGTCCAAAGTGAAGGTCTATCTCAATGCGGACAGCTCGGTGGGCGTCATTGGCGACTATACCGTTGTGGTCAACGTCAGCCGGTGAGACCGGCATAATCCAAAGGCAATTTTCTTGGAGGCAAACCATGGTTCAAAACGCAATTGTGAAAAAACTTGTCAGCGACGGTGTGGCAGAGGTGTCTCTGCTGCGGCAGATGGAGTGCGGCCTGCACTGCGACGGGGCCTGCGCCGGGTGCGGCCAGAAGCCCAAGGAGGAGATCCTGGCCCTGGCCAGCAACCCCGTGGGGGCCAAACAGGGGGACGTGGTGGAGGTGACCCCCGCCGATGGGCGGAACATCAGCACCTCGGTCATCGTGTTCCTGCTGCCCTGTGTGGGCCTGGGCGCGGGCTATGTCCTGGGCCAGAGCCTGCTGGGCCTGGGGGACATGGCCGCCATGGCCACGGCTGCGGCGGGCCTGGTGGTGGGCTTTCTCCCCGCTGTGCTGCTGAACCGGGCCATGACCCGCAGCAAAAAGCCGGAGTTTCAGATCCTGAAGCGGCTCACCCGCAGCTGAGAGGGTGTTCGGCTATGTTCGCCCGGTGCGGCCAGAGCTGAAGTGCAAGGACTTCGACCTGTACCGGGCCACCTATTGCGGCCTGTGCCGCTGTCTGCGGCGGCGCTTCGGCCTGATTGCCCCCATGCTGCTGAATTTCGACTTTACCTTTCTGACCCTGTTGCTGTGGCAGCCGGAGGAGAAATTCACCCCCTGCCGGGGCCGGTGTCACGCCAATCTGCTGGTGAAAAAGCCCATGTGCCCGGACAGCCCGGCCCTGAAGCTGGCGGCGGACGAGAGCGTGATCCTGGCCTGGTGGCAGCTGCGGGACGCGGCGGAGGACAAGGACAAGCTGGGCGGCCTGCCCGCCCGGGCTCTGGGCCTGCTGCTGACCCCCGCCTATCGCAAGGCAGCCCGGCTGCGGCCAGAGTTTGACCGGACGGTGAAGGGCTGCCTGGAGGAGTTGGCCGCCTTAGAGCGGGAAAACTGCCCCTCCATGGACCGGGCGGCGGATACCTTCGCCCGGCTGCTGCAAAGCGCCGCTCCTGTGGATGACCCCCGGCACCGGGTACTGGAGCAGCTGCTCTATCACCTGGGCCGCTGGATCTATCTGATAGACGCCCGGGACGACCTGGCAGAGGACCTGGCCGACGGGCGCTATAACCCTGTGGCGGCCCGATTTGGGCCGGAGGGGGACGACGGGCTGCTGAAGCAGACGCTGGACGCCTCTCTGGACCGCATGGGCGCGGCCTTTCAGCTGGGGGAGTTCGGCTGCCGGACGGCCCTGCTGGAGAATCTGATCTATCTGGGACTTCCCCTGGTGCAGCGGGCCGTGTTCGACGGCAGCTGGGCCGAGATAAAAAAACAAAAGATATGGAGTAGAGGCCAATGAAAGACCCGTACAGCGTTCTGGGCGTGAGTCAGAGCGCCAGCGACGACGAGATCAAAAAGGCATATCGGGAGCTGGCGCGAAAGTATCACCCGGACAACTATCAGAATAACCCCCTGGCCGACCTGGCCGAGGAGAAGATGAAAGAGATCAACGAGGCCTATGACGCCATCACCAAGCAGCGTGCCGGGGGCGGCGGCTATCAGCAGCAGCCCAGCGGCGGCAGCTATGGCGGGGGCTATCAGACCGGCTATTCCTCCGGCGGGGCGGGGAACAACCCCACCTATGCCCGGGTGCGGAACCTGATCAACGCCGGGGACCTGGCCGGGGCGGAGCGCCTGCTGTATGAGGTGCCCCAGAAGAGCGGCGAGTGGTATTTCCTCAGCGGCAGCATCGCCTATCGCAAGGGCTGGCTGGACGAAGCGGCCCAGAACTTTACCCTGGCCGTGCAGATGGAGCCGGGGAACATGGAGTATCGCCAGGCCCTGGCTATGCTCCAGCAGCGCAGCGGCGGCTATCGGCCCTATGGTACCGGGACCACGGTGGACGGCCTGGACTGCTGCACCACCATGCTGTGCCTGAACTGCCTGTGCGGCGGAGGTTCCTGCTAAATGAAAGCGAGAGTTCCCAGGGGCAAAAGCGGCCGCACCGCCCTGTGCGGGATGCTGGCGGCGGTGAGTCTGGCCCTGCTGTGGGTGGCCGGGATGGCCCCCTCGGGCCGGCTGGGTCTGTCCGCTCTGGCAGGCCTGGGCCCGGTGGTGGCGGTGCTGACGGCGGGGAGAGGGGCTGGCTATCTGTGCTGGGCCGCCTCCGGCGTGCTGGGCCTGCTGCTGACCCCTGACAAGGGGGCGGCTGCCCTGTACCTGGTCTTTTTCGGGCTGTATCCCGTGGTAAAGGCCCGGCTGGAGTCTATGGACCGCCGCGTGGCGGAGTGGGCCCTGAAGCTGGTCTACTTCAATGGGGTGCTCACCCTATTCTGGTTTTTGTTTCGTCAGCTGCTGTTCCCAACCCTGCCCGCGTGGCTGGGCGGGGGACTGCCCGTGCTGTACGGGCTGGGCAACCTGGTCTTCGTTTTGTACGACGTGGGCCTGTCCCGGCTGATCGCTTTGCTGCTGCGCCGTCTGCCCTGACGGCGAGACGCAGCCTTCATACACACATAAAAGGAGAGTGACCGATGTGGTCAAGAGCATGACCGGCTATGGCCGGGCAGAGGAGACGGTAAACGGCTGCACCATCACGGTGGAGCTGCGCTCGGTGAACAACCGCTATCTGGACTGCAACATCCGCCTGCCCCGCCTCTATCTGTTCGCGGAGGAGGCCATGAAGAGCCGCATTCAGAATACCATTTCCCGGGGAAAGGTGGACGTGTTCGTCACCCTGGACAACGCCGGGGCGGAGAAGGTCCAGGTGTCGGTGAACAAGCCGGTGGCCGACGGCTATTATGCCGCCCTGAAGCAGCTGGCGGCGGACTATGACCTGGCGGGGGACATCTCCGTGTCCCTGCTGTCCCGCTTCCCCGACGTGCTGCTGGCAGAGAAGGCGGAGGAGGACGTGGAGCAGATGGCCAAAGACATCTGCTCTGTGCTGGACCGGGCCCTGGCCGACTTTGACCAGATGCGCAGCCGAGAGGGCCAGCGGCTGAAGGATGACGTACTCAGCCGGGCCAAGACCATCGAGGACAAGGTGGCCCTGGTGGAGGAGCGCTCCCCCCAGACGGTGGCGGAGTACCGCGCCAAGCTGGAGGCCCGGATGACCGAGGTGCTGTCCAACACCCAGTTGGACCCCGCCCGCATCCTCACCGAGGCGGCCATCTTCGCCGACAAAGTTGCCGTGGACGAGGAGACCGTCCGTCTCCGCAGCCACATCGGCCAGCTGCGGGAGATGCTGGACAAGGGCGGCGCCACCGGACGGAAGCTGGACTTTTTGATCCAGGAGTTCAACCGGGAGGCCAACACCATCGGCTCGAAGTGCAGTGACATCGACATCGCCCGCCACGTGGTGGACATCAAAGCCGAGATCGAGAAGATCCGGGAGCAGGTCCAGAACATTGAGTAAGGAGGCGGGCGGATGAAGCTCATCAACATCGGGTTTGGCAACATGGTGGCCGCGGGGCGGCTCATCGCCATCGTCAGCCCGGACTCCGCGCCCATCAAGCGCATGGTGCAGGAGGCCCGGGACCGGGGTGTGCTCATCGACGCCACCTATGGCCGCCGCACCAGAGCGGTGCTCATTATGGACAACGACCATCTGGTGCTGTCCGCCCTCCAGCCGGAGACGGTGTCCAACCGCCTGGCCGGGGAGAAGGACGGCGGAGAAGAGGAGGAAGCGGAATGGGAGTAAAAAAGAAGATCAAGGGTCAGCTGATTGTGCTGTCCGGCCCCTCGGGCGTGGGTAAGAGCACGGTGATCGCCGAGCTGATGGGCCAGCGGGACAACATCTATTTCTCCGTGTCCTACACCACCCGGAAGCCCCGGGTGGGGGAGCAGGACGGCGTGAACTATAACTTTGTGGACCGGGCCGAGTTCGAGCGGATGATCGCCGACAACGAGCTGCTGGAGTATGCCGAGTATGTGAACAACTACTACGGCACCTCTCTCAAGGCCATCCGGGACCAGCTGGACGCGGGCCACGACGTGCTGCTGGACATCGAGGTCCAGGGCGCGGCCAAGGTGCGGGAGCGCTGCCCCGACGCCCTGTTCATCTTCATCATCCCGCCCTCCTTCGAGGAGCTGTCCCGCCGCCTCCATGGCCGGAACACCGACAGCGAGGACGTGATCGCCGGGCGGCTGGAGAAGGCCAAGATCGAGTTCCGGGAGATCCCCAAGTATGACTATCTGGTCATCAACGACAAGGTCTCCAACGCCGTGGGCGAGATCGAGTCCATCCTGACGGCGGCGGAGTGCCGCGTGGAAAACAGAAGCCAGATCCTGTCTCAGTTTGCCTGAGGCCGGGGTTTCTTTGATATTGTTTGGAAAAGTAGAAAGGAAGTTTTGCGCTATGATGCTCTATCCCGCTATGAAGGACCTGCTGGAGAAGATCCCCAGCCGCTATGAACTGGTGAACGTGGTGGCCCACCGGGCCCGGGAGATCGCCGCCGAGGCCGAGGCCGCCGGCGAGCCCCTGGACGAGAAGCCCGTCAGCATCGCCATCCAGGAGGTGGCCGACGGCAAGCTGGAGGCCCCCGAGGACCAGGAGAACGAGACCACGGAAGAAGAGACCCACGACTAAGACCTACAAAAGCAAGCGGAGGGGTCCCCCTGCGCTTGCTTTTGTGTTGTTCCTGGACGGGTCCGTCCCCATACAGAGGAGAAGGGAGTGACCGGGATGGGGCGCAGCGTTGCCAAGGTGGCGGTGGCCAAGGCCATCTATGCCATCGACAAGCCCTATGACTATCTGGTCCCCCCGGAGCTGGAGGGGACGCTGGAGCCCGGAATGCGGGTGCTGGTGCC
>URNZ01000058.1 GCA_900549405.1 uncultured Eubacteriales bacterium | reverse complement strand
GCCACCACCCGCAACGGCGTGGACACCGCCGAGCTGCGGACCATGGGCGACTTCCTGCGGGATAAGGATCCCAAGGCCGTGGCGGTCATCGCCAGCATCAACGGCGAGAAGATCACCTTCTTGGCCGTGTGCGGCAAGGAGGCGGTGGCCCGTGGCATCAAGGCCGGTGATCTGGTGCGGCACGTGTCCGCCATCTGCGGCGGCAAGGGCGGCGGCAAGCCGGATTCCGCCATGGGCGGCGGCAGCGATCCCCTGAAGGTGGACGATGCGCTGGCCTCCGTGGACGATTTCGTGTCCGAGAAGCTGGGCTGAGACGAAAGGAGCATCCTATGAAAAACGATTGCCTGTTCTGCGCCATTGCCGGTGGGGAGATCCCCTCCAACAAGGTGTATGAGGACGAGCTGTGCTATGCCTTTTATGACATCGCCCCTCAGGCGCCCACCCATTTTCTGGTGATCCCCAAGGCCCACATCGCCTCCGTGGCGGAGGTGGATGGCGGCAACAGCGCCGTGGTGGCCCACATCTTCGAGGTCATCGCCAAGGTGACGAAGGAGCTGGGTCTGGACAGCTACCGCGTGGTCTCCAACATCGGGGAGCAGGCGGGCCAGAGCGTCCACCACCTGCACTTCCACGTCCTGTCCGGCCGGGATATGACCTGGCCCCCGGGCTGAGAAAAGCGCATAGATAAAATGAAAGGGACGTTCCCTGTGATGCTGCGATCACGGGGAACGTCCCTTTGATTTTCAATATACCACGCAGATCAGGCAGGCATTTCGTCACTGCGGCGGGTACGCTTCAGCCCGAGGAACGGAGGGACCACAGAGCGCGGTTGGCCCTGCTCGTGGGCTTTTTTCAACTGGTACTCATGGAGCGCGATGGAGTCCAGCAGATCGCGCTGGGTCTGAGAGGCGGAATAATAGGAGATGCCGTAACGCCTACAGACCACGCTGAGCTGTTCCAGCAGTTCCACGGCTTCTGGTGACATATTCTTGACTTCGATATCCATAAAATGACCTCCCATCAGGAAAGATACGTGTTGAAGATAGAGATGGCGGCATGATCTGCGATCATCAGCATAATAGGCCCGCCGGAGTATTTGGGGAAGATCCGAATGGCACCAAAATCCTGAATATAGTGCCGGGCCAATTCGCTCGTTTTCGCCTCAAACGTGACGACGCCATTTTTACCGGAATCAATGGAGAGCTGGATGCCGAACGCAACCATCATGCGGCCAATATTCAGATATTTCTTTTTTGGGGTAAGGGTGGGATTGCTGGCGGGGTGGCTTTCAATATACTGAATATAGACAAACATGCTGGATTCTGTTTCGCGGTAGGCGCCAAGGGCGACGATCTCGCCGGAAGCTGTCCGTGCGGTGTATTTTTCAAGAGACGGATCGCGGATGAATTCACTGGTCCAATCGGTCTGCCAGCCCTCTTTTGTGGCGGCAAGATCAGCATCTGTCGCTCTGTCAATGTCCACGGGAATACGCGCACCGGTCTCCGATGAATTCACAAAGTATTGCAGGACCATATCAACTCACCCCTCTGTCCTAGTATAAACAATTATACTGACAAAAGAGCGAAAAGACAAGGTCAACTTCGAAAAAGCCCCCGCCGTCTTTCCAATTGGGTCAGACGGCGGGGGTTCTTCAAATCACAGGTCAACTCAACCGGCCACGAAGCCCAGGATGAGGTAGCCGATCACGGCGATGCCGCCGCAGATCAGGGCGTAGGGCAGCTGGGTCTTGACGTGGTCCAGGTGGTCAGAGGCAGAGCCCATGGAGGACAGGATGGTGGTGTCGGACAGGGGGGAGCAGTGGTCGCCGAACACGCCGCCGCCGGCCACCGCAGCGAACACAGCCACCACGATGGGGTTCAGCTCGCCGCCGGACATGTTGAAGGCCAGGGGCAGGGCGATGGGCATGCAGATGGCGAAAGTGCCCCAGGAGGAGCCGGTGGCGAAGGCCATTACGGCGGCCACCAGGAAGATCACGGCGGGCAGCAGATGGGGGGTCAAAAAGCCCTCGGTGACGGAGATGATGAAGTTGGCGGTGCCCATGGACTTGGACAGGCCGTTGACGGAGTAGGCCAGGGCCAGCAGCACCACGGCGGGCAGCGCGCCCTTGATGCCGTTCATCATGGTGTCCATGACCTCTTTAAAGGGGATGCCCTGGATCATCATGCTGATGGTCATGAAGATGACCACCAGGGTGAAGGCCTCCATGGTCTTGGCGGAGTGATAGGCCACATAGGTGGACAGGGCGGTGACCACGATCATCAGCACGGGCAGCAGGAAGTTCAGGAACACCCGGGGGGTGAAGCCCTCGTACATCTCCATGCCGGTCAGCTCCTTGCCGATGAGGGGCTGGGCCCCGTCGGCCAGGACCTTGCCCGTCTCCATGGCCCGCTGCTCGGCCTTCTTCATGGGACCAAAGTCCTTGATGATGCCGGAGCCGATGAGCCCCACGAAGATGACGGCGGCCAGGGGATAGAAGTTAAAGGGGATGGCCTTGAGGAACAGGGCGGAACCGTCCTCGGCGGTGGCGATGCAGCCGATGCCCACTGCCAGACCGCTGAGATAGGCGGCCCAGCCGGTGATGGGCACCAGGACGCTGACCGGGGCGGAGGTGGAGTCGGCGATGTAGGCCAGCTTTTCCCGGGAGATGCGGGCCTTGTCGGTGATGCTGCGCATGGTGCAGCCCACGAACAGGGGGCTGAAGGAGTCGCTGAAATAGACGAACATACCCAGCACCCAGGCGGTGAGCTGGGCGCCCCGGCGGGACAGATGCTTGTCGTGGACCCACTGGGAGAAGCCCTGAATGGCGCCGGTCTTCTGGAAATAGGCCACCAGAATGCCGATGAGGGTGTTCAGCAGCATGACCCAGGAGAAGCTGGTGGTGCCCAGGTTTTCCTTCAGCAGGGTGGGAAAGCCCAGCAGCAGGGTGTCCACCAGACTGTCGCCCATGACGATGCCGGACATGGTGGTACCGGCGATGCAGGCCACGGCCAGGGCCACGATGGTGTTCTTGGTGGCGAAGGACAGGGCAATGGCCAGAACGGCAGGGATGATGGAGATGATGCCCATGCTTGTCAATTCTTCCATGTGATTCTCTCTTTCCTATTAAGTTTTGATGGGGCCGTCTTACAGCTTCACCTGGTCCAGGGGCAGGAAGTTGTCAGAGCGGGTGACAGTGGCGTGGGGGGCGGGGTCCAGCTGGCGGTCAGCGATGTGCAGGATGTCCTCGGGGCGGACCCAGGGGCGGTTTTGCAGGGCGCTGGTCTCCTCGTGGGTCAGATAGCCCTTATAGGCGGTGAGAGCGCGGCGCAGGAAGCCGTCCCGCACGCAGGCCTCGGCCACGCCGTTGTTCAGGATAGAGCGGAAGTGGCCGATGACAGAGGCGGCATAGGCGATGGAGGTGGAGTTGGCGATGGCGCCGGGGATGTTGCTGACGCAGTAGTGGACGATGCCCTCCTCGATGTAGCGGGGGTTCTCGTGGGTGGTCTCGTGGAAGGACTCGATGGCGCCGTTGTCGTCGTTGCTGATGTCCACGATGACGGAGCCCTTGCCCATCAGCTTGAGCATAGGCCGGTCAATGAGAAAGTCGTTGCAGCCCTTGGGCCACTTCACGCAGTTGAGGACCATGTCGGTCTGGGGCAGCAGGGCGGCGATGTTCTCCTTGGTGCACAGCAGGGTGTCCACCCGCTCCTGATACTGGCGCTTCAGGGTGCGCAGCAGGCCGATGTTGATGTCCATCACGGTGACCCGGGCGCCCAGGGCATACAGCACGGACAGGGCCGCCTGGCCCACGGTGCCGCCGCCCAGGATCAGCACGTTCATGGCGGGGGAGCCGCCCAGACCACTGACGAACTTGCCCTTGCCGCCGTTGATGGACAGCATGGACTCCAGGCCCATCAGCGCGCCCTGCTTACCGGCGGCCTCGCAGTTGGGGGAGCCGTAGCGGTGGCAGTCCTCGGCGGTAAAGGCGATGCACTTGCTGTCCAGAATGGCCTGGACCTCCTGGGGGTGTGCGGCGGGGTGGATGCAGGTGAAGATGATCTGGCCCTCCCGCAGCAGGGGGAACTCGCAGGGCTCCAGCTCCTTGACCTTGGTGACAAAGTCGGCCTGGGCATAGATCTCCTCCATGGTGTCCACCAGGCGGGCCCCGGCCTTCACATACTCCGCGTCCTCAAAACCGGCCTTCTCGCCCGCGCCCTTCTGGACCAGAACGGTGTGGCCGTCGGCGGCGATGGAAGCGATCTCGTTGGGGGTGGCGATGGTGCGATACTCGCCGTTTTTGATGTCCTTCAGCAGTCCGAATACCATGATACTTGACTCCTTCAAATAAAATTTTTCAATGCTCCTTACAAACAGAAAGCGCCGAAGCAAAAGCTCCGGCGCCGCGTGGGTGTCTGTCTTTCGCCCCATGTGACAAGCGCTCTCCCGGGGGCTGGCGGCCCCAGGGAACAGTCCTGTGCTTCTTCAGCCCAGGCCCAAGCGGCTTGGTGAAAACCGCTTTCGGCGGATTGCCCTTTCCCCACGGGTGGGTACTGTTGCGCTCCGCGCCTCTTTATCACACGATTCCTTATTTTAAAGAGTGCCCCCCGGTTTGTCAATCGTTCCCGGACAGTTCCCGCCCGATTCATCACTTCTCCCAATTTCCCGCCCAAAAGCAGGTGGATTCCCGCCATATTTCAGGCGCTGAAGAGAAAAAACGCCCCCATTTTCCCCGGTGCAACCGCTGGTTGCCAAATTGAAAAGCCGGGTTGGTGGACAGAACGGGCCGATTTTGCTATGATGGAACCACCAGAGAGAAGGAGTGTGGAGCCATGACGTTAGGACAGCGGATCTGTCAGCTGCGGACGAAGATGCATCTATCCCAGGGGGACCTTGCAGATAAATTAGAGGTGTCCCGCCAGTCGGTGTCCAAGTGGGAGACGGACGCCTCGGTGCCCGAACTGGACAAGCTGGTGCGGCTGAGCCAGCTGTTCGGCGTGACATTAGATTCCCTGGTGATTGGGGCTGAGCCAACTCCACAGCCGGAGCCGACGGCCCAGCCCGCCCCGGAGCCGGAATCTGCCCCGGCCCGCCAGAGCGGGAGGAAGATAGCCGGTTGGGCGCTCATTGCCCTGGGCGTGGTGATCGTGGTGCTGTTTTTGGCCCTGACCGGCTCCCTGGTGGGGACCATCTTCAGCCTGCCCCTGTTCCTGTGCGGCCTGATCTGCCTGACCGTCCGGCGGCATCCGGGGCTGTGGTGCGCCTGGGTCCTGTTCCTGCTGACGGACGGCTATTGGCGCTATGCCACCGGGGTCACCTGGCATCTGATCTGGCTCACCCCCATCTTTGAGCCCAGCTGGAACTACGCCCGCCTGGCCCTGGGCTGGGGAGAGGCAATTTTGGCCTTGGCTCTGGCAGTGGGCACCGCCCTGTGCTTGGGGAGAAAGCCCCTGGCGGGCCAAAAGGCACTGCTGGCCCTGGCGGGAGCCTGGGTAGTCTTCGCCGCCGTGCGGTTCCTTCCCAACGGTCTCGTGGGCGCTTTGACGCGCACCGTGTTAGACTGGCTGGCCCTGGCCGCCCTGTCCGCCGCCCTGACCGTCACCCTGAGATGGGTCCGGGGGAGGAGAGCGGAGAAGCTGAAGAAGCAGTGACGCAGGCAGGTTGTGTTGCCCCTGGTTTTCCGGTATAATAGAGCCAAAGAAAGCCGATGAGGAGGGAAGCCCCATGATGCTGGACACAGACGCCATCGTCTCTATGGCAGAGGCCGAGGAGGATTTTTCCCGGGTGACGCGCATCGCCGACCAATATGGACAGGCGGTCATCTTCAAACACGATAAGCCGAGATATGTTGTAATCGATTTGGAGAAAGTCTCGCTGACAGACGACGAAAAGATCGATCTTGCCGCCGCAGAAATTTTGAAAAAATACAAGCCAGCTTTTCAGGAGTTGGCAAAATGAATCAAAGGGCCGGGTCCTGCGGGAACCGGCCCTTTGACTATGTAGAGTTATTCGTTCAGCATCTTCGTATACTTCTCCAGCACGTCCGCCACCGTCTCCTGAGGTAGGTGGTCCAGGGGGACGGGGACGGGCGGGGCGTCGGGGTAGTCGGATAGGGGCTTTTCATACCAGGCCACGTCCAGCCACTGGCCGTTTTTATAGCCGGAGTTGTGCTGGGTGCCCAGCAGACGGAAATCCAGGGCGGCGTGGAAGGCCTCGCTGGCGGGGTTGGGGTGGGAGACAACGCCATAGACGGTGCGCATCCCCTGCAGCCGCAGCAGCTCCATCAGGGCCAGATACAGGGGTCGCCCGGTCCCTTTCCCCGTGGCGGCGGGGGAGAGGTAGATGGACAGCTCCGCGCTCCACTGATAGGCGATGCGCTCGGCCAAGAGGTGGGCGTAGGCATAGCCGATGGGCTGACCGTCCTCCTCCAGCACCAGATAGGGGAAGCGGGCCTGCACGTCGGCAATGCGCCGGGCAAACTCCTCCCGGCTGGGCACCACGTATTCAAAGGTGACGGTGGTGGACAGATAGGGGGCGTAAATGGCCAGCAGGGCGTCCACATCCCCGGGCCGGGCCAGTCGGATGGTTTTCATGGCGTTGCTCCTTATGCGTGATGCGTGTGTTTGCGTTACAGACGGATGCGCTCGATGCCCTCCACGGCGGCCTGGACCATGGCCTCGACGTCCAGTCCGGCCTCCGCAGTCTCGGCCTCCTCCACGGTGGGGCGCAGACGGGGGTGGCGGGGGGTGAACACGGTGCAGCAGTCCTCATAGGGCAGGATGGAGGTGTCGTAGGTGCCGATCTTCCGGGAGATCTGCACGATCTCCTCCTTGTCCATACCCACCACGGGGCGCAGCACGGGGATGTCCACCACCTGGCCGGTGACGGTCATGGCGTCCATGGTCTGGCTGGCCACCTGGCCCAGGCTCTCGCCGGTGACCAGGGCCTTGGCCCCGCAGCGCTTGGCCACCCGCTGGGCGATGCGCATCATGAACCGGCGCATGACCAGGGTGAACATCTCCTCGGGGCAGGAGCGGCGCAGCTCCTCCTGAATGGCGGTGAAGGGGACCACGTGGACGGTGAGGCGGCCGCACCAGGGGGTGAGCAGCCGGGCCAGCTCCAGTACCTTCTCCTTGGCCTCGGGGGAGGTGTAGGGGTAGGAGAAGAAGTGGACCATATCCAGGGCCACGCCCCGCTTGGCGATCATATAGCTGGCCACGGGGGAGTCGATGCCGCCGGAGAGCAGGCTGACCGCCCGGCCATTGATGCCCACGGGCAGGCCGCCCGCGCCGGGGTCGGGGTTGGCGTGGACAAAGGCGGCGTAGTCCCGGATCTCCACATAGACGGTGAGCTCCGGGTGGTGGACGTCCACCTGAAGGTTGGGGTAGAGCTCGTCCAGCTCGCCGCCCACATACTGGCTGAGCTGGATCGACGTCATGGGGAAGGTCTTGTCCGCCCGGCGGGTCTCCACCTTAAAGGTGCGGGCGGTGCGCAGCCGGTCATCCAGATACTCGTGGCAGGCCTTTAGAATGGCGTCCTTGTCCTTTTCACAGGCCCGGGCCCGGCTGAGACCCACCACGCCGAAGACCTTTTTCATGGCCTCCCAGGCGGCGTCCATGTCGCAGCTGTCCTCCATGGGCTCCACATAGGTGGTGGACTGGCGGGTGTACACCCGGAAGCGGCCCAGACCGTTGAGACGGCGGTGGATGTTGGCCTGGAGCTTATCTTCAAAGCTGTGGCGGTTCAGGCCCTTCAGGACCATCTCCCCCAGCTTCAGCAGGATCATTTCATTCATGGGTATCTCTCCTAATTAAAATCATTGCCCCTATTATAAGGGGAAGCGCCTCATTTGTCGAGAGGGGATTTACCGCCGCAGGTACTCCGGCGGGCGGAATTGCAGGGCCTCGGCCAGGTGGCCGGGGCGTATCGATTCGCTCTCCTCCAGATCGGCGATGGTCCGGGCCACCCGCAGGATGCGGTCATAGCTGCGGGCGGTGAGACCCATGCGGGCAAAAGCCCCCCGCATGAGATTCAGACAGTCCTCGTCCAGGGCGCAGAAGCGGTCCAGCTCACTGGGGCCCATGCGGGCGTTGCAGGTGGCTTCGGACCGGCCAGACTGTAAAGTGCGGACCCTGTTCACCCGCTGGCGTATCTGCTCGGAGGACTCGCCGTTCTGCCGGGTGGACAGTTCCTCAAAGTCCAGGGCGTCCACCTGGACGAACAGATCGATGCGGTCCAGCAGGGGGCCGGACAGGCGGGAGAGATAGCGCTTGACCTCGGCGTCGGAGCAGTGGCAGCGGCCGGAGGGGTGGCCGTACCAGCCGCACTTGCAGGGGTTCATGGCGCACACCAGCATGAACCGGCTGGGATAGGCCACCGAGCCCGCCGCCCGGGATATCTGCACCTCCCCGTCCTCCAGGGGCTGGCGCAGCACCTCCAGCACTTCTTTGGGAAACTCGGGCAGCTCGTCCAGGAACAGCACCCCGTTGTGGGCCAGGGAGATCTCCCCGGGCCGGGGATTGGAGCCGCCCCCCGCCATGCCCATGGGGGAGATGGTGTGGTGGGGGGAGCGGAAGGGCCGGGTCTCCACCAGGGGGCAGCGGGAGGAGGTGAGACCCATGACGGAGTGGATCTGGGTGGTCTCCAACGACTCAGCCAGGGTCATGTCGGGCAGGATACCGGGCAGACGGCGGGCCAGCATGGACTTGCCCGAGCCGGGAGGGCCGGACATGAGCACGTTGTGCCCTCCGGCGGCGGCAATTTCTAAAGCACGCTTCACCTGCTCCTGGCCCTTCACCTCGGCAAAGTCCGGGCCGGTGTGGACGGCCTCTCCAGGCTGCCAGGGCGGGGCGGGGGAGATGGGCTCCTCCCCGGTGAGATGCCGGGCCAGCTGGGCCACGTCCCGCAGGGGATAGACCGCCGGACCCTGGGCCAGGGTGGCCTCGGCGGCGTTCTCCTCTGGGACAAAGAGGGACTGGATGCCTGCCTCCTTGGCGGCCAGGGCCATGGGCAGCATCCCGGCGCAGGGGCGCAGCTGGCCGGACAGGGACAGCTCCCCCAGAAAAGCGCAGCCGGGCTCGGTCAGGCGGATCTGTCCCCCGGCGGCCAGAATGCCCACCAGAATGGGCAGGTCGTACAGGGTGCCCACCTTTTTCAGATGGGCAGGGGCCAGATTCACGGTGATGCGGCTAACGGGAAAGGCGAAGCCGCAGTTTTTGATGGCCGAGCGCACCCGCTCCCGGGCCTCGGTGACGGCGGCGTCGGGCAGACCGACAATGGTAAAGGCGGGCAGGCCGCCGGACAGGTCGCACTCAGCGGTGACGGGATAGCCGGACACTCCGTGCAGACCCAGCGAGGGGATCGAGCAGACCATAGGTGTTCCTCCCAAGCTGCGGGCCAGGCCCGCAGACAGCTTTTTACAGGACCATTGTACCTTTTTTTTCACAGAATTGCAACGGATGAACGAAAAGTTACCGAAAAAGAGGGAAAAGAAAGAAAGTGGCCGGGAATTGAGCGAAGTGACGGAAGGGGGAAGAACATAAAATAAAAAATTGTGCGCTTTTACCAGTGAAAAAGCACCAAAATCCCGGAGAAAGTTTCTTTTTTCAATTTACAAACAGGCGAAAAAGTGTTAAAATAGGGGCCGTTGAAAAACAAGTATCCGCTCTCCACCTTTGCCGGAGGGCGGCGCTGTCGTGTCTGCGGGCCGCCGAGGGGCGGCTGAGGGCAGGACGGATGTGGAGCGAACTTGGACAGACGGGCTTCCGTATGTCCAAACCCAAATTAGGAAGAAAGTAGGGAACTCTATGGCAAGAAAATTCAAAACCATGGACGGCAACAACGCCGCGGCATATGTCAGCTATGCCTTTACCGAGGTAGCGGGCATCTACCCCATCACGCCGTCCAGCCCCATGGCCGACTATGTGGACCAGTGGGCCGCCCAGGGCCAGAAGAACATCTTCGGCACCACCGTGAAGGTCATCGAGATGCAGTCTGAGGCCGGTGCTGCCGGTACCGTTCACGGCTCTCTGAACGCCGGCGCCCTGACCACCACCTACACCGCCTCTCAGGGCCTGCTGCTGATGATCCCCAACATGTACAAGATCGCCGGTGAGCTGCTGCCCGCCGTGTTCCATGTGTCCGCCCGTACCGTGGCCACCCACTCCCTGAACATTTTCGGCGACCACTCCGACGTGATGGCCTGCCGCCAGACCGGCTTTGCCATGCTGGCCGAGGGCAACGTGCAGGAGGTCATGGACCTGTCCCCCGTGGCCCACCTGGCCGCCATCAAGGGCCGCGTTCCCTTTATCAACTTCTTCGACGGCTTCCGCACCTCTCACGAGATTCAGAAGGTCGCCATCTGGGACTATAAGGATCTGGCTGAGATGGTGGACATGAAGTCTGTGGAGGACTTCCGCAAGCGCGCCCTGAACCCTGAGCACCCCACCATGCGCGGCTCTCACGAGAACGGCGACGTCTTCTTCCAGCACCGCGAGGCCAGCAACACCTACTACGACGCTCTGCCCGAGATCGTGGAGGAGTACATGGACAAGGTCAACGCCAAGCTGGGCACCGACTATAAGCTGTTCAACTACTATGGCGCCCCCGACGCTGACCGCGTCATCATCGCCATGGGCTCCATCTGCGACGTGGCTGAGGAGGTCATTGACTATCTGAACGCCAACGGCCAGAAGGTCGGCCTGATCAAGGTCCGCCTGTATCGGCCCTTCCGCGCCGACAAGCTGGTGGCCGCCATCCCCGACACCGCCAAGAAGATCGCCGTGCTGGACCGCACCAAGGAGCCCGGCGCTCTGGGCGATCCCCTGTACATGGACGTGATCACCGCTCTGGCCGGCGCCGGGATCACCGACAAGGTGGTCGTGGGCGGCCGTTACGGTCTGGGCTCCAAGGACACCCCGCCCCGCAGCGTGTTCGCCGTGTATGACAACCTGGCCCAGGACAAGCCCAAGGACCACTTCACCATCGGCATCGTGGACGACGTGACCGGCTCCTCCCTGGAGGAGAAGACCTCCGCCAACACCGCCGCCGAGGGCACCATCGAGTGCAAGTTCTGGGGTCTGGGCGGCGACGGCACCGTGGGCGCCAACAAGAACTCCATCAAGATCATCGGCGACCACACCGACAAGTACGTGCAGGCCTACTTCCAGTATGACTCCAAGAAGACCGGCGGCGTGACCATCAGCCATCTGCGCT
>URNZ01000057.1 GCA_900549405.1 uncultured Eubacteriales bacterium | reverse complement strand
CTGGAATGACTTTTTTGATCAGATAGCTGATACCGAATGGCAGTCCTGGGCTGGCTGTCACCAGTCCAAAAGCGGCGGCAACTTCAGAACACCCATGTTTGCTGACACTGGCACGGCTGTATGCTAAACTCTGTTGCTCTTTTCGGTCTCACATCATTGACTAATGAACACAGGTTGTAAAGCTGAAAGTTAGAAGAGATGAGTTAGGAGTTGACCCTTGCGTCGGGGCGGCGGCTTCGGTTATACTAGGAAAAAGGAGGTACATCCGAGATGATAAGCTATGCGCCGTTGTTTGAGACGATGAAGAAGCGGGGTGTGACCTCCTATCGGCTGGAACGGATGGGGTTTTCCCGGGCGACCTATTACTCCATCAAGCAGGGCAACAGCGTCTCCACCAACACCATTGACCAGCTGTGTACCCTGCTCCACTGCACCGTGGGCGAGGTCATGGAATTTATCGAGCCGGAGGGGGACAACTGAGGCTTCTGCCCACGAAAACTGTTTAAATTTCCTTTAATTTCTTCCCGCCCCCTTTACAGACGGGGGAATTTGGAGTAAACTAACCACAGTTGTTGTTACAGGAGGTGTTCCAAATGGAAGAGTTGGACCTGACCCGAAAGTTCAGTCTGGGCGACCAGCGGGACATGGAGATCAAGGCGATCTTGTCCACGGTCTATCAGGCCTTGCAGGAAAAGGGCTATAACCCCATCAATCAGATCGTCGGGTACATCCTGTCTGAGGACCCCACCTACATTACCAACCACAACAATGCCCGGGCCCTGATCCGCAGGGTGGACCGGGACGAGCTGCTTCAGACGCTGGTGAAGTATTACCTGACCCACTAAAGCGTTTTGGGGCCTATTTCAGACCCACGGCGGTCCGCCAGGAAAATGGCGGGCCGCTTTTCTGTACCCAAAGGAAGGTGCCGACCATGAACATTCTCATCAGCCGCTGTCTGCTGGGCGTGCCCTGCCGGTATGACGGCAAAAGCGTCCCCGTGCCCGGCCTGGAGGAGACCCTCACCCGGGCGGGGCACACCCTGATCCCCGTCTGCCCGGAGGTGGACGGCGGTCTGCCCACCCCGCGCCCCCCGGCGGAGCTTCAGAGCGACGGACGGGTGGTGAACCGGGAAGGGGAGGACGTCACCGCCCAATATCAGGCTGGGGCGGAGCTGGCGGCAGAGCTGGCCCAAGCGCACGGCTGCACCGTGGCCGTCTTAAAGGCCAAGTCCCCCTCCTGCGGGGGCAGGCAGGTGTATGACGGCAGCTTTTCCAAAAGACTCATCCCCGGCCAGGGCTGCGCCGCCCGCCGGCTGGCAGAGATGGGCGTGAAGCTGCTGGACGAGACAAATTGGAGAGAATTGGGGTAAAATTTAGCCTTCTCCCACACAGGAGGAAGGCCGGTCACATCTCTTTTCTGATCTGCCGCAGCGCGTTCTTCTCCAACCGGGACACCTGGGCCTGGGAGATGCCGATCTCGGCGGAGACCTCCATCTGGGTCTTGCCCTGAAAGAACCGCAGAGCCAGTATTTTCCGCTCCCGGTCGCTGAGCCGGGACACCGCCTGGTTCAGGGCGATGCGCTCCACCCACATCTCGTCGGTGTTCTTGCTGTCCTTCACCTGGTCCATGACGCACAGGGCGTCCCCGTTGTCGGAGTACACCGGCTCGTACAGAGACACCGGGTCCACAATGGCGTCCAGAGCAAAGACGATATCCTCCCGGCGGATGCCCAGAATGGCGGCAATCTCGTCCACGGTGGGCTCCCGCTGGTGCTGGGCCATAAAGGCGTCCTTGGCCTGGAGAACTTTATAGGCCGTGTCCCGCATGGCCCGGGACACCCGCAGGGCGCTGTTATCCCGCAAATATCGCCGCACTTCGCCTAAAATCATAGGAACTCCATATGTGGAGAAGCGCACGTCCAGATCCGTATTGAAGTTATCGATGGCTTTTATCAGTCCGATGCAGCCCACCTGGAACAGGTCGTCCAGATTCTCCCCCCGGTTGGCAAAGCGCTGGATGACAGACAGCACCAAGCGCAGATTCCCGGCGATCAGTTCCTCCCGGGCCTGCTTGTCTCCCGCTTTGGCCCGCAGGAGCAGGGCCTGGGTCTCCTCGTTTTTCAACACCTTCAGTTTGGCGGTGTTCACCCCGCATATCTCTACCTTGTGCTGCATAAAACAAAGCCCCCCGCCTGTGATACTGTACTTCCAGTATCTCCTGGCAGGGGGCTTTTATCCGCTCAGCGGGGGGCAAAATATTTTACTGTGGGACAGATTTCGATGGATTTTTCCGCCCCACCAAATGTGCCGCCGCCAGCTGCAACACGCAGGACAAAGCGGCCAGGTAGAACACATAGGACACGCCCAGGCGGGCCCAGATGATGCCCATGATGGGGGAGACGGAGATGGCCATGATGTGGTCCACGCTGAGACCCACGGACAGGGTCTCCGTCACCTCCTCCGGGTCCAGGGCGATGGCGCGCATCATGAAGGAGTGGACCATGTTGAACTGCTCGAACAGGATGCACAGCACATAGGCGGCGTAGACCAGCCAGCACTGCCAGCCGTCTGTGGCCAGCGCCCCGGCGGACAGCATTCCCGCCAGAACGCCCATGAGGGTGAAGGAGACCAGGATATAGCCAGACTCCAGCCACAGCATCTTCCGGGTGCCCAGTTTGTCCATCATCCGGCCCAGCAGGGGAGCGAACCAGCTGCCCACAAAGTAGGTGGCGATGGACAGCAGAGCCACCGTGTCCGCCCCCTTGCCCAGCAGCTGGATGATGACCCAGGGGGCGAAGACGATCTTGATGCGCTTCTGACAGCCATAGGCCAGGGTGACCAGGTAATAGGGGGTGTACTGCCGCCGGAACAGCAGGCGGAAGGGGTGGGTGCGGCCTTTATGTCCGCCCATGCCCCGGGCCATAACGATAAGCAAAAGAATGGCGGCTCCGGCGGCCAGGGCAGCGATGACAAAGGGCAAGATCACCGGCGTGGCGAAGGAGAAGATACCCGCCCGAAAGCCCACGAACACGGCGCAGGCGGCCAGCATCGTGACCACTGTATTTACTGATTTGAACCGGCCCATCATGGCCCCCACTTTGCCCCGCTCCGCCAGGTCCATGGAGATGGCGTCGTTTAAGGGCATGAACAGGTGCATGCCCATGGAGTGGAGGAACAGAAAGGCCAGCATCACCCCATAGCTGGGGGAGAACAGGCCCATGACCACCAGGCCGATGAGCACCAGCGCCTGGGCCACCACCGACATCCACAGGTTGCCCAGGGGGGCCAGCAGGGCCACCAGGAGCATACATAAAATGCCCGGGCTCTCCCGGGGGATCTCCAGAAAGCCCCGTTGGATGGCGTCGATGTGATAGACCTCGCTGTAGTAATTGGAAAAGATGCTGGCCCCCAACCCTCCGGCCACGGCCAGAAAGGCCAGGACCAGGGTGAAGAGGCGGATGTTGCGCTGGCGGACGGATTCCTCCATAAAACTCTCTCTCCTTATGTCTCTATATCGCTTGCAGAAACAGCGCACGGAGCGGGCCGGGAAAGGGCACGCTCCGTGCGGTGTCTGTTACAGGGTGTCCTCCTCCGTGCGGTCCAGGGGGGAGGGGGCGTCGGACCAGGGGGGCGGATCGGATGCGGGGGGCGTTGAAACCGGAGCGGCGGGTGCTGCGGGAGCGCTCTCGCTCTGAGGCGGCGGGTCGGTCACCACGCCCTGGCGGTATTTCAGCTCCTGCCACTGCTCCTTGGTGATGAGCAGCTGGCGGGGCTTGCTGCCCTCGAAGGGACCCACGATGCCCTTCTCCTCCAGCTGGTCCACCAGGCGGGCGGCCCGGGCATAGCCCAGCTTCAGCCGCCGCTGGAGCATGGAGACCGAGGCCTGGCCCGTCTCCACCACCACCTCGGCGGCGGCGTCGATCAGCTCGTCAAACTCGCTGTCCACGTCGTCGGGGGCGGAGCCGCCCACGCCCTTGCTGCCCTTCTCCTTCTCGGCGGCGTGCTGCTCGATCTCCCGCATGACGTCATCGTCATACTGGGCCGCGCCGCTCTTTTTGACGAAGTTCACTACGGCGGCCACCTCCTGGTCGGAGATCAGGCAGCCCTGGACACGGGTGGGCTTGCCGGAGCCGAGAGGGAAGTAGAGCATGTCGCCCCGGCCCACCAGCTTTTCCGCGCCGGTGATGTCCAGGATGATGCGGGACTCCAGACTGGAGGCCACGGCAAAGGCGATGCGGCTGGGGATGTTGGCCTTCATCAGGCCGGTGATCACGTCGGCGGAGGGCCGTTGGGTGGCGATAATTAAGTGCATACCGGCGGCACGGCCCATCTGGGCCACCCGGCAGATGGATTCCTCCACCTCTTTTGCGGCCACCAGCATCAGGTCGGCCAGCTCGTCGATGAGGACCACGATATAGGGCATCTTCTCCATGCCCTCGGTCCGGGCGGCCAGGGCGTTATACTCCTCCAGCTTGCGCACCCCCACCTCGGAGAAGGTGCGGTAGCGCTTCATCATCTCGGTAACGGCCCACTGGAGGGCCCCGGCGGCCTTTTTCGGGTCGGTGACCACGGGAATGAGCAGGTGGGGAATGCCGTTATAGATGCCCAGCTCTACCATTTTGGGGTCCACCATGATAAGGCGGACCTCCTCCGGCGTGGCCTTGTACAGCAGGGAGGTGATGATGGAGTTGGTACACACGGACTTGCCGGAGCCGGTGGTACCGGCGATGAGCAGGTGGGGCATCTTGGCGATGTTGCCCACGATGGGGTTGCCGCCGATGTCCTTGCCCACGGCGAAGGAGACCTTGGAGGCGCTGTCGGTAAAGGCTTTGGAGCCGATGACCGAGTGGATGTTTACCGGGGTGACCGCCTTGTTGGGCACCTCGATGCCCACCATGGAGATCTGGTCGGGGATGGGGGCGATGCGCACGCCGGTGGCCCCCAGGGACAGGGCGATGTCGTCGGCCAGGTTGGTCAGCTTGTTCAGCCGGACGCCCTGGTCCAGCTCCAGCTCATACCGGGTGACGGAGGGCCCCCGGGTGACGTTGATGATGTTGGCGTCGATGCCGAAGGAGTGGATGGTGTCGGTGAGCCGCTGGCGGTTGGCGTTCAGCTCGGCCATGGCCTGGCCGCCCATCTCCGCAGGACCCTCGGTCAGCAGGGACAGGGGGGGATACTGATAGGGGGGGACGGTTTGTCCCATATTTCCCTGGATGTCCTGGGCCACTTGGGCGGCCTGCTGGGCCACCTCGCCCTTGGAGACGGTCTCCGGCTCCTCGATCATGGGCTGGGGCGCGGAGGGCTCGGGCACGTGGGGGCTGGGCTGGACGGACAGGGGCCGGGGAGGAGCCACCGCCGCAGGCTGGCTGACCGGGGGAACCGGGGCGAGCACAGACTCCGGTCCCGGCTGGGGCGCAGGCGCGGAGGGTTCGGGGGCCACAGGGGCGTAAATAGGCTGGGAGATAAAAGCGGGTTCCTCCTGGGGGGCAGATTCAGGCTCAGTGTCAGATTCCAGAGTCAGCTCCTCGGGGGTGACAGGGATGGGCTCGTCCACGGGAGCCATGTCCGCAGATGCGAACTGGGCGGGCCCCGGCTCGGATCGCATGTCGGGCTGAGGCTCTGCCTGGGCCTTGCCCCGGCCCAGATGTCCGGCCAGCAGCTGGTCGGGGGAGGGGACCCGGGGCTTGCGGTCGAAGAAGCCCTTCTTTTTCTCCGGGGGCGGGGCGGCCTGGCGGCTCTGGCCGACAAGAGGGCCGTCGTCCACGGGGATGTCGATGTCCATCTCCGCCCGGCGGGAGAGGCTGGAGGCAGGCGCGGCATGGGCGGGGGCCTCCTGCTCCTCCTGCATCTCACGGCGGCGGCGGGGGCGCTCCGGCTCATATTCATACTGGGGGCGGTTGAAGAGCCACTCGGCCACGTCCACGATGGAGCGGTTGCAGGCGTCCAGGGCCAGGAAGAAGCCGCAGAGGACGCAGACGATGGTGCAGCCCAGCTTGGTGAACAGGCTGACAAAGACCTGACCTAGCAGGCCGCCCAGGGCGCCGCCGGACTTCAGCTCCTCGCCGGTGGCCCACAGGGTCTTAATAAGCGCGGCGTCCCAGGGCAGGACTTGGCTGAGCAGCCCGTGGAGCATCACTGAGAGGGCCAGGGGCAGGGCCAGGGCGCAGCACAGCCGCAGGGCCACCGGGCGGCCCCGGTGGAAGGCCAGGATGTAGGCGCACAGGACCAGGGCCGGGGGCATGAGCCAGAAGCCATAGCCCAGCAGACCCTTCAGCAGGGCGCAGAACAGGTCGATGAACAGGGCCTTCATGTGAAAATAGCCAAAGGCGGCGAAGATGGCCAGCAGCAGGCAGACCAGCGCGCCCACCTCCCGGCGGAAGGGCTTGGGGGCGGGGGCGGTCTGGCGCTTGGCGGAGCCGGAGCGGGAGGAGGAGGCCCTGCTGCCGCCGCCCGAGGCGCGCTTCCCGCTGGAGGTCCGCTTTCCGCCGGAGGAGCGGCTTCCGCTGGCGGCTCTGCTTCCGCCGGAGGCGGCGCGGCTGCCGCCCGATCTCTTTTTCGTGGTTGCCATGGCGATCCAGTTCCTTTCGTCAGGTGGTTAGGGGTGTCCCGTCAGGGGAGAGGGGGGTCAGAAAAACTCAGGCGTGGACAAAGGTGACCCCCAGCAGGGAGAGCACCAGGAAGATGGCGCCCGCGATCCAGCAGTAATAGGCGAAGGCGCCGAACTTGCCCTTGTCGGCCAGCAGGTTCACCAGGCGGATGGCGAAATAGCCCACCACACCGGCGATGACCATGCCCAGCAGATACTTGCCAAGCATCCCGTCGGGGATACCGGCCCCGGCACTGAGCGTATCTTTTACCTCCAGCAGGGTGGCGCCGAACACAGCGGGCAGGGACATGAGGAAGGAGTACCGCACGGCAAACTCCCGGCGGAAGCCCAGGGCCATGCCAGCGGAGATGGTGCAGCCGGAGCGGGACAGGCCGGGGATGGTGGCGATACCCTGGGCCACGCCCACCAGCAGCACGTCCTTCACAGTGGCGCTGCGGGCGGTCTTGCGTCCGGTGGCCATGCGGTCAGAGAGGAACAGGATGCAGCCGGTGACCAGCAGGGCGAAACTGACGAACACGGGGCTGCTGCCCAGGCCCTCTACATACTTCTTCACAGGCAGGATGAGGAACAGGGGCAGGGTGCCCACGATGACCAGAAAGACCAGTCGGCGGGTCTCCGGCGGCTCCCCCTGGCCGGGCTGACGGGAGAACATGGCGGCGATGCCCCGGAAGAACTCCAGAATCATGCCAAGCACGTCCTGGAAATAGTAGATGCACACCGCCAGCAATGTGGCGAAGTGGAGCAGGATGTTGAACAGCTGGTCGGGCTCCTCCATGCCGAAGAAGTGCTGGAGCAGGGTCAGGTGGCCCGAACTGGAGATGGGCAGGAATTCAGCCACCCCCTGGACCAAGCCGAGAATGGCGGACATGAGATAGGTCACGATAAGTACCTCCTTACAGATGATAAATGACATAAAATCTCTTTTACTATATTAGCACAACTGTTCTGAAAATTCCAGACCTTTTCTTGGGGGCGAAAAACCAAGATCCCAGGGCTGTTTCAAGAAAAGATTGACAAATTTCGACAGTCATGTTATAATGCAGTCAAATTTCATACTTGATACATATTTGGACACAGCGACACTGTTTACATAGCGAAACAGGCTCGCTATGTCCATTTTTATGTTTCAAGGAGAGATGTTAAGATGATCGTGTTTTTGTTGGATCTGGCCATGGTTTCGGTGGTGATCCTGCTGGCCTATGTGCTGCACGTCAGTCAGTGGGTGCTGACGGGGCTACAGTCCGGGGGGCGGGGTATCTGCGGACTTGCGGACCCAGCGGTCTGGTGGAAGGGCGTCCGGGGCTGGGACGACTTTGTCCTGGTGGACAGCTGTCTGCTGCAAGTGAGCCGCCGTCACTGGGCGTGGGCCCTGTCCAGCTTGGGGCTGTGCTGCCACCTTCCGGCCATGCTGGTGCTGTTCCTGGTCCATCAGCTTTCACCCGAGGCGCTGCACTGGCGGGGGGAATTGGCAGCCGCCGGAGGGGTGCTGCTGGCGCTGATTGTCGCCACGGCGGCCTCATGGTACAGCATCGGGGAGTTCCACGACTTGATGGCGGAGTCCTTCTCCTTTGTGGCGGCGGTGCGGACCTTCCTGCGGGGGCGCTTCAGCGAGGCAGAGCAGAATGCCGTGCTGCACCTGGCGTTTAAGCTGCTGGAAATGGCGGACCAAGTGGTGCCCAAGATTTATGACACCACCCCCGAGGGCGGGCGGGAGGCCCTGCTGGACGTGCTGGCCATGCTGAATGACACCGGCGACTGGACCCAGCGCCTCTCCCCGGAGGAGCGGAAGCTGTATGAAAAGCTGTCGGAATTTCTGTAAGACCGCCGGAAATTTTTCGCCGCCCTGCAACCGAACCCGGGAAAACCGGACTATAATCAGTGAAAGCGGACGATAAGACCGGGAGAGGAGGGCAGACATGGACGACAGAGACATCATCGCCCTGTATTGGCAGCGGGCGGAGCGGGCCATCCACGAGACGGCGGCCAAATATGGCGGCCTGTGCTATACCATCGCCCACAACATTCTGTCCAGCCGGGAGGACAGCGAGGAGTGCGTCAACGACACCTATCTGGGCCTTTGGAACGCCATCCCGCCCCAAAAGCCGGAGCGCTTTTCCGCGTTCGTGGCCCGGGTGGCCAGAAACCTGGCCCTGAAGCGGTTTGACCACGTGAACGCCCAAAAGCGGAACCCGGTGGCGGTGCGCTCCTTGGAGGAACTGGGGGAGTGCGTGTCCGGGCGGGAGAGCGTGGAGACGGAGGTGGAGGCCCGGCGGCTGAAAGAACTGCTGGACGCGTTCCTGTGGGCACAGGACGAGGAGCGGCGGAACATATTCCTTCTGCGGTATTGGTATTTCGAGTCCATAGACGGCATCTGCCGCCGCACTGGTTACAGCCAGAGCAAGATCAAATCCATGTTGTTTCAGACGCGAAAGAAGCTGCGGGCATATCTGGAAAAGGAGGGCGTGGCGCTATGACGGCGAGGGAATTGGCGGAGAACGTGGGGAACATCGACCAGCGATTGATCGAGAGCGCGGGGCAGGCCCCCAATTACGGGCGGCGAAGGAGAACGGGCCGCCTCCGCCGGACCCTGGCCCTGGCGGCGGCGGCTGTTCTGATGACGGCCAGCTTTGCCGCGGGGGCCCTGTCCGGGGGCAGGGGGCCGGAGACCATCCCCATCCCGGAGACGGGGGTGACGGTGGTCCTGCCGGAGAGCTGGCGGGGAAAGTGCGGTTATGACATTCAGAACGGCGCTCTGGGCGTGTACCTCCGCGCCGCCCGGACGGGGGAGGGCCTGGACGATGCGGGCTATCTCTTCACGGTGGAGTGCCGCCAGGGCAGCTGCGACCCGGCTGCGGACTTCGCCGCCCGGCAGTATGTCATCGCCTCCACACCGAAGGAGACATACTTTCTCATCCTGCCCTCCGACGTGCAGTATGACCCCAATAACGCCGCCGTGGCCCAGGAGTACCTGAATATGTCCCAACAGATCGGGGAGGTGCAGGTGCTGCTGTCGGATTGGTTGGGGGAGTGAAGCGAAGGACGGTTTCTGATGACAGAAGTTGCCCGCCATCATTGCGGTCTTCCTCACAATGGAATAAAAAAGAGACATCTGCTATAGGCAGATGTCTCTTTTTTGGAGCAGGTAAAGGGAGTCGAACCCTCCTATCGACCTTGGGAAGGTCGCGTTCTACCGATGAACTATACCTGCATCAAACTTTACTTGCTCATTATAGCAAAGCCGGGACCAAAATGCAAGCATTTCTTTTCCGGCGGCTTCGATTTTTTTCTTCCCGGGGGAACAGGGGAGGGGGGACGGGAAAAAATTTCAGTCACGCGGAAAAAAGTGATTGACAAATGGGCGGGATGGGCTTATAATGCGGACGACAACTTCATTAGGCTAAACCATTGATGTGAAGATAACGTCTGTTGTGCCCTTACAGAGAGTCCGGGCGGCTGAGAGCCGGATAGAACGCAGGCAGGCAAATGGATCACGGAGGGCGCAAGGAACGGCCGAAAGGCTCAGTATTTTGCGACGTGGAGGCATACGTCAGTTGCCGGGGATATGTTGGTATCCCGCAAAGTGCGCGGCCCAAAGCCGCGAAGCAAGGTGGCACCGCGAGACTGTTTTTTCAGACTCGTCCTTGACAAACATTTGTCAGGGACGAGTCTTTTTTTCATCCCTGAGACAGGAGGTCAAGATGTATTATCCCACGCTGAAAGAGGCCCGGGCCCTGGCCCAGAGCGGCCCCTATGGACAGGTCCCCGTGACGCGGGAACTGCTCAGCGACTTTATCACCCCCATCCAGGCCCTGCGCATTCTGCGCTCACAGGACAACCACTGCTTTCTGCTGGAGTCCGCCGCCGACAGCCAGGGCTGGGGCCGGTACTCCTTCCTGGGTTTCGAGCCCAGCCTGGAGGTCACCTGTAAAGACGGCATCGTCCAGCTGAAAAGCGAGACAGGGGAGACCGAGACCCGCTTCTCCGTCCCCGGTCCGGTGCTGCGGGACCTGCTGGCCCGGTATAAGAGCCCCCGGCTCCAGGGCCTGCCCCCCTTCACCGGCGGCTTGGTGGGCTACTTCGCCTATGACTACATCAAGTATGCCGAACCCAGTCTGCACCTGACGGCGGAGGACCAGGAACACTTTAAAGACCTGGACCTGATGCTGTTTTCCAGCGTCATCGCCTTTGACAACTTCCGGCAGAAGATCGTCCTGATCACCAACGCGGACACGGAGGACCTGGACAGCTCCTATCCCGCCGCCTGCGCCCGGCTGGACCGCATGGCCGAGCTGCTGCGCCACGGCCAGCCCCTGCCCCGGCAGCCGGGCCGACTGACCACCCCGGTGAAGCCCCTGTTCGACAAGGACAGCTACTGCGCCATGGTGGAGCGGGCCAAGCACTATATCCGGGAGGGGGACATCTTCCAGGTGGTGCTGTCTAATCGGCTGGAGGCGGGCTTTGCCGGGTCCCTGCTGGACGTGTACCGGATGCTGCGCACCACCAACCCGTCCCCCTATCTGTTCTATTTCACCAGCGATGACATGGAGCTGGCCGGGGCCTCCCCGGAGACGCTGGTGAAGCTGGAGGACGGCGTGCTGCACACCTTCCCCCTGGCGGGGACCCGCCCCCGGGGCAAGACCAGAGAAGAGGACCTGGCCCTGGAGGCCGAACTGCTGGCCGACGAGAAGGAGCGGGCGGAGCACAACATGCTGGTGGATCTGGGCAGAAACGACATTGGCAGGATCAGCC
>URNZ01000056.1 GCA_900549405.1 uncultured Eubacteriales bacterium | reverse complement strand
CCCCTTATCAAGGGGAAATGTCCCGAAGGGACAAAAGGGATAGGGCTAGCTGGCAGCGAAGCTGACTGAGGGATTCCGTTTCCAAGATAGCTTTCCTGTGGTCGGAATCCTTCCGTCACGGGCTGCGCCCGTGCCACCTCCCTTTGACAAGGGAGGCTGATGGACGCAGAAACGAACTGCTTGGCGCAAGACGACAGAAGACCCTGACCGGGGTAGGGGTCAGGGTCTTCTGCCTGTGTGTGTTTGAAAAAAGGAGAGGGAGAAAAAAGAGGTAGGTCATTTCGTTTGGTACAAGCATAGGATAAAGGATAATTGCGGCAAAATCGTGACCTTCCCGTGAACTTTTTGTGAATAAAACGATGCACGCCGCCATTGACCCACTGCCCCAGAAACTTTCTTGACGGACCTTCCCATTGTATGGGATAATACAAGGCGTGCAGCGGGGCGTTTTGACCCCCTCTCACAGAAAGGGAGGCGCACATGCTGAAAAAATTGATTGGCCTTTGTCTCCGGGGCGGGGACCCCAAGGACCCGGATGTCCGCCGCCGCTGCGGAGCCATCTCCGGCGGCATGGGCATCGGCCTGAATCTGCTGCTGTTTGCCGGAAAACTGCTGGCGGGCATTTTGTCCGGTTCGGTGGCTATGGTGGCCGACGCGGTGAACAACCTGTCTGACGCGGCCACGTCGGTGGTCACGCTGGTGGGTTTCCGCCTGGCGGGGCAGCAGGCCGATGCCGACCACCCCTTTGGCCACGGACGCATCGAATACATCACCGGCCTGCTGGTGTCCCTGGCGGTGCTGCTTATGGGGGTGGAGATCGGCAGGTCGTCTGTGGAGGCCCTGCTCCGGCCCCAGAACGTGCAGATGAGCCTGCTGACCCTGGTCATCCTGGCGGCGGCCATCCTCATCAAGCTGTGGATCTTTGTCTTTAACCGGGCCCTGGGCCGGGCCATCGACTCTCAGGCCATGGCGGCCACGGCGGCGGACGCCCTGTCGGACATGGCCTCCACCGGGGCGGTGCTGCTGTCTGCCATCGTCGGCCAGTGGACCCGGCTGCCCATCGACGGGGCGGCGGGCCTTCTCGTCGCGGTGCTGATCTTAAAGACCGGGTGGGAGGCCGCCCAGGCCACCCTGGCCCCCCTGCTGGGCCGGCCCATGGACCCGGAGCTGGCCGCTGACATTGACCGCATCGTCCTGGGCCACGACAAAATTCTGGGCATCCACGACCTGGTCTATCACGACTATGGCCCGGGCCGGGCCATGATGTCCTTCCACGCGGAGGTGCCCGCCGACGAGAACCTGCTGGAGATCCACGACATTATCGACCACATCGAGCGGGAGCTGCGGGCCCGCCACGGCATCGACACGGTGATCCATATGGACCCGGTGGTGTGCGACGAGCGCACCGCCAAGCTGCGCTTACAGGTGGAGCAGGTGGTCCATGACCTGGACCCCGCCCTGTCCATCCACGACTTCCGCATGACCCCCGGCCCCATCCACACCAACCTGATCTTCGACATCGAGGTGCCCTATGGCTTCCGCCTGACGGACCGGCAGGTGTCCACCGAGGTGGGCTGGCAGCTGAAAAAGCTCTCCCCCCGGTATTACCCGGTGATCCAGATCGACCACCCCTATATCAAGTCCCCCGACCCGGAGCAGACAAGGGCCATCTGGCGGGGGCGGGGCTGATTTTTACAAAATGTTCACCCAAGCGCCCCGGTTCGTGTTACAATAAATAGCGTACATGAAACAGCGCAAGCGCATAAGATCTGTTCCTCCCGGACACGGGAGTTCCCATCTGCCTGAAAAACGACAAACGAGACAAACGAGAAATGGAGGAGACCTTCATGGCAAAGAAAGTCTTGATCGTAGAGGACGACGGCAACATTGCCGAGCTGCTGCACCTCTATCTGGAGAAGGAGGGCTTTGAGACCCAGGTGGCGGGCGACGGCGGCAAGGGGGTGGAGCTGTTCCGCTCCTTCCAGCCCGATTTAGTTCTGCTGGACATCATGCTGCCCGTGATGGACGGCTGGGGCGTGCTGAAGAAGATCCGGGAGCACGACAAGACCCCCGTCATCATGCTCACCGCCAAGGGCGAGACCGAGGACAAGGTCACCGGATTAGAGGGGGGCGCGGACGACTATATCGTCAAGCCCTTTGAGATGAAGGAGGTCCTGGCCCGCATCCACGCCGTCCTCCGCCGTACCGGCGGTGAGGAGGAGCAGACGGAGAAAAAGCTGTCCTTTGACAAGCTGGTCATCAATCTGGACTCCTATGAGCTGCTGGTAGACGGCAAGCGGGTGGACACGCCCCCCAAGGAGCTGGAGCTGCTCTATCACCTGGCCTCCGCCCCCAACCGGGTGTTCACCCGGAACCAGCTGCTGGACGAGGTGTGGGGCTTTGACTACTTCGGCGACAGCCGCACCGTGGACGTGCACATCAAGCGCCTGCGGGAGAAGCTGGAGGGCGTCAGCGACCAGTGGCGGCTGAAGACCGTGTGGGGCGTGGGCTATAAGTTCGAGGTGGGCGGCGGGACCTGACCCTGCGCTCCCCTGACCCGATCCTTAACACCAGGAGGCGATCCCTATGCGATCCCTTTATAAACGCCAGCTGACCATGATGGTGGGGGTGATGGTGCTGTCCTTCACCCTGCTGTCCACCGCCTTCATGCTGCTGTCTTACCGCTATATCATCTCGGAAAAGCGGGACGCCATGGCCCGCAACGCCAGCTATATCGCCACGTTCACCGCGTCCTATTACCAGCAGTATGACAGCATCCAGGACAAGATCTACAGCAACTATGTGGCCTCCATCGCCCGCATCTCCGACTCCTATGTCATCGTCACCAACCCCGACGGGGAGATCATCTATGCCACCGACGGGGACCACCTCTATGACTATGAGAACACCTGTCTGCCCAAGGCGGTGGTGGACCAGGTGCTCCACGACGGGGACTACACCGGCATGACCAATTTAGACGGGGTCTATCCCGAGCGGCGCTATGTGGCCGCCCTGCCCGTGGCCGCCATGACCCTGTCCGGGCGGACGGTGGTGGAGGGACTGGTCCTGGTGTCGGCAGACGCCTCCAGCCTGGCGGAGATGTGGTCGGCCATGGCCACCATCTTCTTCTTCTCCGCCGTGGTGGTGCTCATCATCTCTGTCATTGCCAGCACCCTCACCTCCGCCCACCAGGCCCGGCCCCTGAACGAGATGGCCGAGGCCGCCCGAAAGTTTGGCCGGGGGGAGTTCGACGTGCGGGTCACCGGCTATGAGGGCCGGTGCGACGAGATCAGCACCCTGGCCGAGTCCTTCAACACCATGGCAAACTCCCTGGCCAAGGTGGAGAGCCAGCGGTCAGAGTTCATCGCCAACGTGTCCCACGAGCTGAAGACCCCCATGACCACCATCTCCGGCTTTGCCGAGGGCATTCTGGACGGGACCATCCCCCCGGAGCGGGAGCGGGAGTCTCTCCAAATCATCGTGTCAGAGACCCGGCGGCTGTCCCGTCTGGTGCGGCGGATGCTGGACCTGTCCCGGCTGAACGCCCTGGCGGAGGACACCGTCACCGCCCAGGAACAGTTTGACCTGACCGAGGTGGTCAGCCAGGTGCTCATCAGCCTGGAGACCAAGATCACCGGGCGGAAGCTGGACGTGGACGTGCAGATGCCCGACGACAAGCTGATGGTGTGGGGCGACCCGGACTCCATCACCCAGGTCTGCTATAACCTGGTGGACAACGCCGCCAAGTTCGCCCCGGAGGGCAGCACCATCACCGTGCAGATATCCAAAAAGGACGGCAAGGCATACACCACCGTGCAGAACCTGGGGGCGACGATCCCCCCGGACGAGCTGCCATTGCTGTTTGACCGCTTCCACAAGGCGGACTACTCCCGCTCCATGGACCGGGAGGGCGTGGGCCTGGGCCTGTATATCGTCAAGACCATTCTGAATAAACTGAAGGAGAACATCACCGTCACCAGCGAGGACGGCGTGACCCGGTTCACCTTTACCCTCACCCTGGCCTGAGGGCCAGAAAACAAAAAGCCGAAAGGAGGCGCGCGCCATGGACGAGCGAGAAGAGCAAAACCGCGACCTGTGGCAGGGCGGCCCCTGGGAGCGCTCCGGCCCCCAGCCCGGTTCTCCCGGAGCCATGCCGCCCCGGTATGTCCCGCCCCGCCCGGTGCTCCGCCCCCGGCGGCGGAAGCGGCGGTTCTCTCTGCCCATCTGCATGGGCCTGGCCGCCCTGCTCATCTCTCTGGTGGCCATCAGCGCCGTGATGGAGTCCTTGTGGCCGGTGCAGCTGCTGCCCAGCGATGACGGGGACTACTCCTATCACCAGGACTATGACCAGGAGGAGCTGGACACCACGCCCCCGTCCATCCCCCGGGCCGCAACGGGCGCCGGCGTGACGGTGGAGCTGCGCCTGGACACGGGAGAGACGCTGACCTATACCCAGATCTATGACAAGAACCTGCCCTCTATGGTGTCCATCCAGGCGGAGGACGCCAAGTCCTATTCCACCGGCACCGGCGTGGTCCTCACTTCCGACGGCTATATCATCACCAACGCCCACGTGGTGGCCGGGGCGGACAAGGTCCAGGTGGTCTGCTCAGACAACCGGGTGCTGGATGCCGCCTTGGTGGGCTTCGACGCAAACGAGGACCTGGCCGTCTTAAAAGTGGAAGCCACTGACCTGACCCCGGCGGAGTTTGGGGACTCCTTCGCCCTGCGCTGCGGCGACCCCGTGGCCGCCATCGGGGACCCCCTGGGCTATCGCTCCACCATCACCGACGGAATCGTCTCCGCCCTGGACCGGGACGTGGACGTGGACGGGGTGTCTATGGTTCTCATCCAGACCAGCGCCGCCATCAACATGGGCAACTCCGGCGGGGCCCTCATCAATCAATATGGCCAGGTGGTGGGCATCACCACCGTGAAGATCGTCACCGACGACGGCTCGGCAGAGGCCCTTGGCTTTGCCATCCCCTCCCGCCGGGTGAAGTATGTGGCCGACACCCTCATCGCCGGAAAGACCGTCCGCCGGGGCATCTTCGGCTTCACCGTGCTCACCCGTCCGGCCCAGGGGGGCGGTCTGACATTGGACAGCGTGGACAAGGCCAGCGACGCCTATGCCCAGGGCCTGCGGGCCGGGGACGTGCTCATTGCCGCCAACGGCCAGAGCCTGAACGCGGTGGAGGACCTGGTGCGGTTAAAGCAATCCCTGGGCGCGGGGGACGCCGTGTCCCTCACCTATGTGCGGGATGGGCAGAGCTATACGGCATCCGTGGCCCTCATCGACCCGGATGACTGAACGATTAGAGACAGAAACATAAGAGGAGACCGAAAGCCATGGCATATGACGTAAAGTCGGTGAACACCACCCTGTGCTACCTCCGCCGGGGGGAGGACTATCTCATGCTCCACCGGGTGAAGAAGCAGAACGACGTAAACCAGGACAAGTGGATCGGCGTGGGCGGCAAGTTCGAGGCGGACGAGAGCCCGGAGGACTGCCTCCTGCGGGAGGTCCGGGAGGAGACCGGCCTGAACCTGACCCGGTATCAATACCGGGGCATCGTCACCTTTGTCTCCGAGCGTTGGGTGACGGAGTATATGCACCTGTTCACCGCCGACGGCTGGACGGGGGAGATCGGGGAGTGCAGCGAGGGCGTGCTGGAGTGGGTCCCCCGCTCCCG
The DNA here is from genome assembly GCA_900549405.1 of uncultured Eubacteriales bacterium. Lineage (GTDB taxonomy): Bacteria > Bacillota > Clostridia > Oscillospirales > Oscillospiraceae > Lawsonibacter. The sequence continues at coordinate 6,913 of URNZ01000056.1, read as the reverse complement.
CCTGCTGGAGCTGCCCCACTGGGAGGGGGACGCCATCTTCCTGGACCTGCTGGCCCGGGACGTGCCCTTCTTCTCCCTGAAGCTGCGCTATGACAAGGATGACCAGCTGGTGGAGGCCGTGCTGAACGGGGAGAAAATTCGATAAACAGAAACAAGCGGGGCGCCGGGAAAAATTTCCGGCGCCCCGCTTGTCGCATATTGCCAAATCTTGAATTTCATGTTATACTATCCCCGGCGCATGGATATGCGCTGGCGCTGCCAGTGACGGTAGGCGGGGGCCCCTCCTTTGGGAGGAGCTACATACTTCTTGTTCTCCTCCCACTGTGGGAGGAGGTGAGTAGACATGATGAGTTATTCTGATCTCGTTGAGACCGGTCTGCTGCTTGTGCAGGCTTTGAATTTCATCGCTTATATCTACTTTAACATAAAAAAGAGGTAACCGCCCTAAGTTTGGCCACTTAACGGTTACCACTTTTCGCAATCGTTGAGGGGCTCCCGTCTACCGGCAGCGCCTCTTCTATTTCTTATTATACTTGCTTTCCAGCGTTTGTCAATCCCCCGGCCCGCCGGGGTTTTCTTTTTTCGATTGACATTTCTGCGCCCGTGTGCTACCATCTGTTTTGTCTCAAATAAAACAGTTTGGAGGCGATCACCCTGACGCTGGAGAAACAGGACCTGGCGTGTCTGGGGCGGTGCCCGCTGCTGCGGGGGGTGCCGGAGGACGGGATAGCCCGGCTGCTGGACGAGCCGGGGGCGGAGCTGGTCTCCTTCTCCGGGGGCCAGGTGGTATACAGTCCCCAGCACTTCTCCCGCCGCCTGGGGGTGCTGCTGTCGGGCAGCCTTCAGGTGACCAAGGGGGAGCTGACCGTCAGCTGTCTGGAGCCGGGGGAGCTGTTCGGCGCCGCCGCCCTGTACTGCGACGCCCCCCAGTATGCCACCACCATCACCGCCCGCAAGCCCAGCCGCTGTCTCATGCTGGACCAGGCCCTCATCGACCGGATGCTGGAACAACAGCCCAAGATCCGGGAAAACTATCTGCGCTATCTCACCGGACGCATCCGGTTTTTGTCCAGCCGCCTGCAATCCCTGGCCCAGGCCGGGGCGGAGGGCAAACTGGCCCGCTATCTGCTGGCCAACGGCCAGGGGGGCAGCGTCACCTGCACCGCCTCCGGGCTGGCCCAGCGGCTGGGCATCAGCCGGGCCTCCCTCTATCGGGCCTTTGAGGCGCTGGAGAAAAGCGCCCTCATCGTCCGCCGGGGCAAAACCATCCTGATCCCCGACCTGGCCGCCCTGGAGTCCGTCCTGTGAGAGAAAGCACCCATCAAGACCATCGAGAAAGGAACATGAACATGAAAAAGACTCTGTCTCTGCTGCTGGCCGCCGCCATGACCCTGTCCCTGCTGGCCGGCTGCGGCAGCAAAACCAACGACAGCTCCTCTCAGCCTGTCGACAACACCTCCGCCTCCGCCCGCCAGTCTCAGCAGCCGGTGGATAAGACCGACGTGAACTTTATGGCCCTGTCCGGCCCCACCGGGGTGGGCGCGGCCTATCTGATGAAGTATTACAGCGCCGAGACCTCCCCCGCCGACTGCCCCGTGGCCCTGAATTCCACCGTGGTTGCCGACAACAAGGAGGTCACCGACGCCCTGGTCAACGGCACCGCCGACATCGCCGCTGTGGCCACCAATGTGGCCGCCAACCTGGCCGCCAAGACGGACGGCGGCATTCAGGTGCTGGCCGTGAACACCCTGGGCGTGCTGTATATCCTGGAGAAGGGGGACTCCGTCCAGTCCATGACCGACCTGGCGGGCAAGACGGTGTACGCCACCGGCCAGGGCGCCAACCCGGAGTATGTGCTCAATTACCTGCTGACCCAGAATGGCGTGGACCCAAGCCAGGTGGACATCCAGTGGATGACTGCCCAGGAGGTCACCGCCCAGATGGCCTCCAGCGACAGCGCCATCTGTATGCTCCCCGTCCCCGCCGCCACCGCCCTGATGATGAAGGACCAGGGTGTGCGCCAGGCCCTGTCCCTGTCCGACGAGTGGGACAAGCTGGGCCAGGGCTCCCTGGCCATGGGCTGCGTGGTGGGCCGCACCCAGTTTATTGAGGAGCACCCCGAGACGGTGGACGCCTTCCTGGACCTGTACGGCGACTCCATCACCTTTATGAGCGACGAGCATGGAGTCGCCGGTGCCGCCGCCTTGGTGGGCGAGCTGGGCATCACCGCCAACGAGCAGATCGCCGCCAAGGCCCTGCCCCAGTGCAACCTGACCTTTATCACCGGCGCGGACATGAAGGCCACCCTGGAGGAGTATTACCAGGTGCTGTTCCAGGCCAACCCCGATTCCATCGGCGGCTCCATGCCCTACGACGCCTTCTATTATGGGGCGGAGTAAATCCCTGAAAAACAAAATAGCCCTGCTGCTGCCCCCGGCCTTCTGGCTGGGGGTTTGGCAGCTTGGGGCCTTTTTGGTGGACCGCCGGGTGGGGGGCCGAGGAAACGAGCTGCTGCTGCCCTATCCCGTCACCGTGGCCCGCGCCCTCATCCGCCTGGGGCAGACGGGAGAATTCTGGCAGACGGTGCTGGTGTCCCTGGGCCGCATTCTGGCGGGCATGGGGGCGGGGACCCTGCTGGGGGCGGTTTTAGCCGCGGCGGCCTGCGCCTCCCCCTGGGCCGGGCGGCTCATCGCCCTGCCGGTGCGGGTGATCCGGGCCACGCCGGTGGCCTCCTTCATTCTGCTGATCCTGCTGTGGACAGACCGGACCTTTGTCCCCGGGGTCATCGCCGGGCTGATGGTGCTGCCCGTGGTGTGGGGCAATCTGTGCCGGGGTATCCGGGAGACCGACCCCAAGCTGCTGGAACTGGCGGCGGCCTATCGCTTTTCCTGGTGGAAGCGGGTGCGGCTTATTTATCTGCCCAGCCTGCGGCCCTATTTCCTGGCCGCCGTCACCACCGCCATGGGCCTGGCCTGGAAGTCGGGGGTGGCCGCCGAGGTACTGTGTATCCCACGCCCGGCCATCGGCACCCAGATCTATAACAGCAAGCTCTATCTGGATATCCCCGATCTCTTCGCCTGGACGGTGGCGGTGGTGGCCCTGTCCCTGCTGCTGGAGGGCCTGCTGCGGGCTTTGTTAGAGCGGGATAAGAGAAGGGAGAACGGCGCATGATCCAAGTTGAAAACGTGACCCTGAGATACGGCCAGCGGACGGTGCTGGACCGCTTCTCCCTGGTCCTGCCCGAAACCGGGATAACGATCCTGCGGGGACCATCCGGCTGCGGCAAGACCACGCTGCTGCGTCTGCTGGCGGGGCTGGAGCAGCCCGAAGAGGGCAGCATCTCCGGCGTCGCCCCCGGGGAGACGGCCTTTCTCTTTCAGGAGGACCGGCTGTTCCCCTGGCGCACCGCCCGGCAGCAGCTGACCGACGTGCTGCCCCGGCAGCGGCGGGGGGAGTGGCAGAGGTGGCTGGCTCTGACCGAGCTGGAGGGGGAGGGGGAGCGCTATCCCGCCCAGCTCTCCGGCGGCATGGCCCGGCGGCTGGCCCTGGCCCGGTGCCTGGCCCTGGGCGGGCGGCTCTATTTGATGGACGAGCCCTTCTCCGGCGTGGACACAGACCGGGCCCGGCGCATTTTAACGCGCATCCGGGAGCTGCACCTGCCCACCATCCTCACCTGTCACGACCAGGCGCTGCTGCCCCTGGCAGATCAGGTGGTGGAGCTGGACGGGCCGCCGTTACGGCGTGTCACGGTTGATGGTGCGCACCAATAGGCCCCCTTGTAATCATGGGGACGGTTCTTCTGATTAGGCACTAATCACAAGAACCGTCCCCGTGATTACTGAGAGCGCTCGGTTATCGGTGGCGTTCCCCTCATCCGCCCCCTGCGGGGGCACCTTCCCCCAGGGGAAGGCGATTTTGCCTCCCCCTGAACGATTTTAAGATTTTCCCCCGGAAATCTGTCTGGATATGCCTTGCAAATCTTGGCGAAACCAACTACAATGGGTAATAGCAAGTAAATCGCGCCCGGGTATCCGGCGCGTGACATAGACAGTAGGAGGAACATCACTATGATCGCAATCGCTTCTGACCACGGCGGGTATCCCTTGAAGGAGCACATCAAGGCCTATCTGGCCGCCAAGGGCATCACCTGTCAGGACTTCGGCACCGACAGCACCGAGAGCTGCGACTACCCCGCCTTTGGCAAGGCCGCCGCCCAGGCCGTGGCCTCCGGCCAGTGTGAGTGGGGCATCGTCATCTGCACCACCGGCATCGGCATCTCCATCGCCGCCAACAAGGTCCGTGGCATCCGCTGCGCCCTGTGCGGCGACCCCCTGTCCGCCTCCCTCACCCGGCGGCACAACAACGCCAACATGCTGGCCATGGGCGCGGGCATCGTGGGCAAGAATCTGGCCGAGAACATCGTGGACACCTTCCTGAACACCCAGTTCGAGGGCGGCCGCCACGAGCGCCGGGTCAACGCCCTGATGGCCATCGAGAACGACTGGTAACGCCGGATCTTTCTAAAAAAGCATCCTGTGCCGCGGCACAGGATGCTTTTTTATGCTTATTTGTGATAGCTGGAGCCCTCGTTGATCTTAAAGGCCCGATAGATCTGCTCCAGCACCATGACCCGGGCCAGGTGGTGGGGAAAGGTCATGGGGGACATGGACAGGCGCACCTTGGCCTCCTTTTTCAGGCTCTCCGCCAGACCGAAGGAGCCGCCGATGACAAAGACCAGGTGCCGGGCGGCGCTGTCCTGCCAGCTGCGCACCAGCCGGGCCAGCTCCTCGCTGGAGTGGGGCTTGCCCTCCACGCACAGGGCCACCAGGCAGGAGTTCGGGGGGATCTTCCCCCGGATGGCCGCCGCCTCCCGCTCCAGGGCGGCGTCGATCTGGGCCCGGGAGGGGTTCTGGGGCAGGCGCTCCTCAGATAGCTCCGTCAGCTCTAATTTGCAATAGGCCCCCAGGCGCTTTTGATATTCGGCGCAGGCGGCCAGATAGAACTTCTCCTTCAGCTTGCCCACACAGATGAGATGTACGCTCAGCACAGGCCGCCCTCCTTCTCCCCCGCCGCGGCCAGCCGCCGCTCCAGGCGATAGGTGGGGCCTACCTCTTTACGGGGGGCCACGGCCAGGGTGATGTCCTCCTCCGGGTCACAGCCCATGGCCCGCAGGCGGCGGCTCACCGTCTCCAGCGCCCGGGCGGGGGTGTTGTTCTCCGCCGACAGATGGGCCAAGATCACGATGCTGGCCCCGGACTGCACACTCATAGCGGCCAGCTCCGCCCCGTCCTGGTTGGACAGGTGGCCGTGGTCGCCCATGATGCGCTGCTTCAGGGCATAGGGATAGGGGCCGGTGCGCATCCAGTCCGGGTCATAGTTGGTCTCGCACACCAGCAAGTCGCACCCGGCCACCGCCTGGCGCACCTGGTCGGTGACATAGCCCAGGTCGGTACACAGGGCCATGGTCCGCCCGCCGCCGGACAGGACATAGCCCACGCTGCCCGCCGCGTCGTGGGGGGTGGCGAAGGGCTCGATCCACAGCTCGCCCACAGCAAAGCCAGCCCCCGGCAGTCGGCTTTGCAGCAGCTCCGCCCCGTGGGGGAGCTGATCTGCCAGCTGGCCGCAGGTGGCTGGGGTGGCATAGATAGGGGGCCTTATTTTCTTGGTGAGCACCGCCAGACCGCTGACGTGGTCCTGGTGCTCGTGGGTGATCAGAATGGCCGACAGGTCCGCCGGGTCCACCCCCAGGCTCTTCAGCCCGGTGGTGATGCGTCTGGCGGATATCCCGGCGTCCAGCAGCACGTGGGTGTCTCCACAGGAGACCAGCGCCGCGTTTCCGCTGGAGCCGCTGGCCAGGGTGGTAAAGGTCAGCAAGGGTCTCTATCTCCTCTTACAAGCCTCAGGCGGGTCAGCCCACCTGGGCGGGGGCCTCCTCGTCGGGGACCACAATGGTGCGGATGTCCGCGCCCACGGCGGACAGCTTCTCCACCAGGGTCTCATAGCCCCGCTCGATGTGATAGATGCCGTCCACCTCGGTCACACCCTTGGCAGACAGCCCGGCGATGACCATGGCCGCGCCGGCCCGCAGGTCGCAGGCGTGGACCGGCGCCCCGGTAAGCTGCTCCACGCCCTCGATGACGGCCACCTTGCCGTCCACCTGGATGTGGGCCCCCATGCGGCGGAACTCGTCCACATAGCGATAGCGGTTCTCCCAAACGCCCTCGGTGAGCACGCTGGTCCCCTGGGCCAGGCAGAGCACCGCGGCGATCTGGGGCTGCATGTCGGTGGGGAAGCCGGGATAGGGCATAGTCTTCACGTTCACCCGGCTGATGGGGCCGTCCCGGCGGACCAGCACGGCGTCGTCCTGCTCCTCCACATCCACGCCCATCTCCACCAGCTTGGCGGTGATGCAGTCCAGATGCTTGGGGATGATGTTGTTGATGCGCACCTCGCCCCCGGCGGCAGCCACCGCGGTCATGTAGGTGCCCGCCTCAATCTGGTCGGGGATGATGGAGTACACCCCGCCCCGGAGTTTCTTGACCCCTCGGACCTTGATCACGTCGGTCCCTGCCCCCATGATGTCGGCGCCCATGGAGTTGAGGAAGTTGGCCAAGTCCACAATGTGGGGCTCCTTGGCGGCGTTTTCGATGATGGTCAGCCCGTCGGCCAGCGCAGCGGCCAGGAGGATGTTCATGGTGGCGCCCACAGACACCACGTCCAGGTAGATCTGCGCACCGTGGAGCCGGCCGGTGGGGGCGGCGGCATGGATAAAGCCGTTCTCCACCTGAATCCGGGTCCCCATGGCGGAGAAGCCCTTCAGGTGTTGGTCGATGGGCCGCACCCCCAGGTCACACCCGCCGGGTGGGGGCACTTCCGCCCGGCCGAAGCGGCCCAGCAGGGCCCCCACCAGGTA
>URNZ01000055.1 GCA_900549405.1 uncultured Eubacteriales bacterium | reverse complement strand
GCCGTCAACTCCTTTTTCTGCCTGTTATTATATCTCAGTTTTGGGAGCATTGCAAGTGTAATCAGGGGGACGGTTCTTCTGATTAGGCACTAATCACAAGAACCGTCCCCCTGATTACTGATCCCGCTCACGTCATCCCATAGGGCCAGCCCACTAAGCTGCCCAGGTTATAGACCTGGGTGTAGCCCATTTTTACCAGCTTTTCGGCGGCCTGGCGGCTGCGCACGCCGCTGCGGCAATAGACCAGGGCGGGGCTGTCCTTGCTGGGGATCAGCTCCGCCGCGGTGGCGGGGCTTAAGGTGCTCAGGGGCAGCAGCTCGGCCTCGATGGGGTGGCCGGTGATGAACTCCTCCTCCTCCCGCACGTCCAGCAGCACGCTGTCCTTCTCCCGGTCTAAGATCTCCCGGGCCTGCTGAAAATCGATATCCTGATAGTCGCTCATGCTTCTCTCTCCTATATTTCTGGGCGTTTACTCGCTCTCCTGCTCCTCCACCGGGCGCTTCTCGTCATAGCCCTCCAGGAAGGAGTGCAGCTCCCCGTGGGTCTTATAGCCGATCATGGTATCCAGACTGACGGCGTGGATGCTGTTGAAGATGCTCTTTTCGATGTTGGGGTTGTCCCGCTTCAGCCGCCGCAGCAGGGTCTTCACCTCCTGCCGCTTGGAGCCGCCGCCGCCGTTATCGCAGATGGCGCAGTTTTCCGTGAAGCGGCAGGCGCACTGGATAAACTCCAGGTCGTTATACCGCCGCCAGGCGATGATGCTGTCCTCGTGGATGCAGTACAGGGGGCGGATGAGCTCCATGCCCGCAAAGTTGGTGCTGTGCAGCTTGGGCAGCATGGCCTGGAGCTGAGAGCCGAAGAACATGCCCAGCACCGTGGTCTCGATCACGTCGTTAAAGTGGTGGCCCAGGGCGATCTTGTTGCAGCCCAGCTCCTTTGCCTTGCTGTACAGGTGGCCCCGGCGCATCCGGGCGCACAGGTAGCAGGGGGACTTTTCGCTGTTGTTGGCCACCTCGAAAATATTGGTCTCGAAGATGGTGATGGGGATCTCCAGCAGGGCGGCGTTGCTCTCGATCTTGTGGCGGTTGATCTCGTTATAGCCGGGGTCCATCACCAAAAAGACCACTTCAAAGGGATAGTCGCTGAACCGCTGGAGCAGCTGCATCAGCTTGGCCATGAGCATGGAGTCTTTCCCCCCGGAGATGCACACGGCGATCTTGTCCCCGGGCTGGATCAGCTGATAGCGCCGGATGGCATAGGTAAAGGGTTTCCAGATCTCTTTGCGATATTTTTTCAGAATGCTCCGCTCGATGAGCTGGCACTGGGTCAATTCACGGCTCATTTGCGCTCCTCCCCCGCCCCCTGGCCGGTGAGTTCCCGGCAGCAGGCGTCAAAAATGGTCAAAAATTGGTCGATCTCTTCCTCTGTGGTCAGGTGGCTCAGGCTGATGCGCCAGCTGGATAGGGCGTTTTTCCGGTCCCGGCTGACGGCGAACACCGCCTTGGATGGCAGCCCGTCAGAGGAACAGGCGGACTTTACCGACACGCACACGCCCCGGCCCGACAGGGCCTGCTGGAACCGGCTGCCCCGCACCCCCGCCACGCTGAGGTTGAGAATGTGGGGCACCGCCCCCGCCGGGCTGTTGATGCGCACCTGGGGGTATTGTTTCAGACCGTCCTCCAGTCGGCGGCGCAGGGCGGCCACACGGGCCGTCCGCTCCTCCCGCTCCCACAAGGCCCGACGCAGGGCCTCCTCCGCCGCTGCCGCCAGGGCCAGGGTGGGGGTGCCGCTGCGATAGATGGTGGTGCTGGTCCCGCCGTGGAGCAGGGGCTCCAGCACCAGGCCCTTCCGCTTGAGCAGCAGGCCGCTGCCGTTGAGCCCGCCGATCTTGTGCAGGGCCAGGCTCATGGTGTCGCAGCCGGTGAAGCGCACGGGGATGCGCCCCACCGCCTGGGTGGCGTCGACGTGCAATCGGCAGTTGGGGTACTCCTTTAATATCTCCCGCACTTCCTCCAGGGGCTGCACCGTCCCCAGCTCGCTGTCCACCGCCGACAGGGACAGCAGCACCGTGTCCTTCCGCAGCAGGTCCCGGAGCTGTTCCAGGTCCACCTGTCCCCGGCGGTCCACGTCCAGCAGGTCGATCTCATAGCCCTGGTTTTGCAGGGCGGTGAGACTGCCCCCCACCGAGGAGTGCTCCAGCTGGGTGGACAGGATGTGCCGCCCCACGTGGCGGCTGGCCTGGGCCAGGCCCTTGATGGCCAGGTTGTTGGACTCGGTGGCCCCAGAGGTGTAGATGACCTCCTCCGGCTCCGCCCCCAGCAGAGCGGCAATGGACGCGGTGATCCGGTCCAGTTCCTCCCGGGCGGCCCGCCCCGCCGAGTGGGCGGAGTTGGGGTTGCCGGGAAAGGCCAGCTCCGTGCGACAAAACCGCTCCACCACCCCCGGGTCCGCCGGATGGTTGGCGGCATAGTCCAGATAGATCATAAAAAGGCCCCCATAAACAAACTAAAAACCCGCATGAAAACAGGGAAATTCCAGTGTTTCCAGGGGATACAGCGGTTATTTTATCATGGGGACGGGGGCGTGTCAACTTGCACCCTCGCTCCATCCCCCCACATCGCAAAGCGGGCGCTGATGTTTTTACATCAGCGCCCGTTTTCATTCATCCATGTTCCAGCTTTGCTCCTGGGGTATGATCACTTTTTGATCTGGCGGATCACGTCTACCACGCTGCCGTCCCGGTATTCCACCATGCAGACCACCTTGTCGCCGGTCTCGATAGGCTTGGGGACGCCGGTCATGGACTCGGCCAGCTGCTGAAGCTCCTCGATGGTCACCAGCTTCAAACCGGCGGCCTCCAGGTCCTCCTTCAGCTCCTGATAGTTCTTGTGCTTGGGGTTCAGGGCGATGCCCGCCTCGGTCACCACCACGGCAACGGTCTCGCCGGGGGTGCAGGTGGTGAACACCTTCTTCACGATGGAGGGGGTGCGGCCACGGATCACGGGGATGGTGACGATGGACACCTGGGCGCCCCCGGCCACGTCGGGGCCGCCGCCCAGGCCGCCCCGCATCTCGCCAGAGGAGCCGGTGAGGATGTTCACGTTAAAGTCCGTGTCCACCTCCAGCGCGCCAAGAATGCCGAAGTCCTCCCGGTTGAGATAGCCGCCCTTGCTGTAGGCGTTGGCATAGTCCGCGTTGTCGATCTCGATGACGCCGGGGCGGCTGCTGATGGCCTGGGCGGCCACCGCGTCGAAGGACTGGCTGCAGGCCACCACCCGGACCAGACCCTCGTCATACATGTCGATGATGGCGGCGGGGATACCGCCCAGGGCGAAGCTGGCCTTCACGCCCCGCTCCTTCATCCGCTCAGCCAGATACTTGGTGGTGGCGATGCTGATGGCGCCGGCACCGGTCTGGAAGGAGAAGCCGTCCTTGAACCGGCGGGAGGCGGACATCACGTCCACCGTCCGCTGGGCGATCATCAGGTCCCGGGGGTTCTTGGTCAGCCGGGCCGCACCCGCGCCGATCTTAGCCGGGTCGCCGATGGAGTCCACCTTGACCACATAGTCCACATACTGCTGACTGATGCTCACCGGGCAGCAGGGGTAGTCCACCAGATTGTCGGTGACCACCACCACGCAGCCGGCGTTGTGGGCATCCACAAAGGAATAGCCCATGGAGCCGCAGGCGTTGGGGCCGATCTGGCTGGTGCAGTTGCCATAGTCGTCAGCGGCGGAAGCGCCGATGAAGGCCACGTCGATCTGCAGCTCCCCGGCCTCGATGGCCCGGGGGCGGCCGCCGTGGGTGCGCAGGATGACGGGCTCGGCCAGCTCCACCTCGCCGGAGAGGATGGCGTCGCCCAGCTGGCCGCGGATGCCGCTGGCCTCGATGCGGTTGATGGTGCCGTCCTTCACAAAGTCCACGATGGAGGGCTCCTTGATGTTCACCACGGCGCTGGGGGCAAAGCGCAGGCCCTTGATGCCCAGCGCCCGGATGGCGGTGAGCACCTGGCCGATGACCTTGTCCCCCTCCCGGAAGCTGTGGTGGAAGGAGATGGTCATGCCGTCCTTCAGCCCGGAGGCGATGATGGCGTCCTTCAGAGTGGGCACCAGCTTGTTCCCGCCGGGAACGCGATGTCCGGCGGTGCGGCGGGTGACCACGGGCTTGACTTCGGGCAGGGGCTGATAAGCGCCCTCATAGGGGCGGACGCGATAGCTGCCCACCTGCTCGGGCAGCTCCCGGCCTAATGAATTCTTGCTCATGCCTGAACGCCTCCGATCTTGATGCCCGCAGCAGCGGCCTTGGCCAGAGTGGTCCTGGCCCGCAGCTCCATGGGCTTGTCCACCATGCTGCCGTCCAGCGTGCAGACGCCGGTGTGGTTCTTCGCCGCCTCGTCCAGGGCGGCCAGCACCCGCTCCGCGTTGCGGATCTCTTTGGCGCTGGGGGTGAAGCAGGCGTTCACCGCGTCGATCTGGCGGGGGTGGACGCAGGTCTTGCCGTCAAAGCCCAGGGTGCGGGTCATCTCCAGGTCCCGCTGCAGGCCCTCCTTGTCGTTGATGTCAGAGAACACGGCGTCCTGGGCGGAGATCCCGGCGGCCCGGCAGGCCATGAGGATGGCGTTGCGGGCATAGAAGATCTCCCAGCCGGGCTTGGTGCGCTGGGCGCCCAGGCTGGCGGTCAGGTCCTCGGCGCCGATGGCCATGGCCGCCACACGGGGGCTGGCCTTGGCGATCTCCTGGGCGTTCATCACGCCCAGATAGGACTCGATGTTGCACCACAGCTTGATGCCGCCCACGGGCAGACCGGCGGCCTGCTCGATCTGGGTGACGCGCTGGTCGATGCGCTCCACCTCTTTGGCATACTCCACCTTGGGCAGGCGGATGGCGTCGGGCTGGGCACGGACGATGGCCTCCAGGTCCTCGTCCAGATACTCAGAGTACAGGCCGTTCACCCGGACCACCACATACTTGTTCTTGGGGCGCTGATACTTCACCAGGTTATACACCAGGAAGCGGGCCGCGTCCTTCTCCCCCGCGGATACCGAGTCCTCCAGGTCGTAGACGATGCAGTCCTCGTTATAAAAGCCAGCCTGGATCATCTTCACGGGGCTGGTGCCGCCGGCGTACAGGGAGGTACGCATCAGTTCACTGCTTGCCATGGCCATCCTCCTCTGCCCAGTTGTAGGAGATCTCCGCGCCGCGGCAGATGGCGCACTGGAGCCGGGACCGGATAACGAAATCCAGCGCGCCCTTGTCCTCCACGTCCACCACAACGTCGTTTAAGTCAAATTTCTTCAGCTCTTCCATAACGGTGTCCCGGATGGCGTCTCCGAACTGCGCCATCACGTCGCTGCGCAGATTCAGCTGAACGCCGCCGTTGGGATTGGGGCGCAGCGTGATCTGAACATCGCTGGACTCCAGAGTTCCGGCCATGGCCGGTTTTTTCAGGATCATAGTTTCGCTTCCTCTCAATTAGTCGGCCGAGAATCCATACACCTGCTCCGGGTTCTCCACCAGGGCCAGCCGCTTGGCGTGGTCGGTGTCGAACCAGGCGTCGATGGTCTCCAGCAGAGACCACTCGTCAGGCTTTACTTTTTCGGTGACGTGGGGGAAATCGGTGCCCCACAGCATCCGCTCCGGCGCATAGGCGGCCAGGGCCCGGGCGGTCTTGGCCGCGTCGGCCCAGGGATAGCCGGTCTTGGTATTCAGATAGGGGCCGCACAGCTTCACCCACACGTTGCCCCGGTCAATGAGGCGGCACAGGCAGGCATAGGCCGGGTCATCGATGCCTTTTTCCGGGTCCAGACGGCCCATGTGGTCGATGACCACCTTTCCGGGCAGGCGGGAGACGATCTCCTCCTGCTCCATCAGCTGCCTGGCGCTCATGTGCAGCTGCATGTTCCAGCCCAGGTCGCTGACCCGGTGGCTCAAAGGCTCGCACATGTCAAAGGAGACCACGGCGTTGTTGGGGTTCCACACGCTGAAGCGCAGGCCCCGGACGCCGCCCTGGTGCAGCTGCTCCAGTTCTTTGTCGCCGATCTGGTCGGTGACCACGGCGATGCCCCGGGCGCGCTGGGGGCCAAACTTCTGGATGGCGTCCAGCAGGCAGGCGTTGTCCGTGGCAAAGGGCTTGGCCTGGACGAACACCGCCCGCTCCAGTCCCAGCTCGTCGGCCAGCTTGGCATAGGTCTCCACCGTGCCGATCTGGGCGGCGGCCTTCCCGTCGTTGGGAAAGGCCGGGTCGATGATGTGCAGGTGGGCGTTGCAGGCGTGGGGGATAGTCAGCTTTTGATGTACGCTCATAAAACTTCCCTCCGCGTTACGCCATCATGCTGGGCAGCCAGGTGGCCAGGCCGGGGAACACGGCCACCAGGGCGATGACCAGCACATAGATGCCGATGCACCACAGCAGGTCGGGGAACATCTTGTCGATGTCCACGTCCACGATACGGCTGGTGGTGATCAGGCACAGACCCACAGGGGGAGTCAGGCCGCCCAGGCACAGGGTCAGGCACATGAACATGCCGAAGTGGATGGGGTCGATGCCCATGGCGGTGGAGACGGGCAGCAGGATGGGGGTGACCAGCACGATGATGGCGATGACCTCCAGGAAGCAGCCGAAGATAAGCACGATAGCAAAGGTGATGAGGAAGAAAATCAGGGCGTTGTCCACATACTGCACGAAGAAGTTGGCCATCAGGGCGGGGACCTTCTCCACGGTCAGGGCATAGCCGAAGGCGGCGGAGGAGGCCATCATGCCGATGATCTGACCGGCCTTGCCCACGCCGTCGGTGATGATGGTGCACAGCTCCTTCACGGTGATCTCGCGATAAACGACCACGGTGAGGAAGGCGGACCACACCACGGAGATGACGGCGGCCTCGGTGGCGGTGGCGATGCCCAGCATGATGCTGCCCAGGATGAACAGGGGGGTGGTCAGGGGCAGGATAGCGCCCTTGAAGGAGACCAGGATCTCCCGCAGGTCATAGTGCTGCTTGTGGCCGTCCACCAGGCCATAGCCATACTTTTTGCTCTGCCACACAGAGAAGATGGCCAGGCCCAGCATGGCCATGATGCCGGGGATAATGCCGCCGATGAACAGGCTGCCGATGGACACGCCGGCAGTAGCGCCATAGTTGACCATGACGATGCTGGGGGGAATGATGATGCCCAGCAGACCGGAGGCGGCGATGATAGAGCCGGTGAAGCGCTTGCTGTAGCCACGGGCCTCCATGTCGGGGGCCACGATGCTGCCGATGGAGGCGGCGGTGGCGGGAGCGGAGCCGCAGATGGTGCCGAACATGGCGCTGGACACCACGCCGGTGACGGCCAGGCCGCCGGTGAGGGGGCCCACCAGGGCGTTGGCAAAGCGCAGCATCCGCTTGCTGATGCCGCCCTTGCCCATGATATCACCGGCCAGCAGGAAGAAGGGGATGGCCAGCAGGGTGAAGGAGTCCACGCCGCCGATGGTCTTCTGAACGAACTGCATCAGGGGATAGCCGCTGACCACATAATAGACGCCGGCGGACACGCCCATGGAAAACAGGATGGGCACACCCAGCGCCAGCAGCAGGAAGAAAGAGCCAAACAGTAACAGTAACATCATATCGTTTTATCTCCTCATCCGTTTTTCATCAGTTTTTTAAAGTCCACAACGGTCCGCTCCAGGCTCTTGATGACCATCAGGGCCATGGACAGGGGGACCACCGCATACTTCACAGAGTTGGGATAGTGCAGCACGGCGCTGACAAAGCGGTGGTTGGTAACGGTGTACTCCAGGCTGGCCTTGAAGATGGCGGCAAAGCCCACGATCAGCAGCACGTTCAGCACCGCGTCCACCACCTCTCGGGGGGCGTTGGGCAGCTTGTCCACCAGGAAGGTGACGGCGGGGTGGCCCGCGTCGGAATAGTGGACCAGGGTGACGCCCATAAAGGACACCCACACCAGCAGCAGACGGGAGAGCTCATCGCTCCAGGCCAGGGGCATTCCGAAGAAGTAGCGCAGGATGACCTGGGCGAAGACCACCGCGATCATCACGACGAACATCAGGAAGGAAAGGGTCCGCAAAGCCCGAACTACTATTTTTTCAAACAGCATTTTCAGTAAACTCCTTACTTCGTAGTTTAGGTTTTCAGGGGGATCACGCAGGGATCAAAAGGGATCAAAAAAAGAATTTCTTCTGCCGACGAGCGGCAGAAGAAATTCTGTAGCGTTGCCGGCAAATTTGGCTTAATAGCCGGAATATTCACGATAGGCGTTCATCAGGTCGGAACCGATGACCTTGCCCTCCCACTCGTCGTACAGGGGCTGCAGCTGCTCGGCAAAGGCGGCCTTGTCGACCTCGTTGACCTCCATGCCCTCGCTCTCCAGCTTGGCGACCAGCTCTTCGTCGCTCTGGACGTTCTTCTCCCGGATGCGGGTCTCGCAGGCGTCGACCTCCTCCTGCAGGATGGTCTGCCACTCCTCAGGCAGGCTCTCCCACAGCTTCTCGTTGATCAGCAGGCACTCGTTGGTCCAGAAGTGGCCAGTGAGGGACAGGTACTTCTGCACCTCGGCAAAGGAGGAGCTGTCGATGGTGGACAGGGGGCTCTCCTGGCCGTCGATGACGTTCTGCTGCAGGCCGGTGAAGACCTCGCTGAAGCTCATGGAGACGGGCTGGGCACCCAGGGCCTCGAACACGGCCAGACGCAGGTCAGAGGTGGTGGTGCGGAACTTGATGCCCTTCATGTCATCGGGGGTGTTGATGGGGCGGACGTTGTTGGTCATGTGGCGGTAGCCCAGCTCCATAAAGCCCAGGTTGCGGATCTGACCGTCGGAGGCGATGATCTCGTTGATCTTGTCGCCATAGCCGCCGTCCAGGGCCTTATATCCGTCCTCGCGGGTGGCGAACATGTAAGGCAGGTCCTCGATGGTCAACTCGGGGTGGGTGGTGCTCTGGAAGGCGATGGTCTCCAGGGCCATGTCGATGGTGCCCATGTACAGCTGCTCGTACATCTCGGTCTCCTTGCCCAGCAGGGAGTCGGCGTAGATCTCGATGTTGATGCCGCCGTTGGTGCGCTCCTTCACTGCGTCGGACATGGCGTACAGCTCCTGGGTGATCAGATGGCTGTCCGCAAAGCTGAGGCCCAGCTTCATGGTGATGGGGTCGGCGCTCACCGTGGCAGAGCCGGAAGCCTGGGAACCAGAGCCGGAGTTGGCGGTGTTGCCGGAACCGGCGTTGGCACCGCAGGAGGTCAGCATCATGGCGGTCATCACCATGGCGACCAGTGTACGAAGTTTGCCTTTCATGTTTTTTCTCCTTTCATCTCCACAATCTTTTGTGAAAACTTAATCTGGCTAAAGTATAGCAGTTTGTGAATTTTCTGTGAAATGCAGAAAATATTTGGGGGCGATAAGTAAATCATGTTAAAAAGTGTCGAATGAAATTTGCGTTTTCCCATCCTGCATGGGCGTAAAAAGAAAGAAGGACGCATTTTCAATTATACGTCCTTCCTGGTATATTTATAGGATATTGCTGCATTTTAAAAGGTATATTGTTTCAGGTGCAATTCTTCAATTAACCGCTGTACTACATGAGGGATGTAGGCGTTTTTCCGCACGGCGGCCACAAAGGAATAGGGCACGCTGTATTTGGGGTCGATAAAATAGCGCCGGTGGTCTTTCAGCTCGGCGGAGAGCTGCTTATAGGGCATGATGGTGCTGGTAAAGCCCACCTGGGCCATGGCGTCCAGCACGTTCAGCCGCTTGGTGGTCAGCTTCACCGTGGGGGTGATGCCCGCCTTTTGAAAGATCTGGTCACAGATCATCCGGCTGCGCATAGAGGGATAGGTCAGGGTCAGGGGCTCGTTGCGGAGGAACTCCATGTCCAGATAGGGGCCCTTGCCGTCCTTCCAATAGACATAGCGCTGATAGTCGCTGTCCTCCCGGGGGATGATGACCATCTCGTCCCGGCTGAATTCAAACCACTCCAGCTCCGGCTCCATGATAGGGGGATGGAGAAAGCCGATGTCCACCTCGTGCTTGAGCAGCTTGTTTTCAATGTCGATGCTGCTGCCCTCTACCAGCGTGATCTCGATGCCCGGATATTTCAGGTGGAAATCCGGCAGGATGTGGGGCAGCACATAGGTGGCCTGGGTGCCGGTAAAGCCCAGCCGCACCTCGCCCACGTCGCCGCCCCGCAGATTTTGCAGCTGCTTTTTCATGTCCTGCTCCTGGTTGAGCACGTTTTTGGCAAAGGCGAGGAACTGCACCCCCTCCGCCGTGGGGCGCACGCCGGTGGTGGTCCGCTCGAAGATGAGCACGCCCAGCTCCTTCTCCACCTTTTTCAGATATTGGCTCAGGGCGGGCTGGGTCATATACAGCTTATCCGCCGCTTTGGTAATGCTGTTTTCCTCTGCGATGACAACGATATAGCGCAAATCGTTAAAGGTCATCCTCCGTCCGGCTCCTTTTCCGTAAAATATCCACAGGAAATTCCTGTGTTAAATTTGTAACAGACTAAAATGATTTTAGCACAGTGCCGCGAAAAAGGCAACCAAAACAAAACGCTTATACCACGGAATTGAAAGACTTATGACAAGGAGCCGCCGTTTTCCGTTAATATAGTATACAGAAATGCGACCACAGGCATTCTGTGCATGTTTACTGCTAAGGAGAACAGACCCATGGAAGTATACGACATCCAAAAGATACAGCTGGCCTCCTCCTGGGACCGGTCTGCGCTGGAGTCCCTGCTGCAAAGCCAGGGGCTGCGCCTGGACCACGACGTGGAGACGGCCTTCGGCGTGTACGAGACCTCTGGCGAGGAGCCAAAGCTGGTGGGCTGCGGCTGCGCGGCGGGGGCGCTGCTGAAATGCTTTGCCCTGCTGCCCCAGCTGCGGGGCCAGAACCTGCTGGGGCGGCTGGTGTCCGCCCTGACCCAGGACCGGTTCGCCGCCGGGTACTATGACCTGATGGTCATCACCCGCGCCCACAACGAGACGCTGTTTGTAAACTCCGGCTTCTGGACCGTGGCCAAGACGGAGCAGCTGGTCCTGCTGGAGAATCAGCCCGACGGCCCCGCCCGCTTCACCGCCCCCATGGTCATGCCCGGGGACGAGGACCGCTCCGTGGGGGCCATCGTCATGAACTGCAACCCCTTCACCCTGGGGCACCGGTATCTGGTGGAATACGCCGCGGCGCAGTGCGACGTGCTGCACCTGTTCGTGGTGGAGGAGGACCGCTCCATGTTCTCCAGCCAGGTGCGGCTCCGGCTGGTGCGGGAGGGCACCGCCCATCTGCCCAACGTGCGGGTCCACCCCAGCGGCCACTATATGATCTCCTCGGCCACCTTCCCCACCTATTTCCTCAAGCAGGAGGAGGACGCCACCGCCATGCAGTGCGCCCTGGACTGCACCGTGTTCGCCCAGTGCATCGCCCCGCCCCTGCACATCCGCACCCGCTTTGTGGGGCAGGAGCCCCTGGACCCGGTGACGGCCCAGTATAACGCCGCCATGGCCGCCCTGCTGCCCCGGCACGGGGTCCAGGTACGGGAAATTCCCCGCCTGGAAGTGGACGGCCAGCCGGTCAGCGCCAGTCGGGTGCGGCGGCTTTTAAAGGAAAAGGGCCTGTGCCCGGAAGTACTCTCCCTGGTGCCCCCCACCACGGCGGCCTATTTACAGGAATCTTTTGCCCAGGAGTGATCAGACATGGATCAGGAGACAATGTTTCAGGGGACGGCCTGCACGCTGGAGCAGGTGCTGCAAAGCCGCACGGACCGGCAGGACCGCCAGCAGGCCCTGCTGAAAAAGGGCTGCTCCTGCCTGCTCAGCTTTGGGCTGAACGTGCCCGGGGCGGTGAAGCAGTCCCCCGCTCTGCGCCAGGTGTTTGACGAGGGGCTGTCCCAGCTGCGCCAGCTGCTGTCCGGCGCCCTGGGGGAGGAGTCTGTCCGCCACAGCGTCACCGGCAGCGAGGCGCTGATGGAGGTCCGCCTGCCCGCGGGGGCCGTGAAGCAGAAGACGGTGATGCTGGAGGAGCTGCACCCCCTGGGCCGCCTGTTTGACATGGATGTACTGGACGGCAGCGGACGGTCCCTGTCCCGCAGGGACTTCGGCCTGCCCGCCCGGCGCTGTCTGCTGTGTGGGGGGGACGCCAAGGCCTGTGGCCGCAGCCGGGCCCACGACGGGGCCGCCCTGCGCCACCGGGTGGCGGACATCTGCGGCAGCTTTTTCCGGGACAAGTGGGCCCAGACCTATTCCGACTGCGCCGTCCGCGCCCTGCTCCACGAGGTATCCGCCACCCCCAAGCCCGGCCTGGTGGACCGGCAGAACTCCGGCTCCCACTCCGACATGGACTTTTCCACCTTTGTGGACAGCAGCGTGTCTCTGGCGGGCAGCTTTCAGGCTATGTTCCGCATCGGCTGGGACGGGGCCGCACTCCCCCGCCCCATGCTGTTTGAGCGGTTGCGCTTTGCCGGGCAGGGGGCGGAAGCCGCCATGCTCCGGGCCACCGGCGGGGTGAACACCCACAAGGGGCTCATCTTCTCCATGGGCATCCTGTGCGGCGCCCTGGGGGCGGCCATCGCCGCCGACGGACCGGTCCCCACCCGGGACAGGGTGCTGGATATCAGCCGGGAGCTGGGCCAGTGCGCCCTGGCGGATCTTCAGGCGGAGGGATCGGACGCCGACACCAGCGGCCTGCGGTGCTATCGCCAATATCGGATCACCGGGGCCCGGGGCGTCGCCGCCGGGGGCTTTCAGCCGGTGCTGACCGTGGGCCTGCCCGCCCTGCGCCGGTGGACGGAAGCGGGCCTGGCCCTCTCCGACGCGGCGGCCCTCACCCTGCTGGCCCTCATCGCCGGGACGGAGGACACCAACATGATCCACCGGGGCGGCCTGGCCCGGGCCCGGCAGTGCCGGGTGGAGGCGGAGGAGCTCTACCGCCGCGCCACTCCGGAAAACTTCCGCGCCCTTTTGAACGACTTAGACCGGCAATACATCCGGGAGCATCTCAGCCCCGGCGGCTGCGCCGACCTGCTGGCCCTGAGCCTGATGCTGTTCTTCCTGGAGCAGGACGGACTGTTGGCCTGAACACGCCGGAACGCTTGCACTTTCCCCCATTTTCATTATAATAAAAGAAAATACACCACCCCATACACCACGCTGGCGCTGATGCCGAAGACCAGCACTGGGCCGGCCACGGTGAACAGCTTGGCCGCGGTGCCCGCCACCAGGCCCTCTGGTTGTGTCAAGATAGACATACAGTTTTTTCGGAATTTTTTCAGCTGCC
>URNZ01000054.1 GCA_900549405.1 uncultured Eubacteriales bacterium | reverse complement strand
CCCCCGGCTTGTTCCGGTAGCCCTGCCACTGCTTCACCAGCCGGAGCCAGAAGGCAATCTCCTCCTGCTCCTCAATGGAATAGGTGTCCAGCGGCTTGGCTTCCTTGGTCAGGGTCTGCGCCACCTCCGGCGAGGGGGTCAGCTTTAGCCCATCAAAATACTTCTGCTGCAGGTGGGGTTCCAGAGCGTCCAGGCTGAAAAGGTACTCCGGGGAATTGAATTTGTTCAAAACCCTTTCAGCGGGGATTTTCCCGCTTTCAGCCCAGCGGCGGACAGTGCGCTCAGTTTTACCTGTTAGCGCCGCCACTTCCTGCGAACTCAATGTGACAGCCATTTCCTTCACCTGCCTTTCATAACCTGCCATCGTCAGTGCAGGGAGGTTATCCCCTGCAGACCGCCCTGGCCGGGCGGTTTCGGCTCATTTGCTCTGCTTGATGGTGATCTGAAACTCGCTCCCGTCCTCCATTCGAAGGACAAGGCCGCTGTCCCGCGTCAATATCCCAGCCTCCGCATAGGTCTTGATATTGGATACCTCGCCCAGCGCAGTGTCTACCAGATCCAATTCTCCAGAAATCAGGAGGTTCAAGGCAACTTCTATGGTTTTCTCGTTCATGTCCATGTTCCTTTCTTAATTCTTGTTCGTAGTGCTTTCCAGGTAATTTAAAAGCGTTTCAAAAACCACCTTAGCGTCCTGAGTTTCCGGTCGCTTATCCCAGCCTCGGTCATAGCTTATAAGGGCGGGCTGCCATCCAAGTCCCACTGGCCGGATGAACAGTTTACTGACGCGGCCTCCGTTGATCCCAAACTCGGACGGCTTCTCATACACCTTAGCTTGCCATTCATAGCCTCCTTCGATGGTTCCTAACATCCAGCCATCGGCTTTCTGAGTTACTTCGATATTCATACCGCTTCTCCCTTCGCCTCAGTGAAAATCTCTTCAGTCTTACAATGTAACGCCTTTGCAATCTCTCTGGCGCGGAGGTGGCTGGTCATTTTGGTGGATCCATCCTCCAGGCGGTAAATTGCATTTACCGGAAGTCCCGCTTCTACCGCCAGTCGGTAAGGTGTCATATTCTGCTTTTCTCGGCGGCGCTGGAGTTCTGCCGCATTTACCTTGAGTAGCATCTTCGCCCCTCCTTTTGTTTCCGTTTGTATATGTTATGTACCCATTATAATGTTTCCATTTGTATATGTCAAGCGTTTTTCGCTCTTCCCTGTTTACATTTGTATATATTTCCGCTATACTTGTTTTTCAGAGAGAAGGTGTACTTAGATGAACAAGAAAAGTGCTATGGGGCAGCGCATTCAAGAACTCCGAAAGGACGCTGGTTTAACTCAGGAGCAGTTGGCGCAGCGAATTGGTGTCAGCATGGCCGCAGTTCGCAATTATGAGAACGGTCTGCGGGAACCAAACTCAAAAGCGATGGCTGCTCTGGAGCGTTTCTTCAAAGTGAGCGGGGAATACCTCCGAGGTGATATTGACCGCGAAACCTTCCTCCAGAATAGTGCTACTATTCAGGATCGCCTGGATGGACTGGTGGGTCTGTTTCAGACCTTCAAACTGGACTTTGACTGCAGCTCCCAGGAGCGGCAAATGCTGGCTGTTTCCATCCTGTCTGGGGTGATGGAAACTGTGACTACCCAACTGCTCCGCGATGATGGCCCCGCCGATCTGGATGGGGATCAGTTCGCACAGATCTTCCAGGCCGCCTTTGCATTGAATCCCCAAGGGCGCACCGAGCTGGCGAAGCGGGCCGCCGAGCTGACACAGCTGGAGCAATACAAGCGGTGATACCATTTGTATATAGGACAAGCCTACCACCTGGCTGTGCCCTTGTTTTTCATTTGTCAGAAAATCACAAATTCTGTTATGTTCACGGTGTTGCCGCGTCCTCTTAAACGCCACCTTTTAAGAGCCTCTTAAAAACCACTTGTCCGGCATTTTTAGCCCGGACATTCTGGCCTGGACATTTTCAAGGCCGAGTGCCCGAAAAGCCCGTATTTCCGGGGCGCGGACACCAATTTGCAGCGCGGACACATTTTGTCCGGGCTGTCCGGGCCTTCCAACAAAGAAAAAGACCTTTCAAGCAGGGGAGAAGCCGCCCAGCGCGCGCCCCGCTTAAAAGGTCTTTTTTGTTTTCTTAAAACCCCGAAAACCCCCGCCGTGCTTGGCTTTTCGCCCTCTCGCCGTGCCTGCTGCTGTATCCTCTTAAACGCTCTTAAAAGGGCCTCTTAAAACCCCTGCCCGATCCGTCCGCCATACGCCTGGTGAGGATAAAAAAATAAAAAAAGAAATTGCAATCCCATTTTCACAGGACTACAATTTCTTCCTCGGTTTTGCACTTGTTTATCGCTGAAATCCCTTGATTTTAGGCCAGTTCCCGTGTTTTTTCGGGATATTTCATATCAAACCCTTTGACCGGCCTATATTTCTCAACTATCCTGAAAACTTACAGAAGACCTATGAGCGGGACGAGAACCTGACCCGTACTGTGATGGACATTCTGGACAACGTCCGGGAGAACGGGGACAAGGCCCTGATCGAGTATGCCGCCAAGTTCGACAAGATGGACATCAAGACCGTCCGGGTGGACCCGGAGCTGGTGAAGGCCGCCTATCACCAGGTGGACGAGGCCACGCTGGAGGCCATCCGCTTCTCCGCCGACCAGATCCGCTTCTTTGCCGAGCAGCAGCGCACCTGTCTGAAGGACCTGGACATCCAGAGCAAGGTCCCCGGCCTGGAGATCGGCCACCGCATGGTACCCATCGAGCGGGTGGGCTGTTATGTCCCCGCCGGGCGGCACCCCCTGCCCAGCTCCGCCCTGATGGGCATCATCACCGCCAAGGTGGCCGGGGTGAAGGAAGTGGCGGCCTGCTCCCCTCCCTTCCACGGCTTTAACATGATCCACCCCGCCGTGCTGGTGGCCATGGACATCGCCGGGGCGGACGAGATCTATTGCATGGGCGGCGCCCAGGCCATTGCGGCCCTGGCCTTTGGCACCGAGACGGTGAAGCCCGTGGACCTGATCGCCGGACCGGGCAACCGCTTTGTGGCCGAGGCCAAGCGCCAGGTGTTCGGCACCGTGGGCATCGACAGCCTGGCCGGACCCAGCGAGGTGCTGGTGCTGGCCGACGAGACGGCCAACCCCACCTATGTGGCCATCGACCTGCTGGGCCAGGCCGAGCACGACCCCAACGCCAAGCCCATCCTGGTCTGCACCAGCGAAAAGGTGATCGACGAGGCCATGGTGGAGCTCCAGCGCCTGCTGCCCACCCTGGAGACCCAGGACGTGGCCGCCCAGGCCTGGAAGGACAACGGGGCCATCTATCTGGCCGACTCTATGGACGAGGCCATCGATATCTCCAACGACATCGCCCCCGAGCACCTGGAGGTCCAGGTGAAGGACGAGCGGGAGGTGGCCAAAAAGCTGCTGCACTATGGCTCTATGTTCGTGGGACACTATGCGCCGGTGGCCTTTGGCGACTTTGTCTCCGGCCCCAACCACACCCTGCCCACCATGCGCACCGCCCGGTATTCCAACGGCGTGTGGGTCGGCACCTTTATCAAGACCCCCTTCCACCAGTTCGTGTCGAAAGAGGGCTGCCACAACCTGGCCAAGCACTGCATGAGATTTGCGGAGGTGGAGGGTCTTCAGGCCCACAGAGATTCTGTGAAGCTGAGATTGGAGGATTGAACAATATGGGCGTGATGAATGGAAAGAACCTGTTTGACGTCTCCGGCAAGGTCGTTCTGGTCACGGGAGCCGGTTCCGGCCTGGGCAAGGGCTATGCCCAGACCTTTGGGGAGGCGGGCTCCACGGTGATCTGCGCGGGCAGAAACATAGAGCGGCTGGGGCAGACGGTCCAGGCCATCCAGGATGGCGGCGGAAAGGCCAGGGCCTATTCCGTGGACGTGACCCAGCTGGACTCCATTCACGCGCTGGTCCAGGCGGTGGTCCGGGACTTTGGCCGCATCGACGTGCTGGTGAACAACGCCGGGTACGAGCAGATCCAGCCCTTTACCGAGGTGACTCCCGAGGCCTATGACCACATCATGGCGGTGAACATGAAGGGCGTGTTCTTCATGGCCCAGGAGGTGGCCAAGGTGATGAAGGAGCACGGCGGCGGCAAGATCATCAACATCGGCTCCTTGGGCAGCTACATCGGTCTGGAGGAGTCCAGCGTGTACTGCTCCACCAAGGGCGGGGTGATCCAGCTGTCCAAGACCATGGCCATCGAGCTGGGGCCCTATCACATCCAGGTGAACTGCCTGGCCCCCGGCTATTTCATCACTCCCATGACCCAGCCCTTCTATGACGACCCCAAGCACCGGGCCTGGATCGAGAGCCGCATCCCCCTCCACGAGTGGGGGACCGACCTGGACCTGGCCGGTCCGGTGCTGTTCCTGGCCTCGGCGGCCAGCGACTATGTCACCGGTGAGACCATTAAAGTAGACGGAGGGTGGCTGGCCAGCTAAGGCCAGCCGCCCCAGACGGGAATGGAGGGACAACATGAAAGCTGCCCGATACTACGGAATTCAGGACGTGCGGTTCGAGACGGTGGAAAAGCCCGCCTGCGGCCCCACCGACGCGCTGATCCAGGTGTCCTACGCGGGGATCTGCGGCTCGGACCTGCACATCTATAACAAGGGGATGTTCATCCAGAACATCCCGGAGACCATGGGCCACGAGTTTGTGGGCGTGATCCGTCAGGTGGGGGACCAGGTGAAGGGCTTTGCCCCCGGCGACGTGGTCATCGCCAACCCCATGGTGCCCTGTATGCATTGCCCCAGCTGCCAGGCGGGCAGCTATAACACCTGCGAGGGCCTGGGCTTTATCGGCGAGGTCCGCCAGGGCTGCTTTGCCGAGTACATCGCCATGGACCAGGAGACCCTGATCAAGGTCCCGCCCCAGGCCGACCAGGAGAAGATCGCCCTGTCCGAGCCCCTGGCGGTGGCCCTGAACATCTGTGACCGGGCCCAGTTCAAGCCGGAGGACCGGGTGGCCCTCATCGGCGTGGGCCCCATCGGCCTGCTGACCATCCTGTCGGCCAAGGCCCTTTACGGCGTGGAGCACATCACCGCCGTGGACGTGTCCGACGTGCGGCTGGGCCTGGCGGAAAAGGTCGGGGCGGACGAGACCTTTAAGGAGCTGCCCGCTGACCTGAAATTTGACAAGGTCATCGATGCCGCCGGGCAGCCCATCACCCTGAACACCGCCATCGCTCACACCCGGGCCAATGGCCACCTGTATGTGGTGAGCATCTTTGAAAAGGAGTTCCACTTCGACATCAACGCCCTGGTGGCCGCCCAGATCACGCTGGTGGGCTGCAACGTCTATACCCGCAAGAATCTGGAGGACGCCGTGGCGGCCATCGCCTCGAATAAAGTGGACGTGGGGCCGCTGATCTCCCGGGTGTTTGACATCGAGGAGTGCGCCCAGGCGTTCCAACTGCTGAACTCCCGGGACAAGAGCGTGGCAAAAGTGTTGTTCAAGCTGAGCTGACGAATTGAACAGGAAGGAGGGTATGTATGCAGACCTTTATGGGCTTTTCCATGGACACCGGCATTTTCATCCTGGCCACCATCATCATCGACCTGATCGCAGCCGGATCGTTCTATCTTGGCAAGTGGAAGCTATGACCGACCTGTAACGACAAAGAGAGGGGGAAATATCTGTGAGTATTGCTGAACTGGAAAGAGCAATCGGTAAAGCCATCCCGATGGAGGTTCCCATCATCCTGATCGCCTATATGGCCCTGATGCTGCTCATCGGTCTGTGGGCGGCCAAGCGGGTAAAGAGTTCCGAGGACTGGTTCGTGGGAGGCCGTGAAATGGGCCCCTGGATCACCGCCCTGGCCCACGGCTCCAGCTCGGTGGGCGGCGGCATGTATATCGCCGGCCCCCAGTATGGCTGGGAAGCGGGCGCGTCCTCCCTGTGGGCCGCCCCCGGCGACGTGTTCGGCCCGCTGCTGAACTTTGGCATCATTGCCCGGCGGATGCGCCGGTATACGGAAAAAACCAAGTCCCTGACCATCCCCGACTTCTTCGGCCACCGGTATTACAGCCAGGGCGTGAAGCTGCTGTCCGTCATCATCATGCTGGTGGCCATGGTCATCAGCCTGATCGTGGAGTATCTGGCCATCGGCGTGCTGCTGTCCTGCATCACGGGCTGGAGCTTTGAGATGTCCATGCTGGTGGGCTGCGTGGTGGTGCTGATCTACACCGGCGCGGGCGGCTATCTGGCCGTGGCCTACACCGACTTTGTGCAGTCCATCCTGATGCTCATCGGCCTGGCTGTGCTGATCCCCGTGTGTATCTCCGCCGCCGGCGGCTTCTCCGGCATCACCCAGAGCCTGTATGCCATCAACCCCGGCCTGCCCACCCTGTGGGGCGAGGATTTCTATCTGAAGGGCGCGCCCCTGATGATCGCCGGTATCGCCCTGGTCTATTTCGTGGGCTATATGGGCCAGCCCCACCTGGTCATCAAGACCGTGGCCATCAAGGATGAGAAGTCCATCCGTCTGGTCCCCCTGATCGGCGGCATCTTCGGCTTCTTCCTGTCCTTCGGCGTGTACATTCTCGGTATGGCCGGCCGCGTGATCTTCCCCGACGCCGCTGCCCTGCCCGGCGGCAGCGCGGAGTATATCATGCCCGTGCTGGCCCTGACCAAGCTGTCCCCCATCATGGCCGGTTTCCTGCTGGCCTGTGCCTTCTCCGCCATCATGTCCACCGCCAGCGCTCTGCTGCTGGTCATCGGCTCCGGCGCGGGCAGCGACCTGTATCACGGTTTTATCAACCCCAAGGCCAGCGAGAAGCAGGTCATGCGGGTGACCCAGATCTCCACCTATGCCCTGGGCCTGATCTCCGCCGTGCTGTGCTTTGCCCCCATCTTCCAGGTGGGCATCTATCAGGTCACCTGGATCGCCTGGTCCGTGCTGTCCCCCGCCTTTATCCCCCTGATCATCGGCGGTCTGTATTGGAAGCGGGGCACCAAAGAGGGCGCTTACGCCTCTCTGATCGTGGGCTCTGTCACCGGCTTTGCCTGGTACTACCTGCTGCAGGAGAGCACCAACATCCACACCTTCTTCGCCGCCATCGTTCTGGCCACCGTGGCCTATGTGGTGGTGAGCCTGCTGACCAAAGAACCCCCCAAGGAGATCGAGGACATGGTGGACTATGCCAAGCGTTTTGAGGACGCCGAGGCCACCAACACCGCCGTGAAGGCCGGGGTGCAGATCTCCCAGGAGAACTTCAGCAAGATCATCCGCGCCAGCAAGGAGGCCGCCCCCGCGGCCTGCTGAGCGGCCATTGGGAGGGAGCCATCATGAAGTCCATTTCTGTCCTGACCGGCGTCCGGTTCCAGCCGGAGCACTTTCTCCAGCATATGAAAAAGTCGAAAAAGTTCTCTTACATCGACTTTTCCTATGTGGACACCCTTTACAGCCCCTGCTGGGTGTTCCAGCTGCGGGTGGCCATCCCGGTGACAAAGTCCGTCAAGCGCTACGCGGGCTATTACGCGGGCTTTGAGGAGTCGACCATGACGCCGGGAAAGCTGTCCCGTCTGCCCGGGTCCCATCCGGTGGAGGTGGCCGAGCAGGCCATCCTGCCCAGCCGCCTGACGGAGGACCAGGCATTGAAACAGGCCTGGGACTATAACAAGCTGTGGGTGGTGCGCAAGTTCAAGTGTCTCTACGCTCCCCCGGAGCTGGAGGACCACAAGACGGAGCTGGTGTATAAGCCCATGTATCTCATGCGGTTTTATAACCGGGACCTGGACGAGGAGAAATATAAGGTGATGGACTCCCTCTCCGGCGATTTAGAAGACCTGGTGCTGGAGTAAAAAAATGAGTTCCTCCTTTTGAAGCAAAGGAGCGGATATCAAACAAGCCAAACACCGTCCGCGCAGCCCGTTTTTTACATCTGAACGCAAGGACCCCGGCGGCTTTTGCCGCCGGGGTCCTGCTGTTGAGAAATGACAAAGAAATGAAATTACATGTACAGCTGCTCGATCTTGAAGTTGTGGGTGCGCAGATAGAACTTCAGCACGTCCTGCAGGGCGTACACGGGCACGGGACCCACCAGGTCGCAGTCCACAACGCCAACGCCATACTGAGAGGCCTCGCTCTTGATGGTCTCGAACACGCGGTGGATGGGGGTCTTCTCATAGTTGGTCAGGTTCATAGACACCTGAACGATGCCGTCGCGGTCCTCCAGGACCAGGGCGATGGCGCGGACGCACTGATAGCCGCCGGTGACGGCACGGACGGCCTTGACGATCTTCTTGCCGATGTCCAGGTCCTTGGTCTGCAGGTTCACGTTGAAAGCCACCAGGGGGAAGCGCACGCCGGTGACGGTGGCGCCGCTCTTGGCGTTGAAAGAGGAGGGGCCCTCGTCGGGCTTCCAGGCGGGGTCCTTCATCTTCTCCTCCAGGCCCTCGTACTGGCCCTTGCGGATCTTGGGCAGGCTCTTGCGCTCCTCGCTGGTGGCGGCGTCCTCATAGTAATAGACAGGCACGCCCAGCTCGCCCATGAACTTGCCATACTCCCGGCAGATCTCCAGGGCCTCGTCGATGGTGACGTCCTTCACGGGGATGAAGGGGACCACGTCCACGGCGCCGATGCGGGGGTGAGCGCCGGAGTGCTTGGTCATGTCGATCAGCTCCACGGCCTTGGCGGACAGGCGCTTAGAGGCCTCCAGAACGGCACGGGGCTCGCCCTTAAAGGTGAACACGGTGCGGTTGTGGTCGCCGTCAGAGGAGATCTCCATCAGGTCGATGGGGTCGCCGGCCAGCATGGCGTCGCGGACCTGGTCGATCAGACCCTGGTCTCTGCCCTCGCTGAAATTCACTTCTGCCATTAAACACTTCATGATGATCGACTCCTATTCTATGATAAAAATTTAAAAGGAACAACATTGTCGCGGGGCCTGCGGCCCCAGGGGGGAGGGGAAAGGCTTAGTAGCAGATGGCCTGAAGCAGCAGCTCCAGCATGGCCTCCTTCAGGCTGGCGATGGTCTCTTCCTTCTTGATGAGACCCAGGTTGGCGTTGATGTTCAGCACGCAGTCCTTCACGCCGCCCTGAGCCAGATACAGGGCGCTGGTCAGGTCAGACAGGCAGGCGGGGTTGGAGTTGCCCCGCAGCTGCACGCCCAGCTCGTACACACGGGCGTTCAGACGGCCGTTCTCCAGGGGGACCTCGGCGGCCCGGGTGGCGGCGGCCTCCACGGCGGCGCGGCGGGCGGCCTTCTCCTCGTCGGTGCCCTTGGGCAGCTTAAAGGCGTCCACAATCATGCAATAGGCCTCGGTGTCGTGGACACAGCCCTCCTGAAGCTGCTGGTTCAGCTGCTCCAGCTCGTTGATGATGGCGTCATACTGCTCCTCGGTGAAGTTGACGGGCTTCTTCTTGGACAGCTTGGCCACCATGGAGAGCATACCGGCGGCCATAGCGCCGGACAGGGCGGAGGCGCAGCCGCCGCCAACGGTGGTGTCGTCGGAATCAGTGATCTTGTCCAGAACTTCGTAAACCTTGGAATTCATTGGAATTATCCCCTTTCATATCATGCTGACTTGGATATGCGCTGGATAAACGAAAAAGGCACGAAAAAAGCTCTACAGGTCCGCGGACAGGGACAACAACGACCCGACCCCCTGGCCGGAGCCAGAGAGAACCAAGTGTTGTTCAACTGTCGCGTACTTGTAAAGCTACATTCAGTGCCTTATGGTCAAACCATATCAGATTTTGGAGGGATTTTCAAGTGAGTCAGTGGCAGAAATTTTTTATTTAAGAATTTTGCACAATTACTTTCTTTTTTAAAGAAGCGCTTTAGTTGGAAGAAGAAATAGGGACGAGGGGACGGAATCCTTCCGTCACGGCTTCGCCGTGCCACCTCCCTTTCACAAGGGAGGCTGATGTTCTGCACCGTTAGGCCCCCTTGTCAAAGGCCGATTCCCCTTATCAAGGGGAAATGTCCCGAAGGGACAAAAGGGATAGGGCTAGCTGGCATCGCCGCAAGGCGATGACTGGAGGATTCCGTCGAAAATGCATTCGCCGTCGGCGGGCGGACCTCCGTGTCCGCCCGCGATGACCACCGCACCTAACGATACCCACCCTCATCCGGCCCCTTCGGGGCACCTTCCCCCAGGGGAAGGCAACAGTTCACCCCGCGTTTTCGTGGGCCTGGAGCTGGTCGCCCACTTGGCTGACCAGGATGATGGAGGCGGGGTTGCCGCCCTTTTGGCTGCTCTGCTTGGCCAGCTCATAGCGGCGCTTGGCCTCGTCCCAGTCGCCCTTTTTCATGGCCAGCAGGGCGGCATAGGACTGGGCCCGGGAGCGGCCCCACATGGCGCCCAGGGTCTCGAAGCAGCGGTTGGCCTTGTCGATGTGCTCCTGGGCCTCGTCCAGCAGGCCCAGCTGGAGCAGGGCATACCCGGCGTTGGCCTGGAAGACGGCCACGCCGCTGACCATCTCGTTGTCGCAGCACTGGATGGCCTTCTGGTAATACTCCAGGGCCTCCTTCCACAGCTTGCGGGCCTGGCGGCTCTCGCCCAGATAGTTATAGCAGGCGGCCAGCCCCATGCGATAGTCAGAGTTGGTCTTGCACAGGGCCTCCATCCGCCGGATGACCTGCTGGAGCACCGACTCCGCCTGGGCATATTGAGAGCTCTTCATGCAGAACAGCCCCCGCAGGCGCATGACGGTGCAGTTGTCCGCCTCGGAGTATTCGTGCTCTTTCACCAGCTGCTCGCACACCAGCAGATTTTGATAGTACATCTTCAGGTCGTCGATCTGGATGGCGTGGAAGATGAGCTGCAGGTGGTTTTCCAGCTCATATTGCCAGTCGTGGAGCTTTTCCGCCAGGGCGATGCTGGTCTGGATGTTCTTCAGGCCCACCTCGTAGTTGCCGGAGTACAGGTCATAGCGGCCGATCAAAAACTCCAGCTTCATCCGCAGGGGCTCCATCTCACTGGAGTTTTTGCTGAGGGAGCGGATCTGGTCGGCCAGGGACACCAGCTCGTCGGCGGCGGCCAGGCGGGGCAGACTGTGCTCCGACTCGGCGCTGCTGTTGGTCAGGGCGGTGGGATAGATCTCGTGCTGCACGGCGTAGAAGGCTTTGAGATATTCCAGGCGATAGGTATAGGCCTTGCAGATGTCGTTGCACTGCTGGAAGTGGTTGATAAGCATGGGGCACAGGTTGATGTCCCCGGTGCGCAGGAACTTGGCCTCGCAGGCCTCGGCGGCCATGCGGTGGAGCAGGATGCGCTTGTCCTTCAGCAGACTGTTATAGACATAGTCCCGGATCAACTGGTGGGAGAAGCCATAGCCGGTGAAGTTATAGGTGCTCCGCACACAGATGAGCTGTTTGGACAGCAGGGACTCCAGGCTCTTCAGGATCTGGATGGTGCTGTCGGTGGTCAGGGCCTGAAGCTCCTCCATGGTGGCAAAGCGGGGATAGAGGGAGATGTGCTCCAGCAGGGTGCGCTCCTCCGGGGTGAGGTTCATCAGGCGGCTTTGGATCATGCCCGTGGTCTTGGGGGAGAGCTGGTTCCACTCGCCGCCGTGCTCCAGTTCCTTTAAGTATTCAAACAGAAACAGGGCGTTTCCGTCGGTGTTGTGACAGATGCGCTCCAACGCGCCGGGGATGCTCAGCAGCTCGGGCTTGCGCTCCTGGATCAGCTTTTTGATCTCCTGCTCGGTAAAGCGGGAGATGACCACCTCCTGCAGCAGGCCGTTGGCCAGCAGGGGGGCCTTCAGGGCGGTGAGGTTAGAGCTGCTGTCGCTGCGGCTGGTGAGCACGGCCATCACCTTTTGCTGCCGGGACCAGAACAGCAGATTGCTCAGCAGGCGGCGGCTGGCGGCGTCCATCCACTGGATGTCGTCGATGAAGAGGATCACTTTCTTCTCCGGCAGGGCGTCGGACAGAGTCTGGAAGATGTTTTCCACAAAAAGCTCGTACTGTGTGGAAAACACGGACACGTCCACCTGCTGGTGGGAGTAGAAATCAGGGGCGGGGGTATAGGGGATGCGGTGCTCCTTGCACAGCTTCTCCGCCTGGGAGAGGACGTCGTTCCAGGGCTTGAGATACAGCTCCTCCTCCGTCTGCACGCACTGATAATAGATGGGGATGAACAGCTCGCTGTCCAGGGAGGACTGAAGGTGGTTCATGATGGCGCTCTTGCCGATGCCGGCCTCGCCGCTGAGGAGGATGGAGCTGGAGCCCTTGCCCTGGCGGAAGCGCTGGATGCTGGACAGCAGCAGCAGCATCTCCTGCTCCCGGCCAAAGAAGTATTCCGCCGGGTTCTGTCCGCTGGGCTTGGGGGCGCCGCAGCGGCGCAGCTGGGCCGCCTCGGCCATGATCTCCTCGGTGCGCTCCTCGGGCTCCACCTCCAGCTCGCTGGCCAGGGCCTTGCGCAGCTTTTGATAGGTGCGCTCGGCCTCGGCCACGCCGCCCAGGCGGAGCATCCCGCTCAGCAGGGTCTGGAACAGCTCCTCCTCTAGGATGCTCTTGCCCAGCAGGGCCACGGCGCAGTCCTCCATGGCGGCCAGGTCGTCCCCCTGGCTGACGGCGTTCACCCGGCTGTTGGCGGCCTTGCGATATTGCCGCAGCAGGTCCTCCCGGATGCCGGTGGCCCAGTTTTCAAACTCGATACAATTCTTAATATAGAAATAGCCTAAAAAGTCGCCGGTATAGCGCTGGAAGATGTTCTCCTCCGTCACCTGGTCATAGTCGATGGAGGCGATGCACTCCTTCTTTAAGGTGATGCGGTTGTTCCCCTCGGCGCTGATGAGCTCC
Organism: uncultured Eubacteriales bacterium; assembly: GCA_900549405.1. Classification (GTDB taxonomy): domain Bacteria; phylum Bacillota; class Clostridia; order Oscillospirales; family Oscillospiraceae; genus Lawsonibacter. The sequence goes on along the minus strand of URNZ01000054.1, from coordinate 552 downwards.
TCGCCGAAGAGCTTTTTTAAATGATAGAGGGCGTCCCGCAGATTCTTGCGGGCAGACCCCTCGGTGCAGTCGGCCCAGAAGATGCCGATGGCCTCGTCCCGGGAGACGACGCCCTTGATACACAGATAATAAAACAGTCCTTCTACCTTGCGATAAGGGAAGATGACCTCGGTATGGTCCAGCAAAACCCGGGGGTTGCCTAACAGAAATACCTGGACTTCCATAAGATCGGTAGCCTCCTGTCCTAGATTTTCAGTGTGTTCTATTTTACCAGCATTTTTTGCTTTGTCCAGAGGGATTCAATGATTTATCACGTGAAAATAAAATTTACATGATTTGGATAAAAATAGGGTTTTTGACCGGAAGAGGCGGGGGAACCACCTGTATTTTCGCTGAATCGACGATAAAAAGTGGATTATCGACGAAAAAAAGCGTCAGGAAAAATGGAGAGGGCAAATTTATCGATGGTCTATCGACAGTTGGCTGGTATGATGAGTGCGTACTTGAAAGCTACGAACCCCCGACAGTCAATAAACCCTGACAAACAAAAAC
>URNZ01000053.1 GCA_900549405.1 uncultured Eubacteriales bacterium | reverse complement strand
GAAAAGCGGGGGCCGCGGCGGGAGCGTCAGATATCACATCTCGTCACGTTGTCCGACGGCAGCAGTATGCCGATCAGGATCAGGGCGAGGAGAAGAACGAGAAGAATGAGCATATCTCTATTGTTCTTATTCTCCATATCTTTACTCCGAAAAAGCCAAATTAGTCCTTGGGGACCTTGATGAAGGCCTGGCCGGGGTCGATCTCCTCACGGATCAGCTTGATGATCTCGGGGCCGGGACCCTCCATCAGCTGGGCGCGGGACACGTCGATGTCGAAACCGGTGTTCTCCTGGACCATCTCGGGGGTGGAGAACGGATAGTAATAAGCCAGATACATCCGCTTGGTCTGCTCATCGAACTTCATGATGCCCAGGTCGGTGACGACCATCTGGGGGCCGCGGTTGCCGGGCAGACCGGCGCGCTCACGGCCGCCGGGGCCGTCCATCCAGCCGCAGGAGGTGATGTAGTCGATCTTCTCCATGAAGCGGCGCTTCTGGTGCTGCATCATGATGATGGTGTTGCAGTAACCGGCAATGCCGTTGGCGCCGCCGGAACCGGTGAACCGGGTCTGGGGCTTGACATAGTCGCCCTTGCCATAGATGCAGGTGGAGTTCACGTTGCCATAGGGGTCGATCTGGGCGCCGCCGATGAAGGCCACCAGGCGGTCCATGTCGTGCAGCCACTCGTTGGCCTCAAAGCCGATGAAGCGGATGTTGGGCCACTGCACGGCGCAGTGAGCCATGAAGCGGTTGTCGCCCACGGAACGGGGCACCTCAACGGGGTCGCAGTCCATCAGGCCGCTCTCCACGATGGGGTGGCAGGAGGGGCACACGGCCCGCTTGGCCAGAGAAGCGCCGATCAGGGGCAGGCCGGTGCCCACGATGACGATCTGGTTCTCCTTGATGTTCTTAGCAATGGCATAAGCCTGCATTTCCTGCTTGGTATACTTGGTATAATCAGACATTTTCAATATCCTCCCTGCTTCTCAGTGTCTGGTGGAGTAGCCCAGGTGGGGCTCGTTCTTCAGGCGCAGCAGACGGGCGCCGCCGATCTTATCCAGCAGCTCGTCCTGGTCCTTGATGGAATAGACCCACTTGTCCAGGAAATCCTTAAAGGTCTCGGGGAAGGCCACACCGGCGGCGGCGTCATCAGCGGCCTTCTTGGCGCGGGCAGCGGCGTCGGCCAGCTTGGCGTCCTCGGGCTTGGCGGCAGCGGCCTTCTCGGCCTTGGCAGCGGCCTTGGCCAGCTGGGCCTTGGCGTCCTCGGCGTCCTGATACTTAGAGGCCTTGTCATACTCCTTCAGGGCGTGAGAGTCGTTGTCATAGTAGTTGTAGCACTGGGCGGGCCAAGCGCCATAGGGGCAGTGGACCACGGCATCCACGCACTGGCCGAAGATGCGGGTCAGGGTGGGATCGCGGCGGATGTACTCGTCGCTGACCAGGTCCTCGCAGGTCACGATGACCTTGCGGGCGGCCACGGCGATGTCGATGTCGTGGAACTCATCGCCCTCGATGATGCAGGTGCCGTCGGGGCTGGCCTTCTGCACGTGGATGATCGCGGTGTCCAGCTTGGGCACGGGGACAGCGATGACCTGCTCGCCGGGGTTGAAGGGGTTCTCCACCCGGACCAGCTTCTTGTCGTCCACCTTGTCCAGGGTCTTGCGGACCTCCTCGCTGATGCCCCAATACTGCTCCAGACCGGAGCCCTGCATCAGGCGCACAGGCAGGAAGGGCAGGCCCAGAGAGGCGGCGTGCAGCTGGAGCATCAGGACGTCCTGAGAGTAGTCCTCATAGGTCAGCTGGCCCTTCTCGATGGCGGCACGGAACCGACGGGACACGTTGGTGTAGCCGGAGTTGGCGGTGTAGCAGTTGATATAAGCCTTCACACGGCCCTCGCCGATCATCATATCCCAGTCGCCGCCGGCAGGACCGGCCCAGACGGTAAAGTCCTTCTGGCCCTGACGCAGGATCTCATACACCGCAGCATAGGGCTTGCGGTTGGTGGTGAACCCGCCGAAGGAGATGCAGTCGCCGCTCTCGACGAACTTCTCCACCGCGTCGTGCAAGGAATACACTTTGTTCATGGTAAAACCTCCGTTGCAAAATGTTTTTTGGTTTTTCTTGCTTGTTTGCTTCCTCTGGTTTTCAAGGTACGAAAAACTGCGCATATGCGCTATTTATCGGCTACTTATTGTAGCACAGGTCGTCCAGTGGGTCTAGCTTTAATTTAGCAAAAAGTTTGCATATCTTCTCCTTCCATGATATAATAGCAAAACAGCGGGGGCAACGCCCATTTTTTCGCCCCCTTCTCCCCGGCCAGCCGCTGCCCGCCCGCCGGACCCTTACGGAGGTTCTGTCTATGACCAATGTGGAATTCCACTTACAACTCAACCACAATGACACCTGGAACATGAGTCGGCTGCACTTTCACGACCATTTCGAGTTTCTGCTGCCCCTGACCAGTCCGGGCAACATCTTTGTGAACGACCAGGTCTATCCCCTTCAGCGGGGCACGCTGTACCTCATCGGGGAGAACACCCTCCACCGCACCATGGCCACCGGCTTTCACGCCCGGTATATCCTGCACATCAGCCGCAAGGCCCTGGACCAGCTGTCCACCCCCCAGACCGACTTCACCCAGCTGACCCACGACTCCTTCCGCCGGGCCAACCTGAACGCGGAGGAGATGACCGACCTCATCGAGCTGTTTCAGGCCCTGGAGCGCAACAAAAACGATGGCTCCTTCGGCAGCGACATCCACCAGATGACCGCCCTGCTGAACCTGCTGGTCTATGTGGCCCCCGCCCTGAACGCCGCCACCGCGGGCGAGGCCATCCGAAACAAGGACTTTCTGCGGGTGGCCCCCATCTTGGACTACATCCGGGACAACCTGGCCGACCCCCTCACCCTGGACCAGATCGCCAGCCAGTTCTATATCAGCAAGCACTATCTCTGCCGCATCTTCAAGGCGGCCACCGGCTTCTCCGTCATGGAGTATATCATCTACAGCCGGGTGCTGCGGGCCCGGCAGCTGCTTCAGGAGGGCGTCAGCGTGCAGCAGGCGGGAGAGCGCTCCGGCTTTTCCGACAACTCCCACTTCATCCGCACCTTCGGCCACCTCACCGGCATCACCCCCGGCCGCTATGCCAAGGAGTACCAGTCCAGCGACCAAATCCTGCTGCGGGAGAACATTTAAGCCGGTTTTCCACCGGGTTTTCCCCATTTTATGAAAGTCCGTTGGTCAACATCTGCAAATCCCCCTCCCCTTCACAGGGCTGCCGCTTTCGCGCGGGAGCATTCTAAAAATTTCAAGACCCAGGGAAACCGCAAGTGCGCGCGTTCCCTGGGTCATTTTGTCCTCTATGCAAGAACAGAGCGGCCAAATCGCCGCCCTGTTCTTCATTCATGCAAACACACACGGACGAACCGCTCTTCCTGGTCTCTCATACGCGCGGCAAACTCTGAATAGCTCCCCGCGTCCACCGGGATCTGCAAGCCGTGCTTGGTGACGCTGACGTCATCCCGGGGGACAACATTCTTCTCATAGGTGGAGCCGCGATTCATCCACAGCTTCAGATCCTCCGCGCCTTTCGCCTCGGGATAGAGATAGTAGCCGATTTTGGCATCAAACCGGAACATATAGGCCAGCAGCTGCAAATAGTCCCGGCCATCGATGTTGCCCATGGGCTTATATTTGGCGTCTGCGACGATCCTCTGCGCCCCGTCCCTGCCGATAAAATCGGGATAGATTTTCCCCTCGTTTCCGTGGAACAGTCTCTGGGCACCTTCGCCGCTCTTGTTTCTCGGATGGTAGAAGATATCCCCGACGAGCAAGGCGATGTACTCCTCCCACAGCCACGCGCCGTCAAATAAGATCCCGTATATCTGCCTGGACCCCGAACCGATCTGGTGTTTCTGGTGCTGAAGGATCAGCAGGCACAGCCGCTGCAGGGCCAGATACTCCCGGAAATAGGCGTGGCGGACGGGGCTTCGTTTATTCTGCTCTATGATCCTCTGCCGGTCACCGGGCGCATACCCCGGCGTGGCGTCGATCACCTGCGTTACCTCGTCCTTTGCTTTGGCAAGCAGACGGTTTCCATAGGGCTTTCTCTTGATAAATTCTATCGTGTGCCGCACCAGCTCCATCAGGCCGTTGTCAAAAGAAAACTCCCGCTGGTGATAGGCCATCTTCCCCACAAAGGGCGTGTTCCGCCCGATATGTCTCGCCACGTCGATGACGCCCTTCACGTTCCCGTCGTTATACTGGCGGCGGATATACTGCTTGAACGGGCCCTTCCGCATGGCGGCCTTGAGATAGCGCGGAAACAGGAACAGCAAAAACTGAAACAGCCGCTCCTCCTGATTGGCGTCGGTCTCCAAATCGACCAGGTTGGGAAAGCCCAGAACCTTGTCCAGCAGATACTGAAAAAAGTGGTCCTCCCCGCCGCCGCAGAAGCGGGACTGGATGATAAGCCGCTCATCGCCCCAGCCGAGAAAGCCCATCACATTGCCGGAGCGATAGGCGTCGTTGACGCTTTGCAGGACCATCTGCTCCCGGGTCATGTCCTCCATGTCCGTTACGGTCTCGGGAAACAGGAACACCCCCTCCCGCTCCAGCTGCTCCAGGTTCTTGTCCGCCAGCTTGCCCGTCAGCCCTTCCACGGAAGAAAAGGCGCTTTTTTTCTGCCGGGAATTATCCCGGATCTTCAGCAGCTTCATTGGTGTCACCCCGGACGGGTCTCTGATAGCCGTATGCCTTTGCAAAGCGGTCCATCAGCCTCTCCTCGTCGTACATGCCCCGAACGTATTCCTGCAAAAGCGGCTGCAAATAGTCGGTCCAAAGCTGGTCAAAGCTCAGGGTCTTCAGCTTCAGGAAGTAGGCTGCGCCGATCTGATAGTTCTCGTTCAGGTCCTCCACCCCGGCGATCGCTTTGTTGAGGTCGCCCATCCGCCCGATCGCCTCGTTCTTCAGCTCCTCGTTTTCCAGGGACGCCAGCATCTCCAGGTTTTTGTCCGCTTTCAGCTCTACGAATCGGAACCGGCGGCGCATGGCAAAATCAAAGCTGTCCACCGAGCGGTCAATGTCGTTCATGGTGCCGATGATGTAGAGATTTTCGGGGATATAGAACTTCTCGTCCGGGTCAGAATGCAGATTGGAATACTGGGTGGAAATTTCCCCGGCCCTGCCCCGATAACCGGGATCTATGGCAAAGAACAGCTCCCCGAATATCTTCGATATCTCACCCCGGTTGATCTCGTCGATGATAAAGATGTACTTTTTCAGTGTTTCCGTGGAGCCTTGCGCGTTCTCATAGTTTACTCTGGCCCGGGCGACGAATTTTTTGAAAATGCCGTCCTGTAATGTAAAGCCCATGGTCCCGTCGGCGTTGAGCTTGGGCCTCAGGCCCTCCACAAAGTCGGAGTAGTCATAGCTGGGGTGGAACTGGACGAACTCCACCTGCTTTTTCTGCTCGTCCGTGAGGAGGGTGTAATCGTCAAAGTAGCCGTCGCTGACGATATCCGCCGCGATCTCCCTGGCCAGATAGGACTTGCCGGTGCCGGGAGCGCCCCTGAAAATCAGATTTTTGGCTTCGAGCGGCATGTGCGAGAACCCGTTCCGACACCCTTCAGGCTGGGGAGCCGCATCCGGCGCTGCTTCCGTCTTCTCCGCCGCAGTCTCCTTTTCATCCTTGTCCCGATAGGTCAAAACGAACCGGTCCCCCGGCTGGCCAAACCGCTTCAGGCACTCCTGAACGAAGCGGATCGTGGAGAAGATATTCCAGCTGTAGATCACGAACCGACGCCCGTTGTCATAACTGTAGGTCAGATATTCGATGGAATTTTTATATCTTTTGAATTCCTCTACACTGGTATAAATGCCGCAGATCATCTGGCTGCTCGGCTTGTATTTGCAAACAGGAAAGTTCTCCTTCTCCTCCACCGACAGGGCGGCAAGCTGCTTTTCGAATATCTGACAAGCAAGGCGCGGCAGGGTCATGTTGGATATCTTCTTCTCGCCCTTTCTGTGGGCCCGCTTGATGATATCCCCGTTCGCCCGCTGAAAACAGACGCCCAGGGGCACATAGTTATCCCCGAGGCTCAAGTCATCCATGGTAAAGCGCTCATCCGTGGACACCACGCCCTGGGCCGTGACGGTCAGCTCAAACTTCTCCTGCCGCTTGGTCTCAATGGCAAAGCCCAGACGCTCCAGACAGTTCCTTGCATCCTCGCTGCCGAAGGACTCCGTGGAAATATCCGTCCCGTTTGCCAGATGGTCCGCCACGGCCACCACATACTTGGGCGGATAGGTCTTCCCGTTTTCAGACACAAGCACGTATTTCATGCTCACGTTGTGCTCGGGGACGCCCTTCTCGTCGATGAACTTCAGGGCGTTTACGATCTCCTGTTTGCTCAGCTTTGGTACAGCCATGCCGCGCCTCCTGTCTTTCTGCGGTTTAATCTCTCGGGTCCCGATAGAAGTTGCCCATCAGCTTCTCCGTGCGGATCACGTTTACAAAGGCCTGGGGGTCGGCCTGTTTGACCTTGCGGGTCAGGCGGCGGAGCTGGTTGCTGCCCACCACGGAATAGATCATCACGCAGGGCTCCCCGTTGTAGAGGCCCACGCCCTCGATGAGGGTGGCGGTGTGGCGGGTGTCCTGGATCTGGGCGCACACGCCCCCGGCCTTCTCCCGCCCGGTGACGATGAACAGCGTCACCCGCCGCCCGTCCGGGTCCATCATGCGGATGACCTGGGTACTGGCAAACTGGAAGATGATGGAGTACAGCGCCCGGTCCCAGCCGAACAGAGCGCCGGCCACCATGAGCATGATCACGTTGCCGCAGAAGATATAGTTCCAGGCGTTCACGTTCTTCCGCTCGGCCAGGGCGATGGCGATAAAGTCGGTGCCGCCGCTGGTGATGCGCGCCTGAAGGCACAGGCTGATGGAAAAGCCGTTGATCAGGCCGCCGAACACGCAGATGAGCAGGATGTCCTCCGTCACCGGCACCGAGGGAACCAGGTCGGTGAAAATACTGCTGACCACAATGGCCAGGCAGGAGTACATGGTGAACCGCTTGCCGATGAGCTTAAAGCTCACCGCCGCCGGGATGGCGTTGAGCACCAGGTTGATGGGGGCAAAGGGCAGCGTCACGCCCCAGAATTCCTGGGCGCAGCGCTGGGCCAGACGGGTCAGGCCGGTAAAGCCGCCGGGGAACAGGTCGCCCGCCTGGACAAAGCTCTTATAGTTCAGGGCCATGATAATAGAATAGATGGTGATGACCAGCAGGCGTTTTCCAACCTCCCGCCAGGGGCCGATCTTTTTTGTGATGTCCATGCTCCGCTCCTTTTGTTGGTTTGTTGGTCTAAAATTGGTCCAAATGTTCTTCTCCCCGCCCTGGGATACCGGCAGGGCGGGGAAATAAGATCAGGTTTACTTTACGTCGGACAGCACGTCCAGATTCTTGGTGAAATACTCCACGCCGGAATAGATGGTGGTCAGCACGATCACCGCCACGCAGATGCTGTTCACCCAATAGGCGATGGGCAGCAGCATCAGCACGATGCACACCATGGTGCTGGCCGTTTTCACCTTGCCGGACCATCCGGCGGCGATGACCCGGCCCTTGTCTGCGGCGATCATCCGCAGACCGGACACGGCAAACTCCCGCACGATGACGATGAGCAGGGCCCAGGCGGGCATCTGGCCGATCTCCACGAACCACAGCATGGCCGCCGTCACCAGGCACTTGTCCGCCAGGGGGTCCATAAACTTGCCGAAGTCGGTGATCTGGTTATAGTGCCGGGCGATATAGCCGTCCAGGGTGTCGGTGATGCTGGCCAGCGCAAAGATGGCCAGCGCCCAGTAGTTGGCCCCGGGCACATGCAGATACAGCACCAGCAAAAAGGCCGGGATCATCACGACCCGCAGCAAGGTCAGCTTATTGGCGGTATTCATGGGTTTGAAATCTCCTTTATGCGCTTCAATATGCGCTGTGTATTCTGATTTATTCGTCGATCTCGCCGGTCAGGTCCCCGTCCATGGTGCCGGTGATGCGCACGTTCACAAAGCTCCCGGCGGGCACCAGTCCGGCGGCGGTGAAATAGACGTGGCCGTCGATCTCCACCGAGTCGGCATAGGTCCGGCCCACATAACACCCGGCCTGGCTGTCAAAGCCCTCGCACAGGACCTCCATCACCGTGCCCAGGCGCTGCTCGTTATACGCGTCCATCACCCGGGACTGGAGGTCCACCACCAGCTCCACCCGGCGCTGGGCGGTGTCCGGGTCCACCTGGTCGTCCATGGCGGCGGCCAGGGTGCCCTCCTCCGGGGAGAACTGGAACACTCCCGCCCGCTGGAGCTTCTCCTCCCGCAGGAACTGGCACAGCTCCTCAAACTCCGCCTCGCCCTCTCCGGGCAGGCCGCAGATGAGGGAGGTGCGCAGCACCACGTCGGGCATGGCTTTCCGCAGCTTGGCAAACAGGGCCTGGATATCCGCCTTTGTGGTGTGGCGGCGCATGGCCCTTAGAATCTTGTCGTTGCAGTGCTGGATGGGGATGTCCAGATAGTGGACGATCTTGGGGTTTTTCGCCATGGTCTCGATCAAATCGTCGGTGATGACCTCGGGATAGAGATAGTGCAGGCGGACCCAGTGGAAGTCCAGCTTGCACAGCTCCCCCAGCAGCCCAGCCAGGCTGGAGCCGTCCTTCCGGTCCATGCCATAGCGGGTGATGTCCTGGGCGATGACGATCAGCTCCTTCACCCCGGCCTGAGACAGCTCTCTGGCCTCGGCCAGCACCGCGTCCATAGACCGGCTGCGGTAGCGGCCCCGCAGCTTGGGGATGATGCAGAAGGCGCAGCCGTTGCTGCACCCCTCGGCGATCTTCAGATAGGCGGTGTAGCCCGGGGTGGTGACGATCCGCTCCCCGTCCTCATAGGTGGTGTTGATCCCGGCGAAGTGCTCGGCCTTCTCCCCGGCCATCAGCTCCTCCACGGCGGTGACCACGTCGGTATAGCTCCCCGTGCCCAGCATTCCGTCCACCTCGGGCAGTTCCTGGCGGATGTCGTCGGCATAGCGCTGGGTCAGGCAGCCGGCCACCAGCAGCTTTTTCAGCTTGCCCTCCTCTTTCAGATGGGCCAGCTGTAAAATATTATCAATGGCCTCGCTCTTGGCCGACTCGATAAAGCCACAGGTGTTCAGCACCGCCACGTCCGCCCCCTCGGGCTCGCCGGTGATGGTGTGGCCCGCCTGGCGGCACAGGGCCATCATCTGTTCGGTGTTCACCAGATTTTTGGCGCAGCCCAATGAGACAAAGGCAATTTTATAAGGCATCGTTTTTTCGCTCCTAGTTTTTCTTTAGTCGTATTCTATGTCGATTCCGGTCTCATACCGGGCCAGGGCGTCCCGGATGTCTGACCAGGAGAAGCCCCGGCGGGCCAGGGCGGCGGTGACCTTTTGCAGCTGCTTCCGGTCCCCCGTCCACCCCGCCAGCTTCTTTTGCAGAAAGGCGTCGATGGCCTCGGTGGAGTCCTCCACCTGGGCCAGGGCGTCATCCCAATAGTCCCGGGGGACACCCCGGCGATACAGCTCGTCCCGCAGCTTCTTTTCCCCAAAGCCCCGGGCGGAGTACACCCGCACGATCTGGGCGGCATAGTCCGCCTCGTTGAGATAGCCCAGCTCCTCCATGCGGTCGCACACGGCGTCCGCCTCCTCCGGCTGGGCCCCCCACTCGTTCAGCTTCCGCGTCAGCTCCCGCCGGGACTGGGGCTTGCGGGAAAGCAGCTCTAAGGCCCGCTCCCGGAGCTGGCGGCGGCGGAGCCCGGCGGTCAGGGCTTCTGTCTCCTCCTCCGTCAGCTCTCTGCCAGAGTACAGGGCGAAGTCGGCGATCTCCTGCTGGCCCACCCGCAAAATAGAGCCGTCCTCCAGCATGGCCAGCCAGCGGCCCTGCACCCGCTGAGAGGGCTTCAGCTCCTGAATGACCACGGCTTAGTCCTCGTCCACGGGGCCGTCCACAAAGTCATCGGCGGACACATCCACCGCCTGGCCCGCGGACTTCTTCTCCGGCTTGTCCGCCTTGCCGTTCTTCATGCCCATCAGCTTATAGGCGTTGGCCCGGACCTCGGCCTCCACTTTCTCGGCCACGTCGGGGTTGTCCTTTAAATACTGCCGGGCGGCGTCCCGGCCCTGGCCGATGCGCAGATCGCCCATAGAGAACCAGGAGCCCGACTTCTGGATGATATCCAGCTTCACCGCCAGGTCCACCATCTCGCCCCACTTGGAGATGCCCTGGCCATAGAGGATCTCAAACTCCGCCTCCCGGAAGGGGGGCGCCACCTTGTTCTTCACGATCTTGGCCCGGGTGCGGTTGCCGATGATCTCGCCGCCCACCTTGATGCCCTCGATGCGGCGCACGTCGATGCGCACGGAGGCATAGAACTTCAGGGCACGGCCGCCGGTGGTCACCTCCGGGTTGCCGTACATCACGCCAACTTTTTCACGCAGCTGGTTGATGAAGATGACGATGCAGTTGGTCTTGGCGATGGAGCCGGCCAGCTTGCGCAGGGCCTGGCTCATCAGGCGGGCCAGCAGGCCCACGTGGGCATCGCCCATGTCGCCCTCGATCTCCGCCCGGGGGGTCAGGGCGGCCACCGAGTCCACCACCACCACGTCCAGGGCGCCGGAGCGCACCAGGGCCTCGCAGATCTCCAGGCCCTGCTCGCCGGTGTCCGGCTGAGAGATGAGCATGGAGTCGATGTCCACGCCCAAGGCACGGGCATAGGAGGGGTCCAGGGCGTGCTCGGCGTCGATGAAGGCCACCTCGCCCCCCCGCTTCTGGGCCTCGGCCACAATGTGCAGGGCCAGGGTGGTCTTGCCGGAGGATTCCGGCCCGTATATCTCGATGATGCGGCCCTTGGGCACGCCGCCGATGCCTAATGCGATGTCCAGCGACAGGGAACCGGTGGGGATGGACTCCACCACGATGCCCGTGTTCTCGCCCAGGCGCATGATGGAGCCCTTGCCATAATTGCGCTCGATCTGGGCCATGCAGGTCTCCAGTGCTTTCTTCTTATCCTCAGCGGGGCTGGGGGACTCTAAAGGCGGTTTTTTGGTTGCCATATCCTCTCTTCTCCTTTCTGGCCGGAATTTGATCCGGCCCGCAGAGCCGGGGCGCTTGCCGCCCCTTCTGGTGTATATATATATCTTTCGCAGCTTACTCTAATGGAAATGCTGTCCTATAAACCGGACAGTGGTCTTAATCCCGGGCGGTGCCCTCCACCACCCGCCAGATGCCCTGGGTGTCCTGGGCGCTCTGGATGTCCTGATAGCCGTTCTGGGCCAGGATCTCCTCCACCGCCGGGGCCTGGCCGATGCCGACCTCGAACAGCAGGGCGCCGCCCAGGCGTAGGGCCGCCTTCCACTTGGGGGCAATGGCCCGGTAATAGTCCAGGCCGTCCTCTCCCCCGTCCAGAGCCATCCGGGGCTCATAGTCCCGCACAGAGGCGTCCAGCCCGGCGATGTCCCCGGAGGGGATATAGGGCGGGTTGCACACGATGACGTCAAAGTCCCACAGGGCGGGGCTGGGGTTGTCCATGGCGTCCACAGAGAGACAGGTGACCCGGGCGTTCAGGCCGTTGCGCCGCACGTTCTGCTTGCAGGTACGCAGCGCCCCCTCGGACAGATCGCCCAGCACCACCCGGCAGGTGGGTACCTGAGAGGCGATGGCCAGTCCCACGCAGCCGCTTCCGGCGCACAGGTCCAGCACCCGTGCCCCCTCCCCGGCCTCCTGCGCCCGGGCGATGCCCCGTTCGGCCAGCAGCTCGGTGTCGGCCCGGGGGATGAGCACATCCCGGCTGATGTCCAGGGGCAGGCCATAGAACTCCCACTCCCCGATGATATAGGCCACCGGCTCCCCCGCCAGCCGCCGCTGCACCAGCTCCTCCACCCGCTTTTCCAGCTGGGCGGAGGCGTACAGGGACATGTCCCGATACAGCTGCTCCCGGCTCTTGTCGGCGGCGTAGCACACGATCTCCCGGGCCTCCAGCTGGGCGGCCTCTACCCCAGCCTTTTTCAGCCTGGCCCGGGCGTCCAGATACAGATTGTTATAGGTCGTCGCCATGACTTCCCACCTCGCCTTTCCTCTCTCGCTCCGCCTTGTTTACCACGCGTCCGCACCCTTCTCCTCGGGCAGGACCAGCTCCAGGGCGTGGATGCCCACCTCGATCATAGAGTCATCCGGCTCGAAGGTGGTGAAATTTTGCAGCCACAGGCCGGGGGCCGTCAAAACCCGGGTGATGGGCCCGTCGTGGCGGCCCGCCCAGCGGCTGAACTCATAGCTGATGCCCACGATCACCGGCAGCATGGCCAGATGGGCCAAAAACCGCAGCAGGGCGTTGTGTATGGGCCAGATGGCAAACACCGCCGTGGAAACCAGGATAGAGATGGCGATGACCATGAACAAAAAGCTGGTGCCGCACCGGGGATGGTGCCGGGGCTGGATGCGCACGTTCTCCACCGTCAGGGGCAACCCTGCCTCATAGCAGAAGATGGTCTTGTGCTCGGCCCCGTGATAGGAGAAGACCCGTTTCATCTCCTTCATCCGGGAGCACAGGGCCAGATAGCCCACAAAGATGATGATCTTCAGCAGGCTCTCCGCCAGGTTCCGGGCCAGCATAGAATCGGTAAACAGGGTGATGAAGGTGCCCAGCAGGGTGGGCAGCAGGAAGAACAGTCCGATGGACATGCCCGCCCCCAGCAGCACCGCCATGGTGGTGATCACCGAGGTGGCCTTTTCGCTGCCCAGGTGCTTTTCCAGCCACTGCTCCAGCTTAGAGTCCTCCTCTTCCGCCCCGCTCTCCCCGTCCTCGGGGAAGAACTCCGCCGAGTACATCAGGGCGGTGACGCCGTTATACATGGAGTCGGCAAAGTTGACGATGCCCCGGATGAAGGGCAGGCCCAACACGGGGTAGCGGTCCTTGATGAAGCGCAGGTCCTTCACCTGGGTCTCCAGCTGGCCGTCGGGCTTGCGCACCACCACGGCCTGTTTCTTGGGACCGCGCATCATAATGCCCTCGATGAGGGCCTGGCCGCCGCACATGGTCTTGAACTTGGTGCTGCGGCCCTGGGTGTTTTCTTTGGTTTGGGTTTGGTTTTCCAGCATGAATGGTCTCCTTCTGTGTTCCGGCGCGCCGCCGGGATGGGTCACGCCTCGATGGGCAGGCGGATGGTGACGACGCAGCCGCCGCCCTGGGCGTTGCCGATGTCCAGAACGCCCTCGTGGCGGGTGACGATCTCCTCGCACACCGCCAGGCCGATGCCGGAGCCTCGGGCCTTGGACGTTCCCTTATAGAACTTGTTTTTGATGAAGGGCAGCTCCTCCTCGGGCACGCCGGGGCCATAGTCCCGGATGCGCACCACCGCCTCCGCCCCCTCCTGGGCCACGGACACATCGATGCGCTTGCCCGAGCCGCCGTGCTTGGCGGCGTTGTCCAGCAGATTGCAGAACACCTGGCGCAGCCGCTCCGGGTCGCCGGAGATGGGCAGCACCTCCTCCGGGCAGTCCTGATAGCTCAGCTCGATGCCCTCCCGGC
>URNZ01000052.1 GCA_900549405.1 uncultured Eubacteriales bacterium | reverse complement strand
AACCTGTGGCTCATCCCCTGGCTGGGGATACAAGGGGCCGCCGCCACCTTTTTCAGCTGTCTGGCGGTGTTTTTGATCCGGCTGGTCAACGCCCGCCTGCTGCTCCCCTTCCCCCTCTCCGGGAAAAAGCTGGCCCTGGGCGTGGGCACGCTGACGGTTCAGACCGGGTGGCTCCTGCTGGGGCTCCCCGGAGGGCTGCTGGTGCAGGGCGGGTGTCTGGTGCTCCTGTTGCTGCTGGGCGCTCCGGCAGTTTTGTCCACCGCACAGATGATCTTTCACAGAAAGTAGACGTTTTTTATGATCGTAACGGTATTTCACGGCTTTTGCATGGCCCTGGCCGACAGCGTCCCCGGCGTATCCGGCGGGACCATCGCGTTCATCCTGGGCTTTTACGAGCGCTTTTTGGACGCGCTCCACGACCTGTTCCGGGGGGAGGGGGAGCGGCGAAAGGCCGGGCTGCGCTATGTGCTGAAGCTGGGGCTGGGCTGGATGGTGGGCATGACCGCCTGTGTGATCCTGCTGTCCGGCCTGTTTGCCAAGAACATCTACTTCATGAGTTCCCTGTTCCTGGGACTCACCCTCTGTTCTGTCCCCTTCATCGTCTCGGCGGAGCGGGAGACGCTGAAAAAGCAGCCCCTGCGCCACGGGTGGTTTTTGCTGCTGGGGGGTGGCCGCTGTGGTGGCCCTGACTCTGCTGCGCACGGGGATGGGCGCCATGGGCAGCGTGAACTATGCCCATCTCACGCCGGTCCAGTTGGTCTATCTGTTTTTCTCCGGCATGGTGGCCATCACCGCCATGGTGCTGCCCGGCATTTCCGGCTCGTCCATCCTGCTCATCGCGGGGGTGTATCTGCCCACCATCCAGGCCGTCCACAGCTTTCTGCGTCTCCAGCTGGACGTGGTGCCGGGGCTGTGCGCACTGGGCTTTGGCGTCGTCGCGGGAGCGGGGCTGTCCATCCACGCCATCCGCGCCACCCTGCACAGCTGCCGCGGCCATATGGTCTGGCTCATCCTGGGCCTGATGCTGGGTTCGCTCTATGCCATCGCAAACGGCCCCGCCAGCCTGGACACACCCCTGCCGCCCCTGGACGCCGCCACCTTTCAGCTCCCCGCCCTGCTGGGCACGGCCATCCTGCTGGCGCTGGAGGGGCTGAAAAAGGCCACCAAGCGGCGGGAGCAGGCCAACGGTGCCCTTCAGAAGGGGGAGAGCTTGTCATGAATCTGGACTGGAGCATCTATGTCCACTCCCCAGCGACATCCTGGGCGCGGCAGTGCTGGGCGTTCTGATCGGGGAGATAACGAGACGGTGGGGAAGGGCACGACCTGACCTGGACAATATAAAATAACAGAACCGGCGGCGTGGTACTTAAAAACCACGCCGCCGGTTTTGCTTGGGCCCCTGCGGGAGGGGCGACTCAGCATTTTGTGATTTGCCCCCGAAAAATGCTCATTTCAACTCACGGCTCCTGCGAGAGGGGCGACTTACTGCGTCAACCCCAACATCAAGGGCGTACCGCAATTTCAACTCACGCCCCCACGGGAGGGGCGACACCAGTACCCAGAGGTACGGTTCGTACTATTCTATTTCTACTCGCGCCCCCACGGGAGGGGCGACAGCCGGTGCCCAGCCAGGGCTGGCTGGTGGACGGGTTATTTCAACTCACGCCCCCACGGGAGGGGCGACGCAGCCTTGACGGGCAAGGGCAAGGACGTGGAGCGATTTCAACTCACGCCCCCACGGGAGGGGCGACGTTGTCAAGCCCATATTTTTGTACCGTCTGGAACATTTCAACTCACGCCCCCACGGGAGGGGCGACAGGAGCAGGAATCGAACCTACAGCAGCGGATAACCGATTTCAACTCGCGCCCCCACGGGAGGGGGCGACTATATCCCCCAGGGCTATGCCCCCGAGTATGAGGATTTCTACTCGCGCCCCCACGGGAGGGGCGACGGAACGCCGCACCTCTTAAAGTTGCTCGGTCTCTTATTTCTACTCGCGCCCCCACGGGAGGGGCGACGGCTCACTTCTCGGCAGCCATCTCCCGGGATATCATTTCTACTCGCGCCCCCACGGGAGGGGCGACCCTTCCAGTACGTACCCTTTTCGTAGTACGTCCAATTTCTACTCGCGCCCCCACGGGAGGGGCGACGGATTCCTGAAGGCAACACTGTCTCCTGATTACATTTCTACTCGCGCCCCCACGGGAGGGGCGACCGAAACTTTTCCCTCGTCCCCCGCAGGGAAACCCTTATTTCTACTCGCGCCCCCACGGGAGGGGCGACTGATGGCCAGGATGTTATCAACGCTCAGAATGATAAATTTCTACTCGCGCCCCCACGGGAGGGGCGACCTGATGATCTCGCCGATCATTGCGGTGAGGTTGTTATTTCTACTCGCGCCCCCACGGGAGGGGCGACTTATTCTGCTTTTGCTTATACTCCTGATGTTTCTATTTCTACTCGCGCCCCCACGGGAGGGGCGACTTGAGACGCTGCCGGCTCTGGACGTGGAGCCAGTGATTTCTACTCGCGCCCCCACGGGAGGGGCGACGCCTCGGTGTAGGTGATGCTGC
The DNA here is from genome assembly GCA_900549405.1 of uncultured Eubacteriales bacterium. Classification (GTDB taxonomy): domain Bacteria; phylum Bacillota; class Clostridia; order Oscillospirales; family Oscillospiraceae; genus Lawsonibacter. Next base: position 11,108 of record URNZ01000052.1, on the reverse strand, counting down.
GCTCTGCTGCTGTATTTCTACTCGCGCCCCCACGGGAGGGGCGACATCGCTGGCGAGCCGAAGCTGGAGGCCCAGATCAAATTTCTACTCGCGCCCCCACGGGAGGGGCGACGGCAATTTTCCACAAAGTTGATGCTGTGTTTTGTGGAGAATTGCCGAAAGATCACGCGGTTTTTTACGAGATATTCCCCGTATGTCAGAGAAATCTTTCAAAAAGCCGCGAAAATCAAAAGAATTTTTGCGCGGACCTTCCGCGAAATTATGTACGGGAAGGGTCGGCGCTAGAAGATCAAGGCGCTTCCGGCTTCTACGAGAGGCTTTTTTCCCATGGTCTCGATCCGATTCTCATAGGAATTGCCCAGCCGATAGAAGCGGACGGAGTCTTGCTCCAAGTCAATGACCTTTTCCAGTTCATTTTTTAAAATGACCAGATGTGCGGCGTCTACAAGGACCTCGAACACAGAGTTTTGCACGCGCATTCCATGTCGTTCGCAAATCTTTGCGACTTTCCGCAGACGCTTTTGCCCAGCGGCATCTGAGGTATCCACATCATATGTCACAACCAGCATCATGGGTCATCACCTCCATACAAAGGGTGGATATCGGTCAAGGTCTCCGCGCAGCACACGGGCAAAGAGCATGGATTGTGCGTAAGGGATCATCCCAATGGAGATTTTTTCTTTTAAAAACGGATGTTGAATGGACTCTCGTTTTCTGCTGCGCCACTGCTCCAGGACCTTTCGCCGTCCTCTGTCACTGAGGTACACCGCACCAAAGTCCGTGGTAAAATCCTGCTCCTGAAACTGGTTTTTGTTGAACATAGAAATGACCAAGCGGTCACACAAAGGGGCGCGAAGCTCCTCTATCAGGTCCAAAGCGAAGGAGGAACGTCCCGGACGAAGTGTGTGCAGATACCCAGCAGCGGGGTCCAGGCCCACGGTCTCTATGGATGCGCGAGCATCGTGGGCTAAAAGCGTATATACAAAGGACAGCACAGCGTTGACCTCGTTCATGGGAGGCCGACGACTCCGCACCTCAAAACGGTATCCCTTGGGACTGGAGAGCAGCGCATCAAATCGGGAGAAATAGACGGACGCCGCTGCGCCCTCGATGCCGCGCATGGAGTCAATATCCGAGCAGGCGTCCAGCTTTTGTGCGCTCTCTGTCAGTTCGGATACCGCGGCGGCAAGAGAGCGCTTTGCCGCTTCGTCGAGGGTGGAACGGGCGTATCTCAGCAGTACAGACTTGCTGTTCCGAATTTTGCAGAACAGCAGGTCCGCCACGAACCGATTTACAAAGTCCGCGTCTGCAAGGCTCTCATACTGCCGCTTTCTCAGCAGTACATTGCCGCTGACCGGGCCGCACACCCGCCCCTGGAAAAAGCCGTTTTCACTGAGAAAGGTAATGGTCACATCATTCCGAGAGCAGAAGGATAGCAATGCGGTGGAGAGCGTATTTTTCCCAAACAGGACGATGGAATCCACTTGTGTGATCGGGACGGAAGCCCTTTCGGCACCGCCGATGGAGATACAGATGTTCCCGTTCCGTTCGAAAAGATAGCTCTCTGGCGTTGTGATATACAGCGTTTCCAGCAGTTTTTTCATGGCGCGTCCTCCTCCAATGCCTCGCTGCGGAGCTGTGTACAGTAACTGAGGGCGGATGACTGTACACCGGGCAGACAGTGGTCCCGAAGGGAGCAAGCATTGCACTTTGCACCCGGCTCTGCCTGAGGAACGGAAAAGCTGCGGCGAAAGGACTCGATTTCTCGGATCGTTTCCGTTACCAGGCTCCGCAGTTTCTCGGTCAGGGGGACCGGATACCGGCGGTGGGAGGTGATGTAATAGATGGTGCCTTCTGTGATATGTGTCTGAAACATTTCCTCCAGACACATGGCCTGTGCGCACAGTTGGATCTCATACTCTTGCTCCGCACGGAGCTTTCCGTGCTTATATTCCACCGGGTACAGCCGAACCGGAAAATCCAGCGCAGGGATGCGGCAGCCGCGAATATCCGCCTCCGCTTCGATGCAATCGCACTTTCCTGCAACGCCCAGGGTGTGGGAATAGACCGGAAATTCATACAGCTTGGCGGAGTCGCCCCTGCGCTCTATCCGTTGGGTATGGACCCGCTCATGCTCGGAACGGCCCTTGGCGGTGTCCGCGCTCTCTGACCATACCTGTTCATTGGTCAGCAGCGCGGCCCGCCGCAGGCAAAAACCAGCGTGGGACAGCCGGGAGAGGGGAATCGGGTCCCAGTCATCCATGGCGGAACCAGTCCTCGCCGGCGGGGAGTTCGTCCCAGGTCACCGGCTCGAAGGCGCTGGGCTGGAAACCGATCTGCACGCCCTTGGGCACCTTGTCCAGCGAGACCACCGCGTCATAATCCCGATAGCTCCGGGGGTAGGAGACAGAAGGCTTCTTTGTGACCTTGACCAGGTCGAAGAGCTTATGGGCCGGGGCGCAGCCCAACCTGGCCTGGCGGGCCCGCTGGACCGGATCGGAATCTGTGCCCACGTGCTTGAAAATGATCAACGGGGAGACCACCGCCATCTCGCCCTTGCTGGCGGAGTGGTCATGCTCGTACATGTTCAAAATGGCCTCGAAAAGGGCGTTCAGGTCGGCCTTGTCAAAGCCGGTCTCCTGGGCCAGATTGGCGCTGACAAAGCCGCGGACCTCGTAAAGGCCGAAGGGGATCATCTGCTTCCGGCCCATGGTGCGGAGCTTGTCCTCAGACTGGGCCTGCTCCCACGCCAGATACTCTTCCACAGTGACACCACCGTCTTTCACCTTGTCCGCCACGGCCATGCGGGTGATGGAGATGTCCAGAGGAAGGACCGCGTCCAGGCTTTTGCCGTAGGTGATCTGCACAGGGCCGCGCACCTGGCCTGCATTGGGGCCCGTGGACATGACCGCGCCGAAGGTGCGGACGTCATAGAACAGCTCACACGCCTTCTTCCGCCCGGCGTAGACGGCCTCTTTGGACTTGGCGCAGTCCTCCACGCCGGCTGCCCGCTTGGCCTCGGCGATGTGGCGGTTGATATTGGTGGCCTGCTGAATGATAATGTTCATGCCGGGTTCGTCCCCATGGGCCAGCTCGATGTAGTTTCGGATGCGGCGCTTGGTGGCGCCGTCGGTGATGTAGCCCTGCATGGTCTGGGGATCGATGCGGGGCATGTTGCCCATGTCCGGGTCGCCGTTGGGGTTGGAGTTCGTGCACGCGACATAATACAAAAATTCATAACGGTTCTGGATCGCCATAAGATACCCTCCTCTTATTCTTTCGTCGTCTCCGCCGCTTTCTTGGCGGCGATATGTTCGTTCTTGTCCTGGTTGAGTTTTGCGCCCATCTGGTAATAGCCCAGCGCAAAGTAGGACTGCTGCTCCAGATTCAGGGTGGCGGGGATAGCGGTCCCCAGGGCGACGGAGACCTGTTGCAGCTTTTTCTGATATTCTCCGGCGAGCCACTTGTTTTCCAGTTTTTCCAGGTGGTGATTGGACCGGCTGCTGAGCTGGCCGATGACCAGCGCGGGCATCTGGATGGCGGAGGCGTAGTACCGCTCCACAATACCGGTGTTCACGTCTGGCATGGCCGCCTGCTGGATCGCCGCATAGATGGCCATGAGTCCACCGCAATGATAGGCGGAGTTGGCGAGATCGAAGTTATATTCTTCCAAGATCGGTTCCTCCTGATGATGAATTCTGTTTTTCCGCAGCAGCCAGACCTTCAGCCACTGGCAGGCCAGAGGATTGGGCAGGGGCAGGGCCCACTGCGTGCCGCTGTCGTCGTCGGCTACCAGGTCAGAGCGGATATAGGCCAGCGACTTGGCCGCCACAGCGTCCGGCAGAGGGCCGCCGGACAGGATCGCCTGAATGACCGCCGGGGTGATCCCGGCTAGCTCCTTGGACAGGCGCTCGAAGGGGCGGCTGTCCGTTTTCTGAAATTTCAGCAGCCGGAGCAGGCGCGCCGTCAATTTCATGGGGCGGATGTTTCCGGTGCCGACGGAATTGGTCAGGGCCAGGTCGGCGTACCACTGTCCCAGATTGCGGCGGAGGTCGGCGTAATTTCCCCGGTCATATTTGCGGATCATGATCCGGCTGTTGGCGCCGGAGAGCAGCAGGATGTAATAGGACACATCGTCCAGATCGGGAACAGGCTGCCCGAGATCGATGCTGTTCAGGACCTGATCGGCCCTGTCCCGCGCGGCCCCCTCGTTGACGGGAGGAGCGGCGTTTTCCTCGGTTTCCGGCGCTTCCGGCGGATCAAAGCCGAGATCGATGGAGTAAAGCGGGTCGTCCTCCGGGGGGATCTCCCGGTCAAACCAGTGGACGAACTTCATGCCTGACAGGATGGGCGCATCCTTCAAAAGGTCATCCAGCGCCGCCTTTACTACGCAGAAGGCCTCCTCCGAGACCGGGGCATTGGCCGCCTTTTTCTGGCCATAGGAGCAGAAAGCCGCCTTGTCAAAGCAGATCAGGGCGTCCCCGCGGGCGTGGCCGCCGACGACATGCAATCCCTGAATGGGTGTGGTGGTGGTCATGGGGACCGTGGGCTCGCCGGTGATGAGACACAGCGCGGTGGGGTGCTCCGCGTTCTTCAAAAATTGCTTTCGATAGTCCTGCCACCAGGCACGGACTTTTTCGGATCGCAGCACCGGCGTTCCGTTGACCCGGAAGGAGATCCGGTCTCCCGGCTTGATCTTGGCCCGGTCCAGCTCCGCCCGGATGGCCGCCGCCGTTTCCGGGTTCTCCAGGGCGTGGACGCACACGTTCAGCAGGGGCTCTTCCGCCGCTGCACAGCGGAGCGTCTCCAGAAAGAACGCGCTTTTGCTTCCGGGTTCCTGCGGGATCACCACGGAGCGCTTCTCCGCAAGGACGTTGCTCTTGTCCTTCCCGTTGGCCAGGCTGCCGATATCCGGGCAGGGGACGGCTTCTCCATCTCCCAGGTAGACGCTGACATGGTCATCGTGTTCTGAAAGGGAGATGTATGCTTTGATGGTTTTCTCCACAAATCCCGGCGGCAGCGCCAGTTGGCGGCGCATTCCATAGTCATAGAGTGCTTTCAGCATGAGCTGCCTCCCTTCAAAACCTCCGGGCTGTCATAGGGCGGGACCTGGATCACGCCGTTTTCCATCACGGCATGGAAGAGGGACATCTGAATCTTTGTCCTCTTCGTGACTTCCACATCCTCCGGCGTAAACAGGTCGTAGACCATCAGCCCTGCGTCCATGGACTGAGAGATGGGGGAGCGGCTCCCGTCGCTCTCCTCAAAATAGCAGGCAAATTCCCGCAGCCCCAAGGACGGCTGGAAATAGCACTTTCCTCCGCGGATGCGCCGCAGGGCCTGCTCATAGAGCTGCGTCTCCTTCCCAGCAAAGGCGGGCCGGGGGACGATGGACGCCGCGATTCGATAGCGGACGTCCTGTAGAGCCACCGTCTGCCGCTGGGTACGCTCCTCCTCCGTGGAGATCGGCGCTGTGCTCGTTGTGGATTTGACCTCGTTGCGCTTGAAGCTGATGTAGCGGATGGGACTGAGCACCTCGATGCGGTTGATCTGCCACCGGAACTCCTTCGGTTTCATGTAGATCGCGGAGAGAATGCCCCTGGCGGCGGATGGGGTGGGGAAGGGATAAGTCAGCCGCTCCACTTTGGCGTAGGGCGCAGAGAAGCAGGCAAAATCCCCCCACACTTCAATGACGATCTCTTTCAAATAAGTTTTCACCTCCATAATTTGTTCGCTCTGCTCCGTTTCACGGACAGAGCGGTCAAATAATTATATAGCTATTTCGACTCTCAGCTAAAAACTAGCTGTCAGTTATATAATGATTTAAAGACTCATAAAAGTCAACCATCTTTTTATAAAAAATAACACGCCAGCTGTCCCATAATCAGGACAGCTGGCGTGTTTGTACATCACCATATGTAGTTCGACTGTTCCTCCTGGGGGAAATGCAGGCCCAGGACCGGGTCATAAAGATCCTCATACTGAGGACGGAGCAGATAGATGTTGCTGCCCCCGGTCTGTTCCCTGCGTTTTCCCTTTCTGTGTTGGGCAAAGGGGATCTCTTCGGCGTAAGTCGCTAAGTTTTTGGCAAAACAGGTGACTGTGATGGACGCGGCCTCATGGAGCAGTGCGCCGGTGACGCCGTCAGCCCGCAGCTGTTGGGCGATCTCACCGTACTGCTTCTGCTCCTTTTGTCCCTTCTGCTCCGCTTTCTCTCTGGGATAGGGCACAATGACCTGGGCGCCTGCGTTTTGGATCAGATGATACTGCGCCGCCGCCTGGGGAAAGGACCGGGCTTCGATGGCCTTTCGCAGTTCCGGTTTGTCCACAGCACCGTCAAAGAGCCGCCGGTAGTACTCCCGGATCGTCTCCGGGTCGTGGATAGAGAAGGGCGGGGCCATCTCCTGCACGGTGACGGCGGCGTTGTTGTACCAGTCATCGGGGTATGGCATCCGCTCATCCGCCGGGCGGAAAACGATCACGCGGCCCATGGCCCCGCCATTTCGGTTTCAGCGCCCGGCAGCCTGGATGATGGCCTCCAAGGGAGCCAGGGCCCGGTACATTGTCTGAAAGTCCAGGTCCACCCCCGCTTCGATGCACTGAGTGGCCACCACCCGGCAGGGCAGCTTGTGCTCCAAGCGCTCCCGGATGATCTGGATCTGCTTGCTCCGGTGGGCGGGGCACAGGTCCGTCGTCAGGAAAAATACCGTCTCCGCCGGACAGCGCCTTTTCAGCTCCTGCACGATGCTCCGGGCGTGGCGGCGCAGGTTGACGATGGCGCAGACGCTCTCGTGCTCTGACATCTCCGCCGCGATGGATTCTAATGGCGTCTCCTCCCCCAGCCGCCACGCCACGTTGACCCGCTGCAAGGCGGCAAACAGCGCTTTGTGCTCCGGCAGGATCTCCGTGGGATGCCAGTCCACGTCTTTTCGAGCGGAAAAATCCGGCTGGGTCGCCGTGGAGAACACTATGGTGGTGTGATACCGACGGCAGAGCTCGTTCACCCCACGGAGGGTGGAAGAGGTCAGGCTGGCAGGCAGGCTCTGAGCCTCGTCAAACAGGACGACGCTGTCTGCGATGTTGTGGAGCTTGCGGCAGACTGTTGGCCGGTCAGAAAACAGGGCTTCGAAAAAGCGGACGGAGGTGGTGATGATGACCGGCGCGCTCCACCGGGCTGCCAGCTCCCGGGCGTCCTCCGGCAGATGACTTTGGCTGTGGTCTGTGAGGATGTTTGGGATGATGTTGGCATAGGTGTCGGCGCTCTGCTCGGCCAGCGTCAGGAAGGGCAGCACGATGATGATCCGCCGTTTCCCGTGCTTCAGGCAGTGCCGAAGGGCAAAGTGCAGCAGGGCCAGCGTTTTCCCGGTCCCGGTGGGGGCCGTCAGCGTAAACAGCCCCTCCGCCGCGTCGCCCATCTCGCCGCACCGGTCAAAGACCTGGTCCCGATAGGCGTTCAGGGTCTGATCTGATTTGGAGTTTCGCTTGATGTCGTCCCGATAGGCATACAGCTTTTCCAAAAGCAGCGCGGGGTCGAAAAAGCTATCTTCTGCATGAGCTAGGTATGTGCCGTCGTCATTCAGGGCAGAGGCGGTGTAGTCCGCGTCCACCAGGCAGGAGAACAGCATCCGGGTGTACAGCATAGACTCCAGTTCGGCGGTGGGCGGAGCGGGAAGCTGTTTCGGCGGTCTGAACTCGGGGAAATCCTGTCGAAATGCGGTACAGGCTTCGGTCAGCTGTTCGCCGCTCTCAATGGACGGCGTTTTCCCGCCGTTGCCGTAGGCCGTTTTGTCCTTGGCGGCAATGGCGCGGAGCTCGCTGCGGATCACGTCGTATGCCAAAAGGCCGTCGTGGTGCCCGTTGACCGCCTCGATCACAGGCCGGCTGCCCGCTCTCCCGCGATACAATCTCTCCAACAGACAAGCCCCGGCCATGGCGTGGTCGATCCCCGTCCGGGTCCCCCGCAGCACGTCCTGAAAGGCCTGGGAATACTTCCCGAAGTCGTGCATCTGCCCCGCCAACGCCCCGACAGTGTCCAATCCTAAAGGCTTACCAAATTCCTGGGCCAGCTCCGAAACCTTTTGCAGATGGTGCTTTAAGGGCTCCTGATAGCCCTGGGGATTTGCGGATTTTGCGTAGTATTCCATCGGTCCCTCCTGATTTCTCGTGCCTTCTGTGTATATTATGGACACGCGTCTACGCCGCTGTCAAGGAGAGGGTGAGCTTTTCTTGTGGAAACGGGTATGAAGATGTAGTATACTAGATTTATATATGGAATAAACGAGGACGCCGTCTACAAGGCCCTGGGTGTGGAGTGATTTCTGGAATGAGAGGTGAGCGCATATGCGTTGTCCCTGGTGCGGGAGCGAACCGGTCAGGATAACCGGGAACCACTGGGAGTGCGGCTGGTGCGGCGACAGCGGATTTCTGCGAAGAAGAAGCGTACCGACGCAGAAAACGGTGCAGGTCAAGTTGTCGTTTTCCCTCTCCTATCATGTGGACCTGGCGGAGAGCTGGACCGACCTGAAAAAGGCGCTGGGGCAGCTGATGCCAGATCAGTCCCTGCCCGCCCAGCTGCTGGGCCGGGTGCTGCTGCACAGCATCTCAGAGGGGATTCGAAGCGCGGCGGCTGGCCTGGAGAAGCAAAAGGGGGAGGAGCTGCGGGCGTTCCTGTACCACACCCCCGACCTGAATCTGGGTGAAAACATAGAGGCGGTCTTGACTCAGGTGGAGAAGGGTGTCCTGTTCAGCGAGGAAGGGGCGCTGTCTGAAACGGAGTGCGGGACTTTCTGGCGGGAGATCATCGCCGCCCACGTGGAGGACTACTATAACCGTGACACGCCAGACGGCCTGTACGAACTCTTGGACGAACTGGGTTCGGCCTACGCCTACTTCGAGGGGAGAAAGGGCGAGGAGATGGGCCGGGGGCAGGACTATCAGAATGCGCGGCAGGACGCCTATGACGCCCACTGCATGGAAAAGGCCCTGCTGCATCCCGACGGGGAGCGGGCGAAGGGCCTTTTGGCAAAGGGGGAGTTCCCCGACTACGAGGATATCTGCCGGGAGATCCTGCTGGTGGACTACCCGGAGGAGGTCCCCCACGAGAGCGCCCAGGCCCTGGACGAGCTGTCCTGGGAGAACATTCTGGATGAGGTGTTTTCTCGGGACGGAGCAAAGGGCGTGGAGATGTGGCGGTCCCTGCTGGACCTCGCGGAGCCTGTTTTAAAAACAGACCTGGAAACGGCCAAGAAACTGCTTCCAAACTGGAACTGGATAGACTTTTCAGAGCCAAAACAGGCGCTGCCGATTTTGTGTGCCCTGAAAGACGCGCGCTTTGCGTCACAGATATTCCAAAGCGCGTCTGTTGGCAAATTGCAGCTGGATGTTTTGGAAGCCTGTCGGGACAACGGCCAGGAGGAATTGGGAAAGCAATGCCTTGAACTGGTGCGGAAGAACCCCTATCTGGACGCAGATTGGGAAAAGCGGCTTCAGCATATCTTTTATCCGGCGGTATCCGGCCAAAAGACGAAGCCGCGCACCCGTGGGGCCAGAAGACCGCCTGAAGACCCGAAGCCCGACGACGGGACGGTGTTTCACTATTGTTCCGTGCAGATCGAGGGGGTGCGCCGCTCCTATGCCTATCTGACCGGCGGTCTGCCGCTGAAGGTGGGGGACTGGGTGGAGCTGCCTTTCGGAAAAGACGACGCGCCGCGAAAGGGACAGGTCAAGGCGATCATGGACTGCACCCGGACCGTGGCCCCCTGGCCGCCGGAGCAGACAAAGACCGTCATCCAAATCATAGCTGCGCCGGAGGGCGAACAGACTACAGAAACTGCCGCACCGAACGTGGAGCAGCATATTGCGCCGCCAGAGGGAGTGGCTGAACAGCCGAAAGAGGTCGAAGAGCCGGAAAAAACAGAAGGCCCTGCTGTTCCCGAACAGAGCGCAGAGCCCAAAGCGCCGGAAGTTCCCTCACAGCCCGTGGAGCCCGTTGCGCCCAATGAACCGGATAAGGGGGAGGAGCCGCCCCCGCCCCCAAAGAAATCTGTGATCCAGCAGAAGCCTGTGCGCCCGAAAAAGCCCTTCCCCATGAAGGAGTTTGTGAAAGCGCTCCTGGCAGTGGCCGTGGTCGCGGGCGTCGCCATCGCGTTTCTGACCCACGAAAAGCGGCAGGCGGCGGCCTATGAAGAGGCGCTGGACGCGCTGTCACGGGGGAAATATATATCTGCGGAACAGAGCTTTTCCGACCTCTCCGGTTATCGGGATGCTGAGCCGCTGTCCGTCTACTGCAAGTACATGAACATCTATCAAAACGCCACGGAGTATGAGGGTGGACTGTGGGAGCTCTCCAAGATCCGGCTGCGGTATAACATGGACTTGCAGAAGCAGGTGGACGCGTTAATATTCCGGGTGGAACGGTACAGCGCGGCGGAGAAGGCGGCGGACGCGTCAAAGAAAGAGGCGCAGCGCAAGGAGCAGTATTCCGGCAAGCTGCCCGTGGACGGGATGCCCACCAGCAGCCTGAAGTACACGTCCCTGGGCTCGCCCACAAAGACGGAGAAGTGTCGGTTTTACGACGACATGGACACTTACCGGCGGTATAAGATCCTGACCTGGAGCAACGACGAGGGGCAGATCGTGGCAACGTGTCACTCCCAGCAGAAGAGGGGGGAGACGGAGGAGACCATTTCCAGCTTTACCTATCACGACCCGCCCATTGGCCGCCCCGACTCCGCCCCACCCCTGGTACCGCCCTTCGGCCCATCTGACAGCAGCGGCCACACCGGCAGCATTCGGGACGACTATGACACCCCAGAGGACCTTTGGGAGGAGAACCAGGACTGGTACGAGGATGAGGACGAAGCCTGGGACGAGTGGTATGACGGATAGGGCGTGGATCAAAACAGGAGCCGTCTGCGGATACGCAGGCGGCTCCCCAGTTTATCAAAGAACCCCTGTTCTCAACAAACGAGGACAGGGGTTCTTTAACAAACTGAAAAGCCTTGAAATCACATGATTTCAAGGCTTTTTCATGGTCCGAGTGCTGAGATTCGAACTCAGGGCCTCTTGAACCCCATTCAAGCGCGATACCAAACTTCGCCACACCCGGA
>URNZ01000051.1 GCA_900549405.1 uncultured Eubacteriales bacterium | reverse complement strand
CGCTCCACGCCCGCCGCTTCGCAGAGGGCCTTCATGCGGGTCCAGATAGATTGTCTCGAAACAGGTAAACCGTCTTGGGTGAGAAATAGCTTGCCCGAGGCGATTTTTTGCTGTTTGGCGTACTTTTGCAGCTTGCGGCACAGCCGATGGGGGAGCAGGATGGTGCGGATTTTGCCCTTTAGGGCAATCTCCGCCACCCCGGCCCGCACCGCCTCCACGGTGATGTACTTCAACTCCCCCACCCGGATGCCGGTGGCGCAGATGGTCTCCAGAATCAGCTCCATCCGCAGGTCGCCCTTCTCGTGGGCCGCCTGGACCAGGCGCTGATACTCCTCCTTGGACAGGTCTTTTTCGGATTTGCGGAACATCTGCCGCTGGAGTTTCAGATACTTCACTTTGCAGTCCCCCCGCCCCATGCAGGTGAAAAACTTGTTCACCGCCGCCAGCATGGCATTCACAGAGATGGGGCGATAACCGGCCTCGGCCAGTGCCGCCTTCCACTCCATGGCCAGTTCCTTGGTGACGGCCCGGCCAGCCGCCCATTCAGAGAAGCGGGTCAGGGAACGGAGGTAGGCCTCGATGGTGCTCTCCTCCCGCTCGTCGTGGCGCAGGTAGTCCTCGAACTGGTCAAACGCCTGCTCCGTCAGCTGCAACTTCTTTTTCATCTTAAAATCCTCCAAACATGAATGTTGAAACTATTGTAACAGCGACGGATAGCGTGGCAGCTCCAGTTAAAATCCCATTGCTTCTTGCCGCAAAGTACGGTTTGCTAACAGTGCCTGATACTGACAACTATGCTTGTCTTTCTGCTCTGCCAGACAGCCCATATAGTAGCCGGTAGCCTTGTCTCCCTTGTCCACTTCCGGTGCTCGCGGAGGCATTGTAGATGAAGCGGCTCTCTACACAGCATTGAAGGAACATCAGATTTATGGTGCAGCCCTGGATGCGACGGAAATTGAGCCTGCCTGCGGCAGCCCGCTTGCGCTACTTGATAATTGTATTCTCACTCCTCATGCGGGCGCAGCGACAAGAGAAGCAAGCCTTAAAATGGGACTGCTCGCTGCGCAGAATGTGATTGACGTACTTCAGGGGAAGAAATGCCAATATATTGTGAATAAGTAGAAGGAGTTACTATGAGTAAAGTAATGGACATCCTTGAACAGGTTGGTGTGATACCTGTTGTTGTAATCGAAAATGAAAACGATGCCATTCCACTTATCAAAGCAATGAAAGCGGGAGGAATTCCTGTTGCAGAGGTTACCCTGCGTACCCCTGCGGCTCTTGGAGCGATTCGGCAGATTGCAGCGCTTGCAGATTCTGATATTGTTGTCGGCGCAGGTTCTGTAACGACCATCGAGCAATGCCGGGAAGCTGTTCGTGCTGGCGCGCAGTTTATCGTTTCTCCTGGATTCTGTGAGGATGTGGTCAAGTTTTGCGTAGAGCATGAAGTTGATGTTGTTCCGGGCTGCGTTACGCCTACAGAGATTATTAAGGCTGTGGCCTGCGGAATCAATACAGTAAAGTTCTTTCCTGCTAATATCTATGGCGGCCTTTCCGCAATGAAGGCACTGAACGGTCCGTTTCCCAGAGTTTCCTTTGTGCCGACCGGTGGGGTCAATGGGGACAATCTAAAGGAATACCTGAAAGCCCCATATATTCGCGCAGTGGGTGGAAGTTGGATTTGCAGCAAGAAGGATATCTCGAATGGCGACTTCGATCATATTACCGCCCTTTGCCGAGAGGCGCGTGAGTCTGTTGATTCGGTAAGAAATGTATAGGCGTGATACATATTTTCCTGCTGACGAGGAAAGAAGAATAAAGCTGATTATCTTCGATATGGACGGTGTTCTTTTTGACAGTGAACCGTACCATGCTCGCGCAGAGAAAATGATGCTTAGCCGCTGCGGAATTCACGAGGAACTCGGAGAGCAGGCAGGTAAATCGCATGCGGATATTTGGAAACCTCTGATTGAGCGCTACCAATTGAAGATTTCCCAACCAGAGCTTGAGCGCCAACAGAATGCGCTGACCATGCAATTGATGCGGGCAGATGCTGTGCTGTTGCACGAAGGACTGAAAGAAGTGCTGAGCTTATTGCAGGCCAACGGAATACAGGCGGCGGTCGCCTCGTCTACCTCAAGTGATATGGTGGAAGAAATGCTCTCGTATTATGGAATACGGCAGATGTTCTGCTGCGTGAAGACAGGGAGTGACGTGAAGCGCAGGAAACCGTATCCGGACATTTATCAGGCGGTATTGCGAGAGTGCGGAGTTGAAGGGCGGAACGCGCTTGCGGTAGAAGATACCGATACGGGAATGAGAGCTGCAGTCAGTGCCGAAATCCCGTGCTTAGGCTATCGCAATCCAACATCCGGGAACCAGAAACTGGACATGGGGTGCGCAGTTATTGAGAAAATGATGGAAATTCCTGCGTTCCTGCAGGAGATATAGTTCAAAAAGAGCGTGGCATACTCCTCTGAGGGGTATGCCACGCTCGCGCTTAAAGATCTAATGCGAGAGTTCACCTCTTCTGAGGGAAGCATTCTGAAAATTGCTGCATTATGGCGGCACCGTCATCTGCTTACGAAAATATAGCAGTTTGTATTCTGTGATTCCTGCGTTCTAATACACTCTTGAGTGCGCTTCAACTAAATTAGAACTGCTGTGTTATAAAACGGAGGATGAGAGGTTCTTTGTCCTCAATCTGTTCGCGATTGCCTATGAGCTGGAGCGTAAAGGAATCCGCGAGGCAGAGGATCCGATTGATATTACATTGCTGGTTAGCTTGCCGCCTGCACATTATGGCCAGCTTCATGGCCGGTTTGAACAGTACTTCTTTCGCAAAAGGGAAGTCATTGATTTTCTGTTCAATGACCGATGCTATGCCATTCAAATTCCTCACACTGCCCCAGCACAACCAAGATCCGGCTGGGGTAATACCCCTCTCGCGCTCGGAACTGCTCTGCCATCTCCCGCAGATTTCCCGCCTCATTGTAGGCATCAAACGAACAGCAATCCAGCCGCGTCCATCCGTCAACGACACTGATGTCCAGCTTCGCGCCAAACTCCACCGGCTTTCCCGCTTTTCCCCGCACAATGAGCCGAACGAAGGGCTGGCTCACGCTGACGATCCGGTCAGGCACGCTGTGGGTACGGTTATCGCACATGTACCTCTGCTGCTCATAGACGGTTGAGCAGGGAAACATCATGAGGATATCGGATATTGGACGGCGCGCAGGTGTCGTCCACGATCATCGTGCCGCTGTTTCCGCCAGTTCCCGGCTGACCGTCAGAATCATCGTCATCCTCGGATTCGGCTTCTTTGTCCTGACGCTCCTTCGCGTCCCGCACGATCATCTCATTGATCTCACCCAGCACTTCCGGCGTCAGGCGCTTGCGGAAATACACCATCAAAGACGGATCAAAGGGCAGTTTTTCGTCATCATAGCCAGGATACCCGCAGAAATATTGAAGATATGGGTTCTCTTGGAGCATAAGGGCAGTTTCTTTACCCAACGGTTGCTTTCCTTCAGATTCATGCCCACCGGCTGTTTGAAATCCTCCAGGCTGATCTGGCCATTGCTGTAACGATACATAGTTGCCCTCCAGGTGCAAGGTTTTTGCGGGATTTTTGCCAGTTCTCTTGCCCCTATTGTACCACGGATTGGCTTCTATGGATTGAAATATAAGGCTTTTTCTATTATTCAGTGGACATTAAATTAAGGAATTTCCAGTAAAAGACCGCGTTTGTTGGTGCGATGCGGATAGCGGACCTTAGTCAAATTGATAGAAGCACGGCTATTTATCATATAGCTTTTACGGTTCTAAACGGTGTATTCAACTACAACACCATGCTACAATACCACTTGAAGCATGGTGCTGTGGTCATAGAGAGGAGGTTACCATGAGTATTGACCATAGCAGTCCTTATAATTCCCTCGCCGGGAAGCGGACATACACCGTCGAGGAAATCGCAAAAATTCTTGGCATAGGAAGAACCGCCGCATACAGCCTTGTCCATTCTGGCGTATTTAAGGCTGTGCGTATTGGTTCTTCCATCAGAGTTTCCAAAGTGTCCTTTGATGATTGGCTGGATAAACAGAATATGTAGGAGGTTTATTATGGCATCCATCAAAAGGCGTAGAGGCAAATACCATGTTGTCTATTACTATCTCAATGAGGACGGAGAGAAAAAACAAAAATGGGAATCGTTTGACACGGAGGCAGAAGCAAAACACCGCAAAGCCGAAATCGAGTACAAACAAGGTTCCCGAACCTTTATTGCCCCCAGCAAAACAACCGTTGCCGCGTTCCTTGAGGATTTTGTGAGCCTATACGGAACAAAGAAATGGAGCCCCAGCACCTATGAAGCCAATACGGGACTGATTCGCAACTACATCAATCCCAAACTTGGCAGTACGCTGATGCAGGATGTAACTTCTATCGCCGCAGACCGTTTTATCTCCGCGCTGCAAAGGACGAAATGCCCCACTTATAAGAACCGATACAGCAAAACGGAGTATATGACACCTGCCAATATCGAACGCATCAACAAATTGCTGCGCTGTGCTTTCGGTCAAGCTGTGCGCTGGGACATTATCGCAAAGAACCCCTTTGAAAACACAACGCTTCCGAAAATCAAGCGCAAACCTCGTGAAATATGGGATGCTGCTACCATTCGCAAAGCACTCGACGAGTGCAAAGACGGAAGATTGTATGTCGCAATCAACCTTTCTTTTGCCTGCTCCTTGCGGATTGGCGAGATTGTCGGCCTAACCTGGGATAACATTCACATTTCCGATGCAGATATTGCCAGCGACAATGCTTATCTATGTGTGGAGAAAGAGCTGGTGCGTGTGCGTGAGGACTCTCTCGCTGTTTTGGGAGAAGAAGAAATCATCAAGAAGTTCCCCCGCACAATGTATTTGGAAGATGCCAGCACCGTGATCGTGCTGAAAACCCCCAAAACAGAAAGCAGCGTTCGCAAAGTGTGGATGCCGAAAACAGTCGCGTACATTCTGCGGGAATGGAAAGCGTCACAGGACAAGCAAAAAGAATTTCTCGGCAGCGAATATCTTGACTATAACCTTGTGGTTGCGCTGCCAAATGGACGCCCCTGTGAGGAAACGGTCATTTCCAACGCATTTCGACGCTTGAAGCGAGATGCACAGCTTCCTGATGTGGTCTTTCATTCTCTCCGTCATTCCAGCACTACCTACAAGCTGAAGCTCAACCACGGGGACATTAAGGCCACCCAGGGTGATACCGGACATTCACAGGCCGATATGGTCACAAAGGTCTATGCACACATCCTCGACGAAGATCGAAAGGTCAATGCGCAGAAGTTTGAAAGTGCCTTTTATGCAAACCTCGATTTGCGTGGTGTCCAAGCACCTGCCGAGCCAGCGCCCGCCTTAGATGTGCAGAGTATCATCTTGCAGCTTCAGCAATCCCCGGAACTTTTAAGCGCGCTCACATCCCTCATATCGAATCAAGGTTGCAAATAAGCGGTTGAGTGCCGTGGTGCCAAAGTGGTGCCAAACAACGGAAAACACGAAAAATGGTTCGATACAATTATCTGGTGCCAATCGTGGCAAAACCATATTTTTCTTTCTCCTATCTCGGTGTATCTTCCATTGTTTTTCAAAAAGAAAAAACGCCGCAATCCATTGAGATTACAGCGTTTCTGGTGCGCCTGCCCGGGCTCGAACCGGGGGCCTCGGGCTTAGGAGGCTCGCGCTCTATCCAACTGAGCTACAGACGCAAATCATGCGCACGAATATCAAATTGTAGGAAAAACGGTGCCATCGGTAATTGATGTCCGTGCGCTTAGGAGGCAGTCGCTCTATCCATCTGAGCTATTGGGGCTATTAACGAAAAATTGAAAATAAGGCATATGCTCGAACTCACGCTTAGGAGGCGGTCGCTCTATACAGCTGAGCTACGGAGGCATATCATATATTTTATTGGAACGTCGGAGCAAGCGGCTTACTCGCTTGCTCCGACGTTATGGTGGAGGCGGGGGGAGTTGAACCCCCGTCCGAAAACACATCCACAAAAACTTCTCCGGGCGCAGACGGTTATCCTGGGAGTCTTGCTCTCCCGGTTCCCCTTCCCCCCGGCAAGCCGTCACGCCTGGGGGTCGGGTGAGCTTCATGATGCATGGTGCGGGCAAAGCTTACCGCACGCACGTCCGCCACTAAACGACGCCTGATCCGGGCTCGTGGCCCTTCCCGGTCAGACGGCCGCCTTTAATTAGGCAGCGTAAGCGTATTCGTTGTTGTTCTTTAATTTATAAAGAATGCCCGTTTTAAGGTGGCCAGGCGCCACCGCCCGCTATTCCTGCTTCAGCGTCCCCGTCGAAACCGGTACGCCCCCTCGTCGGCGCAAAGTCCGCTGCACTCGGAACGCCCTGGCGGGCATTCCTCGTTCCGCTCCCTTGCGCCTCCTCTCCAAACGGAACCCGCTGCGCTGGGCTTCCGTTTGGTAGACGCGGCCTTTGGCCGCGGGGGACGCAAAGTGCGCTACGCTGCTTTGCGCGGTGGAAAGTCTCGGCTGGCCGGAGGACCGGCCAGCGAGACGAAAGTGCTGTGTTAGACCTTCTCGGGTTCGGGGTAGTCCACGCCGAAGGTGTCCACGGTGACGGACTTCATGCGCTGGTCCTCACGGGGGCGGTCATTCCAGTCGGTCTTGGCGGAGACGATGGCGTCGGCCACGTCCATGCCCTGGATGACCTTACCGAAGGCGGCGTACTGGCCGTCCAGGTGGGGGGCCTTCTCCACCATGATGAAGAACTGGCTGCCGGCGGAGTCGGGGTCCATAGCCCGGGCCATGGACAGCACGCCCCGGTCATGGACCAGGTCGTTCTTCACGCCGTTCTGGGAAAACTCGCCCTTGATGGAGTAGCCGGGGCCGCCCATGCCGTTGCCGTTGGGGCAGCCGCCCTGGATCATAAAGCCGGGGATGCAACGGTGGAAGATCAGGCCGTTATAAAAGCCCTTCTTCACCAGACTGATGAAGTTGTTCACGCTGTTGGGCGCCACGTCGGGATAGAGCTCGGCCTTGATCACGCCGCCGTTCTCCATCTCAAAGGTCACGATAGGGTTCTGAGCCATTGGGCGTCATTCCTTTCTTTTCATATCGTTATCTTGCGTAAAAATCTTATCGGTTCCGGGATTTCATGGCCCGGTCCATCTCCCGCTTGGCGTCCCGCTTGGCCGCCGATTCCCGCTTGTCATAGAGCTTTTTGCCGCGGGCCAGCCCCAGACTCAGCTTGACCCGGGGACCCTTGAAATAGACGCTCAGGGGAATGAGGGAGTAGCCGTCCTGCTTGATGCGGGCAAACAGCCGCATGATCTCTCGCTTGTGCATGAGCAGGCGGCGGGGACGGCGGGGGTCCTTGTTGAAGATGTTGCCCTTTTCATAGGGGCTGATGTGCATCCCCAGGACGGACAGCTGCCCGTCCTTGATGAGACAGAAGGAGTCCTTCAGGTTCACATTGCCCATGCGGATGGACTTGACCTCGGTGCCCGCCAGCTCGATGCCGGCCTCGAACTTCTCCTCGATGAAGTAGTCGTGATAGGCTTTTTGGTTTCTTGCCACCTGCTTTACGGCCTCGGCCACGGGGGACACCTCCTTCCCGCACCGGCATGTACCGCTGCGTGTTGTACTAATTTAGCATATTTCTGTGGAAAAAGCAAGTGGGGCCGCGGGGAATTGCCCGCCCTTTTCCACGGGATAGCTCCTGATTTCGCCCGAAAGCGGCCAAATTATCCACCGCCAGGGCAGAATTTGTGGGTTTATTTCACCACCACATTTTCTTCGCCCAGCCGCTCCCTCAGGTCCTGGAGCAGGGAGGGGCGGATGGCGCAGCGGGAGCCAACCCGCTTTTTGCAGTCCTCAAAATAGAGCACCACGTTCTCCTCCCCGGGGAAGAAGGACAGGGCCAGGCGGACCTTCCGCAGGCGGGGGTCCTCCCGGCTGGGCAGGCGGAGATAGAGGGTGTTCACGTGGTCGGTCACCGGGGTCAGCTCCAGTTGGCTGAGAGGCTGGACCCCGTCGGCCATGAGCTGGGGCTCCTTTTCGTCCCGGACGGAGATCTTGCCCTGGACCAGCACGGCGTTATTTTCCCGGATATAGCTGCCGCTCTCCTCCAGCACCCGGGAGAAGCACAGCAGCTCCATCGTCCCGGTGCCGTCCTCCAGAGTGACATAGGCCATCAGGGTGTTGTTCCGGGTGGTGCGGGTGCGGTAGGCGGAGATGACCCCGGCGATGGCCACCCGCTGGTTGTCCTGATAGCTCTGGGGGCCCTCCTCCCGGTCGAAGTCGGCCATGATAGAGCCGATGGTCACCGCTCCCAGCCGCCGGGCGGCCTCCCGATACTGGTCCATGGGGTGGCCGGAGAGGTAGAGGCCGGTGGTCTCCTTCTCCATGCTCATCAGCTCCTGGGGGCTGTATTCGGGCAGGTCTGGCAGATGGAGGGCGGGCAGGGGCGCGGGATTCTGGCTCTCGCCGCCGCCCAGAGAAAACAGGTCCAGCTGGCCCTCCACGTTCCGCTTGCGGCTGGCGGCGATGCCGTCCAGCACCTGGCCATAGACCTGGATCAGCTGGGAGCGGCGATAGCCCATGCGGTCAAAGGCCCCAGCCTTGATGAGACTTTCCACCACCCGGCGGTTGAGGTCATAGTCAAACATCCGGTCGCAGAAGTCCATAAAATCGGCAAAGGGCCCCCCGGCCTCCCGCTGCTCCAGCAGACTCTGGATCACGCCCCGGCCCACGCCCTTCAGAGCCACCAGGCCAAATCGAATGCCCTCCCCCACCACAGTGAAGTCGGCATAGGACTCGTTCACGTCCGGGGGCAGCAGGGGAATGCCCATGTCCCGGCACTCGGCGATATACTCGGCTACCTTTTCCGTGGAGTCCAGCACGGAGGTGAGCAGGGCGGCCATATACTCCTTGGGGTGGTAGAATTTGAACCAGGCCGTCTCATAGGCCACCACGGCATAGCACACGGCGTGGGCCTTGTTAAAGGCATAGTTGGCAAAGTCGGTGATCTCGTCATAGATGCTCTCGGCCACTGCCTGGGGGATGCCGTTGGCGGCGCAGCCGGCGATGTTTCGCTCCGGGTCCCCGTGGAGGAAGGCGGCCCGCTCCCGCTGGATGTCCTTCAGCTTCTTTTTGGACATGGCCCGGCGGACCATGTCGGCCTGGCCCAGGGAATAGCCAGCCAGCTGCTGGAAGATCTGGATGACCTGCTCCTGATAGACGATGCAGCCATAGGTGTTGGCCAGGATGGGCCGCAGGGAGGGGTGCTTATAGATGATCTTCTCCGGGTTCTGCTTGCAGGCGATGAACCGGGGGATGGAGTCCATGGGGCCGGGGCGGTACAGGGCGATAATGGCGGTGATGTCCTCGATGGTCTGGGGCTTCAGGCCCACGCACACCCCGGTCATGCCGGTGGACTCCATCTGGAACACGCCGGAGGTGCGGCCCTCGGACAGCATATTCATCACCTGGGGGTCGTTCTCCGGGATGTCTTTCAGGGAGAAGCCGGGCTGCTGCTTCTGCACCATCTTCACCGCGTCGTCCAGAATGGTCAGGTTCCGCAGACCCAAAAAGTCCATCTTTAAAAGGCCCAGCTCCTCCAGGGTGGTCATGATGTACTGCGTGACGGGCAGGCCGTCGTTGGTGGCCAGGGGCACATAGTCGCACACCGGGCGGCTGGTGATGACCACACCGGCGGCGTGGGTGGAGGTGTTCCGGGGCATCCCCTCGATGGCCATGGCGGTGTCGATGAGCTTTTTCACCTGGGGGGAGCCGTCGTAGGCGTCCTTCAGCTGCTTGGATAGCTTCAGGGACTCCTCCAGGGTGATGTGCAGGGCGCCGGGGCCGCTGGGGATGAGCTTGGCGATGGCGTCTACCTCGGCATAGGGCATGTTCAGCACCCGGCCCACGTCCCGCACGGAGCCCCGGGCGGCCATGGTGCCGAAGGTGACGATCTGGGCCACGTGGTCGTGGCCATATTTCCGGTTGACGTAGTCGATGACCTCCTGGCGGCGGCGGATGCAGAAGTCGATGTCGATATCGGGCATAGACACCCGCTCCGGGTTCAGAAAGCGCTCGAAGTACAGACTGTACTTCATGGGGTCCAGGTCGGTGATATTCAGGCAGTAGGACACCATGGAACCCGCCGCCGAGCCGCGCCCGGGACCCACAGGGATGCCGCTGCCCTTGGCAAAGGCGATGAAGTCGGACACGATGAGGAAGTAGTCCACAAAGCCCATCTTGCGGATCATGGCCATCTCATATTCCAGTTGCTTTAAATATTCCGGGGGCTGGCCCGGGTAGCGGCGGGCAAAGCCCTCCAGACACAGGTGGCGGAAATAGGCCTCCCCGTCGTCCCAGCCATCGGGCAGCTGGAAGTGAGGCAGGTGATACTTGCCGAACTCAAACTCCACGTTGCACAGCTGAGCGATCTTGTTCGTATTTTCGATGGCCTCCGGGCAGTCGGGGAAGAGGGCGGACATCTCCTCCTCGGATTTGACGTAAAATTCGTTGGTGCCGAACTTCATTCGCCCCGGGTCGTCCAGGGTCTTGCCCATCTGGATGCACATGAGGATGTCCTGCATCTCCGCGTCCTCCCGGCGGAGATAGTGGGCGTCGTTGGTGGCGATGAGGGGGATGCCCGTCTCCTCGTGGATGCGGCGCAGCCCGGCGTTCACCTGCTTTTGAGAGGGGATGCCGTGGTCCTGAAGCTCCAGATAATAGCCGTCGGGGCCGAAGAGGGACTGCATCTCCAACGCCACGGCCTTGGCCTGGTCATACTCCCCGGCCAGCAGCAGCCGGGGCAGCTCCCCCGCCAGACAGGCCGAGCAGGCGATCAGCCCGCCGCAGTGCTCCCGCAGCAGGTCCATGTCGATGCGGGGCTTGATGTAAAAGCCCTCCAGAAAGGCCTGGGAGACCATATAGGACAGGTTGCGATAGCCCTCCTCGTTGCGGCAGAGGAGGACCAGATGGCGGGACTCGGAATCAAACTCGTGGGCCTTTTGGAACCGGGTGCGGCCCCGGGGGGCCACATACACCTCGCAGCCAATGATGGGCTTGATGCCCTCGGCCTTACAGGCCCGGTAAAAGTCGATGACGCCGTACATCACCCCGTGGTCGGTGATGGCCACCGCCGTCTGGCCCAGCTCCTTCACCCGCTGGACCAGCTTCTTGATGCGGCACGCCCCGTCCAGCAGGGAGAACTCGGTATGCAGATGTAAGTGGACAAAGGACATGTGGTTCCGCCTTTCTTGTAGTGAGGAGTTAGGAGTTAGCCTTCCCCCAGGGGAAGGCTTAAAAATTACAGATATTTCTCCGCAATCGCATCCGGCCCGTTAGGGTTTGCCTGGAACCAGGCGTTGAAATCCTGTCCGGCGGCGGCCACGGTGCGGCCCAGGTCTACGAGATAGGCGGGCACGTCTTTTTCCAGCAGCACGCCCACTTCCCGGCCCATGGTCTCCTGACCCTGATGGGCGTTGCCGCCCACGAAGAGGAGGAAACCGGCCTGGGGCTTGCCGTCCACTAAGCGGGAGGCTCCCCGGAAGCCCAGCACCCCCGTCTGGTGGGTGCCGCAGGAGGAGGGGCAGCCGGAGATGTGGACTTGGGGCAGGGCACCGTCGGGGATATCGGCCTTGCGCACCGCGTCCACGCAGGCATGGAGCAGGGCCTGGGAGTCCCGCATGCCCACCTGGCAGGTGGCGCCGCCGATGCAGCTCACCGAGGTCTCGAACAGGGTCTGTGCCCCGTCGGCGGTGAGAGCCAGAATTTTCTTGGCCTCGGTGCCGGTGAGGTTGATAATATAGGCCGTCTCGTCGGGGGCCAGGCGCATCTCGGTCCCGTTCATGTCCGCCAGGGCGTCGCTGAGGGCGCACAGGGTGTTCAGGTCGGGCTGGCCGCCGATGGGGTGCCAGGCCACGGCGTACAGGCCGGGCTGCTTCTGCGGAATGACCCGGGGCCCGGCCACCGCCACGCCGTCCCCCTGCTTGGTGACAGGGGCAGGGGTCAGGTGCAGGTCCAGGTCCACCCCAGAGGCGAACACCGCGTCCAGCTGCTCCTGATAGGCCCGGGCGTAGCCCTCCGGCCCGCCGCAGACGTCCTGCATATAGCGGGTGCGGGCCTTGCCCCGGTTTTCATAGTTGCCGTGGGCCCGGAAGGTCTGCCACATGGCCTGGACGTAGTAGAGGATCTTGTCGGGCGCGACCCCCTCGGCCACCTTCACGCCGAACTTGGGGTTGTTGCCCAGGCCGCCGGCGGAGTATACGTCGAACTTCCCGTCAGGCCGGGCGGCAAAGCCCAGGTCCCGATAGGTGGCGTGGGGCAGGTTGGCCGGGGAGTTGGAGAAGCAGATCTTCAGCTTGCGGGGCATCTTCTCCGCCTTGATAAAGTTCATGGCATAATTGCCCGCCGCCTCGGCATAGGGCATCACGTCGAAATACTCGCCAACTTCCACGCCGGACAGGGGGGAGCACATGGTGTTCCGGGGGAAGTCGCCGCCGCCGCCCATGGTGACGATGCCGTGGTCCAGGGCCTGCTCCATGATGGGGTACAGGGCCTGGGGCAGCAGGTCGTGGAGCTGAATAGACTGGCAGGTGGTAAAGTGGGCCCGGGAAACGGCATAGGTGCGGATGGCCTGGGCCACAAAGGCCAGCTTGTCCCGGGTGACCCGCCCGGCGGTCATGCGCAGGCGGAGCATACTGGCCTTGCCGCCCTTTTGGGCATAGCTGCCGTAAAGGCCGGAAAAGCCCTTATAGGCGCCCTTGTCCAGGGTCCCGGCATAAAATTCGTCCGTCTTCTCCCGGAAGGCGGGCAGGTCCTGCTTCCAGCTCTGGGGGTCGATGGTGTGCATAGTTCCTCTCTCCTTGCGTTCTGCCCGCCAAGCGCGGACACCTTTTCTATATTATATCATTATACTACGGGGATGGGGGTGTTTACAATCCTGCTTTTTTTGCAGGACATCTTGCGGGGCGGGGGGATTTCGTCTATACTGAAAGACGAAAAAAACGCCGCTCCCGGCTAGGTGCGGCGAAGGAAAGGAAGGGTTTTGCGTGAGCGAGAGCAAGTACAGCGTGACCCTGGGCCAGATCATCAAGGAGTTTGACCTGGAGGTCCTGTGTGCCGCCCCCAACTATGAGGAAGTGCCCCTGCACACGGTGGACGTGAACCGCCCCGGTCTGCCCCTGTCCGGGTTTTTCGAGCATTTTGACACCAAGCGCCTGCTGCTGATGGGCCTGACGGAGACCGCCTTTGTGGCGGGGATGACGCCGGAGCAGCGCAAGGAGAGCTTTGAGCGGCTGCTGGAGTATCCCGTCCCCGGTCTGATCATCACCCGGGGGCTGGTGGCCTTCCCCGAGTGTTTGGAGGCCGCCCGGGCCCACGGGCGGACGGTGCTGCGCACCAAGGCCCAGACCTCCGCCTTTATGAGCGCCCTCATCGGCAGCCTTTATAACTATCTGGCCCCCCGCATCACCCGCTCCGGCGTGATGATGGAGATTTACGGCGAGGGCGTGCTCATCCAGGGGGAGTCCGGCGTGGGCAAGAGCGAGGTGGCCATTGAGCTCATCAAGCGCGGCCACCGGATCATCGCCGACGACGCGGTGGAGATCCGGGAGACCAACCACGGGACTCTGGAGGCCAACGCCCCCGAGCTGATCCGCCACTATATGGAGCTGCGGGGCA
>URNZ01000050.1 GCA_900549405.1 uncultured Eubacteriales bacterium | reverse complement strand
GCGCCGCCGAAGGGCTCGATCTCGGTGGGGTGGTTGTGGGTCTCGTTCTTGAACATGAGCAGCCAGTCCTGCTCCTTGCCGTCCACCTGGGCGGGGACGTGGATGGAGCAGGCGTTGATCTCCTCGCTCTCGTCCAGCTCGGGCAGCAGGCCACGCTTCTTCAGGGTCTTGGCGCCGATGGTGGCCACATCCATCAGGGTCTGGGGCCGCTGGGCGGCCTTCTCCTGGCCATAGACCTCCACCCGGGCGTCCAGATACCGCTGATAGGCGGCCTTCACCTGGGGGTCGTCCACGTCCACCCGGTCCAGGTGGGTGGAGAAGGTGGTGTGGCGGCAGTGGTCAGACCAGTAAGTATCGACAACGCGGACCTCAGTCATGGTGGGGTCACGGTGCTCCTCGTCCCGGAAATAGGTCTGGAGGAACTTCAGGTCGTCCAGGTCCATGGCCAGACCCAGCTCGTCCAGCAGGGCGGCCAGGGCCTTCTCGTCCATGGAGATGAAGCCGTCGATGGTGGGCACGTGGTCGGGGGCCTCGTGGGTGCGGACCAGGGTCTCGGGCTTGTCCATAGAGGCCTCGCGGCTCTCCACGG
Source organism: uncultured Eubacteriales bacterium (assembly GCA_900549405.1). GTDB lineage: Bacteria > Bacillota > Clostridia > Oscillospirales > Oscillospiraceae > Lawsonibacter. The sequence continues at coordinate 13,888 of URNZ01000050.1, read as the reverse complement.
GGTTGATGAGGTAGTGGCGGATCTTGCTCAGGTCCTCCTGAGACAGCTGGCCCTGGAGCACATATACCTTGGCATAGGCGATGAGGGGGCGCTCCACCCCGGCCATCAGCTGGATGCACTGGGCGCAGGAGTCGGCCCGCTGGTCGAACTGGCCGGGCAGGGCCTCCACCGCCAGCAGGGCGCAGGGCTGGGCGGGCTGGGGGAAGGTCTCGTCATAGACCACGTCCACCTGGGGCTCGGAGAACACGATGCCCTTGGCCTGCTGATAGACGGCGGGGTCGATCTGGTCGGCGTCGTAGCGGTTCAGGATGGCCACGGAGGTCAGTCCGGCCACGCCGAGCTGCTCCCGCAGGGCCTTGCACAGCCCCTGGGCCTCCACGTCGAAGCCGGGCTTCTTCTGGGAATAACAGCGGTAAACACTCATTTCTATCTCTCCTCCCGGCGGCCACATACAAATGGCGGCTCGCCTGCATAAATTAACAAAGTGATTTAAGAAAGGTTCCAGTTTTCCAGTTGATAGAACACGTTCCCACGGACGGGGGACAGGCCAGACAGCCTGCTCCACTGGGTGAGGACGGAGCCGTTTTTAAAGCAGACAGGCACGATGGGGGCCTGTTGATTGAGATAGGCGAACAGGTCGGCGGCGGCTTGGGTCCTGGCGTCCCCCTGAGCGCCTTGCAGCGCAGAGAGGAGGGCGTCCCCCAGGGCGTCCTGCCAGCGGCCATAGTTCAGGCTGCCCGAGGAGGACAGCAGGGGGGCCAGGTCAAAGTCGCCGGTGAGGGTCACCTGGCCCAGATACAGGTCGAAGTTCCCGGCGGACAGGGCGCTGACATAGTTGTCATAGGACAGCAGAGACAGACGCACGGACAGGCCGACGGCCTCCAGTTGGGCGGCGATGCGCTGGGCGGCGGCGGCCTTGGCGGTGTTCTCGCTGTTGGCCACCAGGGTGACCGTCCTGCCAGCGGCCCGCAGGGCCTCCAGATTGGCGGCGGCCTGCTCCGGGTCATAGCTCCGGGTCTGGGCCTGGGCGGCATTGTACAGGGCGCTGGCGGGGTGGACGGGCAGGGCGGCGGCCACGGCGTGGCGGGCAAAGTCCACCTGCACCACCGGGGTGCGGTCAATGGCCCGGGTGATGGCCTGGCGGATCTCCGGGGCGCGGCACAGGCCGCTTTGGGTGTTAAAGCCCAGATAGAGAAAATCGGTGGTGGCATAGTCCCAGGTCTGATAGCTGCCGGAGTAGCCCAGGGCGTTGGTGCCCATCAGGTCCACGTCCACCAGACTCACGTCCCCCGCGGCGAAGGAGGACACCAGGTCCTCTGACCGGGAGGCGGCGGTGAGCTGGATGCTCTGCACCGGCAGGGCCTTCCCCTGCCACCAGCCGGAGCGGGCGGACAGGGTCAAAGCTCCGTCCGTCTCAGACAGCACATAGGGGCCCGTGCCCACCGGGCGGTCCCCGGTGCCGGAGGAAATGGGGATATCCAGCAGGGCGGGCAGGTTGCCGTTGGCCCGGACCAGGGTGACGATCACGGCGTTCCCCTGGCCGGAGACGGCGGACACATCCCGCAGCCGCTGGGCATAGCGGGCGGACTGGCGGGCGGTGTTCAGAGCGTCGGCCACCACAGCGCCGGTGAGGGGGGAGCCGTCGGAGAAGGTGACACCCTCCCGCAGGGTGAGGGTCCAGGTGAGGCCGTCGGCGCTGTCAGCCTGGCTGCACAGCACAGGCACGGGCTGAAAGGTCTCGTCCAGTTGAAACAGGGGCTCGTACAGCAGGGGGGCCAGGGTCAGGTTAGAGCGATTTGTCCCCAAAACGGGGTGAAAGGAATCAGAGGGATAGGCCGCCAGGGTGAGACTGGCGGGGGTAGGGGCAGGCTCCGGGTCGGAGACGCTGCCCGAGGAGGAGACGGAGGAGCCGCCGCTGCCGGAGGAAGAGGCGGAGCCGTCCCCCTTGGGCCCGCAGGCGGTGAGCAGAACTGCCACCAGGGCCAGGCAGAGGAGAGAACGGAGATGTTTCATAGTCATTCCTTAAAAATTCAGGTTTCGGCCAGCTGGATCATGGCGGCCATGCTGCCCCGGCGGGTGCCCTGGATGCGGTGGGACCAGAAGCGGTCCAGGCGGCAGGCGGTGCAGGCGGGGCACAGGGCGATGTGGGCCGGGTCTAATCCGGCCCGCTCCAGCCAGCGGGCGTTGGCCCCCTTCAGATCCACGTGGAACTTGTCCGTGCCGGGGATGGAGGCGATGAAATCCTGGGCCTCCCGGCCCAGTCCGGCCCGCAGGCCGTCGGGCACGTCGGCGTGGGTCTCAAAACAGCAGGGGGCGATGCCCGGGCCGATGGCGGCCAGAATGTTTTCCGGGCGGCAGCCGTAGCGCCCGGTCATGGCCAGGGCGCCCTGAAACGCCGCCCCGGCGGCGGTGCCCCGCCACCCGGCGTGGACGGCGGCGATCACGTTTCGATGGGGGTCATAGAGCAAAATGGGGATGCAGTCCCCGGAGAAGATGGTCAGGCACACCCCCGGCTGGTCGGTCACCAGGCCGTCGGCGGGGAACTCCCCGGGCAGAGCGGGGTCAGACAGCACGTCTGCCCGGGTGACGGAGCGGATATCTGTGCCGTGTACCTGGTGGTTTTTCACCAGAGCATGGGCGTCGGTGCCCACGGCCCGGCAGAAGCGGCGGAAGTTCTCCCCCACCCGGGCGGGGTCGTCCCCCCGTCCGGCCCCCAGGTTCAGACTGTCCCAGGGAGCGGGAGACACGCCGCCCAGGCGGGTGGAAAAGCCGTGGGGCGCGCCGGACCAGCGTGGGTCCGTGCAGGCATAAAAGGGGACCCCATGTCGTTCCTGAAAAACGATGTCCACGGCGGTCCCCCCTAATAGATGGTGAATAGATATCTTATTTTATCCTAAAATGGCCTATGTGACAACCCCAAACCGGGGGAAAAAACGTGCAAACCGATTCAGGAAGCCAGGGCGGCTTTCAGCACTTTTGCCGCCACCGTCCCGGCCACCTCTGACCCGCCGCCGCCGTTTTCCACCAGGACCACAAAGGCATAGGGGGCCTCCTCATTGCGGAGGAAGCCGGTGAACCAGGCGTGGGGCTTTTGGTCGGCCCCCACCTCCGCTGTGCCCGACTTGGCGCACAGGTCCATGCCGGAAAAGCGCTTGGTGCCGTAGGTGGCGGAGACGTTGTTGGCCATCATGTCGGCCATGGCCTTGGCGGTGTCCGCTTTGATCATCCGCCGGGTGGTGTGGGTGAACTGGGGCAGGGTGGGCAGACCGGGGGAGACCACCTTCTGGATGAGAGTGGGCTGCACGGCTTTGCCCCCGTTGGCGATGGCCCCCATATAGATCATCAGGGCGCAGGGGTTCACGCTGTCGTGATACTGGCCCACGCCCGCCCAGGCCAGGTCGTTATCCGTGGCCCCGGACAGGTCCACCGACCCGGCGGCGGTGGGGATGCCGTTCACGTCATAGGATTTGGTAAGCCCGGCCTTTCCGGCGTATTTCTCCAGGGTGCCAGTCCCCAGCTCCACCGCCAGCTGGCCAAAGGCGACGTTGCAGGAGTTGGCCAGGGCATCCTGAATGGTCTGCTCCCCGTGGGCGGCGGTGCAGGTCACCGTCTCCCCGCCGATCTCCGCCGAGCCCTCGCAATAGAAGGTGCGGCTGTACAAATCAGGGATCTTCTCCAACGCGGCGGCCAGGGTCACGGTCTTGAACACCGAGCCGGGGGTGAAGGAAGAGGAGAGAAACCGGTTGAGATACACCCCCTGATACTTGTCGTTGGTCTCCAGGTCGTCAGGGATATTCTTCGGGTCGTAGGAGGGGGAGGAGACCATGCACAGCACCTCTCCCGTCTTATAGTTGTACACGGCCACGGTGCCCTTCCGGCCGTCCAGGGCCTGATAGGCCGTCTCGTTCAGGTCGGCGTCGATGGTGAGATACAGGTCGTTGCCCTCCCGGGCGTTATAGGCCCCAAACAGCAGGGAGTATCCCGTGAGCTTTCGGGCGAAGGCGGTGAGAGCCCCGGTGCCGATGTTCCCCTGGGGGTCGCCCGCGGCGTGGAGGGTGGCCTTCCGCAGGGTCTTGCCGTCGGCGCAGCGGCGGTCTCCGTTGTCGTCCACATAGGACAGAACGGTCCCGTTCCGGTCCAGGACCGTGCCGCTGATCAGGGCACCGTCCCGGTTATAGAGGTGGCGGTTGAAGGGGGAGGAGGCCCAGCGGCTGCCGCTGAAGCCGAAGCGGACCAGAAACAGCCCCAGTCCCGCCAGCAGCAGTCCGGCCAGAATGAGACACAGCCGGGCCCGGCGTTCCAGTTTTTTCATTGGGAAGAGACCTCCTTTTTCGCGGGAGCACGGCGGCTCCGCTCCCGGGTGTCCGCCCCCCGGAGAAAGGCCAGCAGGCCCCAGGAGGCGATCATGGCTGAGCCGCCGTTGGACACAAAGGGCAGCGTCACTCCGGTGAGAGGCAGCAGGTCCATGGCGCCGAACACGTTCAGGGCGGTCTGGGCCGCCAGCAGGGACCCGGCGGCGCAGGCGGCGATGGTGGGGAAGGCGGAGCGGCCCACCCGGCAGGCCCGGGCGGCAAACACCGTGAGCGTCAAAATGGACAGCACCGCCAGCACGGCGATGAGCAGGCCCCACTCCTCGCACAGCATCCCGAACACCAGGTCGGTGTCCGCCGCGGGGATGTTTTGCAGCCAGCCGTTGCCCGCCCCCATGCCCACCAGACCGCCGGAGGCGGCGGCGGACATGGCCCGGGTCTGCTGATAGCCGGTGGTGGAGGCCGCCTGCCAGGCGTGGCCCCAGGAGGCAAAGCGCCGGAAGATATAGGGCTTGAACCGCAGCACCAGCAGCCCGGCAAAGGCCGCCCCGCCGCACAGCAGGGACAATGTGGCAAAGTCGCCGGAGCGGAGATAGGCGATGACCAGGAACGTGGCGAAGAAGATGCAGGCGGTGCCAAAGTCGCTCATCAGGGCCAGACACAGCAGGCATACCCCGGTGAGGACTATGAACAGCCCCAGGTTCCGCCTGCGGAACAGCCGCTCCAGGGTGGCGGAACCGGCGAAGATATAGAAGATCTTTGCGATCTCTGAGGGCTGGAAGGAAAACGGCCCCAGAATGATCCAGTTGGCCGCGCCGAATTTGCTCCGGCCCAGCACCAATGTGACGGACAGCAGGCCGATGGCCAGGGCGGCCATGAGCCAGCGCAGCTTTTGCAGCCGGGCCGGGTCGGCCATCCAGGCGGTGAGGGCGGACAGGAAGATCAGCCCCAGGATGATGGCGATGAGCTGCTTCACCGTGGACTCCGGGGCGGAGGAGGCGGTGACGGCCAGGGAGAGGGTGGACAGGAAAAAGGCGATGGTCTCCAGCTCGAACCCCCGCAGACGGCGGCGGGCGGAGCCGTAATAGACCCACATGACCAGGGTGAGCACCAGCAGGGTCAGGGGGGCGGTGCGGTGCTCCCCGCCGCTGGCCAGGAACAGCTGCACGGCGGCCAAAATCTGAAACAGGGTCAGCCACAGCAGGGAGGGGACCATGGACAGGGGGGCCTCCGCCCTCCGGCGCTGGAGCAGCTGCTCCTCCTCGGCCCGGGACAGGGGCAGAAACAGCAGCTTCACCCCGCCCACGCTGAGGGCGTCCCCCACTTTCAGGGGGGCGGAGCCCTCCACGGGCTTGTCATTCACCAGTGTCCCGGCCTTAGAGCCCAGGTCGTGGATGCGCCACTGGCCGTTCTCCTCCCGGACCAGGGCGGCGTGCTGCCGGGACACGGTGGGCAGATCCAGCCGCAGGTCGGCCAGGGGAGCCCGGCCCAGAATATTTTCCCAGTGCCGGATGGGCAGGGAGCCGCCCCCGGGCAGGGCCAGCTGACCCCAGACCTCCCCGGCGGTGGGGATGCGCAGCAGCCCCCGGATGGCCCGGACGAGGATGAGCAGGGCTAGCAGGGGGAAGAGCAGCCGGGTGATCCCGGTGTACAGCCAAATGAGTTCCCCGTGGGCCTGGACCCACTGGGGGACCTGGGTGCGCAGAACGTCGGCCTGGGGAAAGGCCCGGACAATGGCGTCCCCCAGGGCGTGGAGCTTTTCGGACAAAGAAAGGACCTCCTTTCAAAAGGACAGGGAAAAACAGAAGATCGTAGAACAGGGAATGATAGAACAGGATATCACGAAACGACAAAGAGCACAAGAGGGAGAAAAACCGGGAAGGGCCGAAGCCCCTCCCGGAGTTAGGAGTGATGAGCGAGGAGTTAGGAGTTTTGCGCCCAGCGGTCCCGGCGCAGGAAGAAGGGCAAAAAGCACAGGACCATGAAGATCCAGTGCAGGCCCTCGGCATAGGCGATGGCCATGTTCAGGAACGCGCCGGCCAGCAGATAGGACAGGGCGATGCGCAGCAGCAGGGCGGCGATGCTCACGGCGCTGGAATAGACCACCCGGCCCGTGCCCTCGATGGTCCCCCGCATGGAGCAGGCCAGCCCGAAGAACACATAGAACAGGGAGATGCGCTGGAAGAACCGGCGGCCAATGGCGGCGGCCTCCGCCTCCACGCCGAACAGGGCCACCAGCTTGCCGCCGAACAGCAGCATGACGGCCATGAGCAGCAGAGAGACCACCAGATTCATCACAGCGCCCGTGCGCCAGAAGTGCCGGGCCCGCTGCGGCTCCCCCGCCCCCTTGCTCTGGGCCACCATGGTGGAGATGGCCGACCCCAGATTGATGATGGGCAGCAGCATAATGGTGTCCACTCGATAGGCGGTGGTGATGGCGGCCACGGTGTGAGAGCCGAAGCCGTTCATAAAGTTTTGCAGGGCGATGTTGCCCCCGGCGGTGACGCTGAATTGCAGGGCGGGGGGCAGACCGAACCGCAGCCCCTGGGCAAAGTCCTCCCGGCGGAACAGGGGCTCTTTCAAGGACAGGCGCAGCAGGGGATAGCGCCGGTGGGCATAGATCAGGATGAAGAGGGCCATGGCCCCCTGGGACAAAACGGTGGCCGCCGCCGCACCCGCCACCTGCCAGCCAAGGCCCGCCACGAACCACAGGTCCAATGCCACATTGGCCAGGGAGGACACCACCACCGCGTAGAAAGGGGCGCGGCTGTCCCCCATGGCCCGGAGCAGGGCGGAATAGAGGTTATACACCGCCAGAAAGGGCACGCCGATGAAGATGATGCGCAGATAGTCCCCGGCAAAAGCCAGGATGTTCTCCGGCGTGTGGAGCACATGCAGCAGAGCGCCGCTGGCCCACACCCCAAAGGCGGCGCACAGAACAGCCAGGGGCAGCAGCACCACCAGAAAGGTGGACAGGATGGGCCGCAGCCCCGCCCGGTCTCCGCTGCCAAAGCGCTGGGCGGCCAGGATAGACAGCCCCTGGGTGAAGCCGGTGATGGCCATGGTGAAAAATACGCTCACCGCCGTGGTGGCCCCCACCGCCGCCAGGGCGCTCTCCCCCACGGCGTGTCCCACGATAAAGGCGTCCGCCCAGTTATAAAGCTGCTGTAATATACCGCTGATGATCAGCGGCAGGCTGAATCGGATCAGTACGGCGGCCACGCCGCCCCGCGTATCTGTCTGTGTCACAACATGACCTCCTGGTAAAAAAGCAGCCAGACTGTTCAGCCTGACTGCTTGGACGGTAGGTGCTCACCCGTGTGTTCAACATAACACAGCGCTGTGATAAAGTCAAGGCCGGTCAGGGGGTGTACATGATCAAATGCAGGGCGGTGGAGTCGGGGTCCAGATTCCGATAGGAGTGGACGGTGTCGCCGGGGAAGCGGATGCTCTCCCCGGGGCGGATGGTAAAGGTCTGTTCCCCGGCCACGATCTCCAGCGTCCCCCGGATCAGGGTGATGAATTCGATGGTGCCCACGATGTGGGGGTCAGAGCGCCAAAAGCTGCCCGGGTCCAGCTCCATGTAATAGACGGAGAAGCGGCGGCCCTCGTCATCAGGGAAGACGGAATAGTTCTTCACCCGGCCCTCGTCCTCTAAAATGGGCTGGATGTCGGGCAGGCGGATGATCTGATAGTCCGGCTTGGGCCGGGCGGTGAGGGCGTCGAAGGGGACGCGCATCCCGTTGGCGATCTTCCACAGGGAGGACAGGGTGGGGTTGCCATCCCCCCGCTCGATCTGGGCCAGCATACTCTTGCTCACCCCGCTCAGCCGGGACAGCTCGTCCATGCTCAGCTTCTGTTTTTCCCGCAGACGCTTGATGTTCTGCGCCACCGCAAAATTTACCGGGTCCAAAATCATTCCTCCACTATTGACATTTTAATAAACAAGTCATATTATTATATCGAACAGAGCGATATATTGAACGCTTAACTGCATTATATCACACAACAAGAGAAAAGGGAAGGATGTGTCACCATGGAATACAACTTTGACCGGCCCATTGACCGCACCCGGGAGATCTCCATCAAGTGGTCCCCCCAGCTGCGGCGGCAGATGTTCGGCGCAGACGACGTCATCCCCATGGGCATCGCGGACATGGACTTTGAAACGGCCCCCGCCGTGGCCCAGGCCATCCGGAGCCGGGCGGAGCACGGGACCTATGGCTATGCCTATCCCTCCCCGGACTATCTTCAGGCCTGCGTGGACTGGCAGAAGCGCCGCAACGGCTGGGACATCCGACCCGACTGGGTCCTCTATACCCCCGGGGTGAACATGGCCCTGGTGTGCGGCATCGAGCTGTATACCCAGCCTGGGGACCGGGTGATCGTCCAGTCCCCGGTGTACTATCCCTATTACGACTACATCCGCCGCACCGGGCGGGAGATCGCTTTTGACCCCCTGGTGGAGCGGGAGGGCCGGTATGAGATGGACTTTGGCGCTCTGGAGCGCCTGGCCCGGGACCCCAGGACCAAGTTCATGATCCTGTGCAGCCCCCACAACCCGGTGGGCCGCTGCTGGACCCGGGAAGAGCTGGAGCGGGTGGGCCGCATCTGTCTGGAACACGGCGTGATGCTGGCCGTGGACGAGATCCACGGGGACCTGATCCTGGATGGGCAGTTCGTGGCCTATGGCACCCTGGAGGAGGAGCTGGTCCAGCGGTGCATCATCTGCACCTCCCCCTCCAAGACGTTCAACCTGGCGGGGCTGCTGGTGTCTGACATCATCATCCCCAACGACCAGATCCGGGCGGCCTTTCAGGAGAAGCTGGCCCCTTATTACCTGTGGCCGGGCAACTTTGGGGCGGCGGCCCAGATCGCCGCCTATGACCAGGGGGAGGACTGGCTGGAGCAGCTGCTGGTCTATCTCCGGGGCAACGCCCAATACATTGGGGAATTTATCGCCCAAAGAATGCCCCGGGTGAAGTATCGTCCGCCGGAGGCCACCTATCTGGCCTGGCTGGACTTTCGGGACTATGGCATGGACCAGGCGCAGCTGTGGGACTTTATGTGCCATAAGGCCCGGGTGGCCACGGACGACGGGGCCAAGTTCGGCCCCAACGGCGAGGGGGACGGCTTCCAGCGGCTGAACTTCGCCTGCCCCAGGCAGCAGCTCACCCAGGCCCTGGAGCGCATCGCCCAGGCCCTGAATCGGCTGTAATAAAACATAAAACACCGCCGCTCCGCATTCTTTTCAGAACAGCGGAGCGGCAGTGTTTTTCAGATCGTCCGGTCCAGCACGGTCACTTTCGTGATGACGTCCCGCAGGCGGTCAGGGCCGACCATGTAGTTCAGGGCCTCGTCAGCGGTTCGGAATATCTGTTCCGTTTCCGGCTGATTCCACAGATAGATAGAGATGCTTCTGTCTGCGTTTGTAGCAACAATGCCGAAGTGAATATCTTGCCAAACCAATTCGACTTCGCCGCCGCAGTACATACACCATTTGAAGTCACTGATGGATTTGAAACGGTTATCCTCCAAAGAATTTTTGGAAGTAAGAATATTGTACTCCATGTCATGCCTCCAATAGGATTTGAAATCGGGAAAATTATCGTCCCAATAATTCTGAACCGGTCCCCAAATGAGACGATTTTCATTCCAAGTAATTTCATGGTCATGTGGAACAGAATGTTTTTTGGGATTACCGTGAGTAGAATAGTGGCGTTCTCTTATGGCTCTTCCGTCTTCGCCTATTTTTGTTTCTCTTAAATTTCCGTGGGCATCTACGGTTCGATTGATACTTCCTGGAGAACCGACAAAACGTTTATCATCTTCTTTAGATGGCCGCCACTCTCCACCATAAGCGCTTCCGCCGCCTTTGGCCGCACCTCCCAGGAGATACGGTTCCATTGTATCACAAATAGCGTGGAAGTTTCCACCAATTTTATAAGAATTTACATCATAGTCAGAGAAAATTTTTTCGTCGTTCATGTACTTCCACGAGCTGAGTTCATAGTCCACATAGACAATATCGCCCTGCATCTCGGGGAAGGGGGTGTGGTAGCAGATGATCTTTTCAGGTTCGATGCGCCGGAGCATTTCGTTGTAGCCTGCCATGAACCACTCCTTCTGGTCACAGCGGTTGTCGTGGGCAGAGGCCATGTAGGTGGAGACAGCCACCACGCTGCCCTTTTCGATGCCGTCAAAGCAGAAGTCAAAGGTGGACTCGTCGCCCCAGTTGACTGTTGGAACGACACGGATGCCCTTGCTGGCCCAATATGCGCCGCACCAGCGGTTACGGAATACGTTATAAAGCTGCATCACCGGAGCCATTTCAAGATACATACTGAAATCCGGCGACAGCACGGCACGGTAGCGGGAGAGCCGCTCCAGGCCGACATCCGGCGTTTTCCAGACCTGCTCAAAGCGATAGTCATAGAGAAAAAAGTGTACCATGCGGTCAAGGTGGCGCTGGCCTGTCGATTTTGTCTTGTCAAACCCAATCAGCAAAAGATCATCGAAGTCGTCATCTTTCGGCTGGAACTTTGGAATGACGGGAATCTGCAATTTCCCCTTGCCAGGGAACTGGTTGCGGAGCATGGTCTGGCTGGTGCGATAGTTATAGTTTTCTTCCGTCATAGAGAACCCTTCTGTTATGATGGGGAACAAGTCCCTTTGTACAGAAGGCGCAAAACCGGTTTTGTTGCATGAATTGATACATCAATAGAAAAATTTCCACACACAAACAAAGAAAAACCACCACTCGGATGAGTGGTGGTTTTCATGGCAGCGGGAGAAGGATTCGAACCCTCACAAACAGAGTCAGAGTCTGTCGTGCTACCCTTACACAATCCCGCTATGTCCGTCTGGCGAAGTGGTTCGCCGCAGGAACATGACTGATTATAGCAGGTATTCGGGAAATGTCAAGCGTTATTTTCAAATTTCTCAAAAATTTTTTCATGACATGAAACTCGGGGCCAACCCCCCGCTCTCCCCGCCGGGAAACAGGACCCCGGCGGGGGGAGGAGAACAGGCAGATTTAACCCTGGATGTCGCAGCAGCGGCGGTCACAGAAGTTGTCCCGGATCAGGGGCAGAATGGCCTGGTGCTCCGGGTGGTTCTGATACAGGGGCAGGTCAGACTCCTGCTCCACCTCGGAATAGAGGACCAGGTCACAGCTACTGCTGTCCATGGGGGGGCAGAAGACGCTGATGTCCTTCAGCACGGGGACCTTGCCCTTCAGGGCGGTGAGCTTCTCCACCACCTCCTGGCCGATGGCCTGGCGCTGCTGGGGGGTGAGCTCGGGCTTGAAGTTCCAGGATACGATATGACGGACCATAAATGGGACCCTCCTTAGTATAATGTTCAGCAGGGTTTATTGTACTCCCCGGCGGGGACAGCGTCAACTGTCCGGGGCCCTCTTTTTTGCGCCGGGTGGGGCAGCAGCCCTAACGGCCCGGCGCAGTCCCGGATGTCCTCATAGGGGGCCAGGAAGACGGACACCCCCGCCTGGCGGGCCACCTCCACCTTGCGGAGCATGGTGTCCCCGTCGTCAAAGAGGACGAAGTGGGCCCCGGTGTCCCGGTTCATATAGGTATAGTACCGGGCGCACAGCTCCCGGGAGAAGAAGACGGCGGGGCGCAGGGTGTCCATCTGCTGGCGCAGCTGCTGCCGGGTGAGGGGGGCGCCGCTGCCCGTGGGGGAGGGGAGGGAGAAGTCCTCCGCGCTGCGCTCTAACGACAGGGCGATGCGGTCCCGGCCAAAGCGCTCGGCGGCCTCCTCCAGCCGCTGGGCCAGGCTGCCCCCGGACAGGGCGGAGGAGAGGATCACCCGGCCATGGGCGACGCAGTGGCCAAAGGTCTCCGGCACATAGAGCTGCAACCCCCGCTGGGCAAACAGCCGGTCCAGCTGCCCCGCCAGCTGCTCCAGAGGGGGCAGGCGGCGGTCAAAGTCCAGCACCGCCCCGGAAAAGCCCCGGACGGAGCACTCACTGACCACCTCCTGGCAGAAGGGGCCGATGGGGCCAGTGCCGTCGTACCCCTGGCCGTCCACCACCATCACCCCGCCCCGGAGGGGGACGGAGCCTCCGGCCCGGAACAGATGGGGCCCCTGGCCCACCCGATAGGCCAGGTGGGCGGGCTGGGCGTTCCAGCCTTGGATGCTCCGCAGCTGCTGGGGCGGGATGGGAATGAGAAAGATGTCTTTTGCCATGGGCGGCTCCCCCTTGTCCAAATTGGGCGGATGTGATATACTATCCACCTGTTAAAACCGGCCTGCGGCAGCCGGGCGTTTTGCAAGAGTATCCTATGCCCGTCCGCCCAAAATTAGAATCGCCAGAACCGAAAGACATTCTATTCTATAAGGAGGGACCGCCTGTGCCCTTTTCTCTCATCCCCCGGGGGGTGTATCCCGCCGTGACCCAAATATCCCCCAAGGCCCTGGCCGAAAAGGGCGTGCGCCTGGTGCTGGCCGACCTGGACAACACCCTGGTCCCCTATAAAGAGACCGAGCCCACCCGGGCCGTTAGGACCTGGAAAGACGCCCTGGCGGCGGAGGGCATCACCCTGTTCCTGCTGTCCAACAGCCGCAAGCCGGGGCGGCTCCACGGCTTTGCCCAAAAGCTGGACATCCCCTGCATCGGCCACGCGGGCAAGCCCAAGCGGGAGGGCTTTTTCCGGGCCATGGAGCGCATGGGCGTCACCCCGGACCAGACGGTGATGGTGGGCGACCAGATCTTTACCGACGTGCTGGGGGCCAACCGCTCCGGCGTGACCCCCCTGCTGGTCAAGCCCATCCGGCTGGCGGGCAACCCGGGGCGCTACATTCGATACGCCGTGGAGACCCCCTTCCGCCTGCTGGGCCGGTGGAGGCCCTTTGTATGAGCGGGGAGAACCATAACATGGAGGCCCGGTTCGGCCCGGCGGGCAACGCCATCGCCTTTTCCCGGCAGTATAAGTCCTCTTTAGACGCCCCGGCCTGGATCGCCGGGCTTGGCCTGGACTGCTATGAATACCAGTGCGGCAAGGGGGTCCACGTGGGCCAGACCACGGCGGAGAAGCTGGGGGAGCGGGCAAGACAGGCGGGCATCGCCCTGTCCCTCCACGCCCCCTATTTCATCAGCCTGTCCAACCCGGACCCGGAGATGCGGCGTAAGACGGTGGGCTATATCACCACCAGCTGCCTGGCTGCCCGGTGGATGGGGGCCACCCGGGTGGTCATCCACACCGGGGCCCTGCTCAAACGCACCCGGCGGCAGGCATTGGACATCGCCAAAGAGACGCTGCACCAGGCCATGGCCGCCTGCGACGACCAGGGCTTTGGGGACGTCACCCTGTGCCCGGAGACCATGGGCAAGATCAATCAATTGGGCGACCTGGACGAGGTGCTGGAGCTGTGCCAGATAGACGGGCGGCTGCTCCCCTGCATCGACTTCGGCCATTTATATGCCAGGTCCCTGGGAGCGGACGACGGGGCGGAGGTCTTTGCCCGGATGCTGGATAAAGTGGCCTCGGCCCTGGGGGAGGAGCGGGCAAGTCGCTTCCACAGCCACTTCTCCCGCATCGAGTTCGCCCCCAGGGGGG
>URNZ01000049.1 GCA_900549405.1 uncultured Eubacteriales bacterium | reverse complement strand
AGCACGGCGTGGCCACCGCCACCGCCGCCGCCCTGATGGGCATGGAGTGCGTGGTGTTCATGGGGGAGGAGGACACCCGCCGCCAGGCGCTGAACGTGTATAAAATGCGGCTGCTGGGGGCCAAGGTCGTCCCCGTGACCACCGGCACGGCCACCCTGAAGGACGCGGTGAGCGAGGCCATGCGGGAGTGGACCAGCCGGGTGGCGGACACCCACTACTGCCTGGGCTCCGTCATGGGTCCCCACCCCTTCCCCACCATCGTGCGGGACTTTCAGGCGGTGATCTCTAAGGAGATCAAGGCCCAGGTGCTGGAGCGGGAGGGCAGACTGCCCGACGCGGTGCTGGCCTGCGTGGGCGGCGGCTCCAACGCCATCGGGGCCTTCTATCACTTCATTGACGACCCCTCTGTGCGGCTGATCGGCTGCGAGGCGGCGGGGCGCGGCGTGGACACGGCGGAGACGGCGGCGACTATTGCCACCGGACGCCTGGGCATCTTCCACGGGATGAAGAGCTATTTCTGCCAGGACCAGTATGGGCAGATCGCCCCTGTATATTCTATTTCCGCCGGGCTGGACTATCCGGGCATCGGGCCGGAGCACGCCTGGCTCCACGACATTGGCCGGGCGGAGTATGTGCCCGTCACCGATGACGAGGCGGTGAATGCCTTTGAGTACACCAGCCGCATGGAGGGCATCATTCCGGCCATCGAGTCGGCCCACGCGGTGGCCCACGCCATGAAGCTGGCCCCGACCATGGGCCGGGACCAGATCATGGTGGTAAACATCTCCGGGCGGGGGGACAAGGACTGCGCCGCCATTGCCCGGTATCGGGGAGAGGAGGTCTCTTTATGAATCGCATCAAAACGGCATTTTCCAAGGGGAAGGCGTTTATCCCCTTCTTTACCTGCGGCGACCCGGACCTGGAGACCACCGAGCAGCTGGTGCTGGCGGCGGCGGAGGCGGGAGCCGACCTCATCGAGCTGGGCATCCCCTTCTCCGACCCCACGGCGGAGGGACCGGTGATCCAGGGGGCCAACATGCGGGCCCTGGCCGGGGGTGTGACCACCGACCTGATCTTCGGCCTGGTCCGCCGCCTGCGGGAGCAGACGCAAGTCCCCCTGGTCTTTATGACCTACGCCAACGTGGTCTTCTCCTATGGCACGGAGCGCTTTCTCACCCAGGCCGCCCAGGCGGGGGTGGACGGGCTGATTTTGCCCGACGTGCCCTTTGAGGAGAAGGAAGAGTTCGCCGCCCCCTGCCGGGAGCACGGGCTGGTACTGATCTCCATGGTGGCCCCCACCTCTGAGGGGCGGGTGGCCCAGATCGCCCGGGAGGCGGAGGGCTTCCTCTACTGCGTGTCCTCCATGGGCGTGACCGGAGTGCGCAGCCAGATCACCACCGACGTGGGGGCCATGGTGGCCCTGGCCAAGCAGGCCAACCCCAACGTCCCCTGCGCCATCGGCTTTGGCATCTCTACCCCGGAGCAGGCCGCCGCCATGGGGGCCAAGGCCGACGGGGTCATCGTAGGCTCCGCCATCGTGGAGCTGGTGGGCCAGCATGGCCGCCAGGCGGTGGAGCCGGTGCGGGAGTTCGTCCGCCAGATGAAGCAGGCTCTGTAAGCCAAAGAGAACAAAAAAGACCAGCGCCGTCCCGGCAAAGAACCGGGGCGGCGCTGGTTTTATGTTGTCAAAGAGAGAATGCGGGGGAGAGGGGTCAGTCGTCGGCGCCCTCCCGGCTCTTTTCAATGAGCTGGCGGATCAGGGCCACGGAGCCGTCGATGCCGTAGGACGCGCTGTTGAGACACAGGTCATAGTTGGCGGGGTCGCCCCAGCGGTGGCCGGTGTAGAACTCGTAATAGTGGCGGTGGCGGCGGTCCAGCTGGTGGAGCAGCTTGGTCGCGCCCTTCTTGTCCAGGCCGTCGGTGTCCATGACCCGGCGCACCCGCAGGTTGAAGGGGGCGTTGATGAACAGGCTGATGTGGGGGATGCCGTTGTTGGACAAGATCACGTCGGCGCAGCGGCCCATGATGATAAAGTCCTCCCGCTTGGCCATGTCGCACAGCAGGCCGCTCTGGTTGAAGAACACGGCGTCCTCGGTGGGCAGACCGTGGTAGCGGTTGAACTCCTTCAGGCGCTCTTTGATGCCGCGGTACTTGTCCAGGCCAAGGCTCTGGTTCAGGTTCTGCTTGTGGGCAAAGCTCACCCAGTCCTGAACGGACTTGGGGTCGGCCTCCAGCCGCTCCAGCACCTCGGCAAAGATCTCGGAGTCGTAGTAGTTGATCTTCAGGGCGTCGGCCAGGGCAAAGCCGATGTCGGTGCCCGCGCTGCCATAGGTGCGGCCAATGCACACCACCAGGTGATTCCCCTGGTCAAAGCGGCGGTCAAGCTGAAGGCTGTTCAGGTGGGCCATCTTGGGGTCCAGAATGTCCAGGGAGTTGAAGTTGGTGGGCAGCTTGTCCAGGGCGTGGAGGATCTCATTGTACTCGGTCATCAGCCGGGAGCGGTCCGCCTTGACGGGGATGGTGCGGGCCATGTTGGAGATCAGGGCCAACTCGCTGCGGAGATAGTGGCCCTGGGTGAAGTCGCACATCAGGTTGGCCAGGCGGCGGACCGTCATGTCCCGGTCCCCGTTGAACACCCGGCCCAGGCTGGAGCCCAGCACCTTATAGACCTCCGCGTCCAGATCGTAAATACGGCGGGCAATTTCCAGCCGCACATTCATATTGTCATCCATGTGATCCAGGCCTCCTTACAGAAAGAAGATGAGCGAGTCCAGCAGGAACACGGGACCCAGGAAACAGATCGACCACAGCAGATAGCCGAAGAAGGAGGGCATGCGAATACCGTTTTCATCCGAGATGGATTTTACCATAAAGTTGGGGGCGTTGCCAATATAGGTGTTGGCGCCCATGAACACCGCGCCGCAGGAGATGGCCTCCAGCATCTGCACGGGGACCACGCCTAACGTGGTGTTCACGCCGCTGGTAAAGCCCTGGGCGCAGGCGGTGGTGAGGAAGACCAGATAGGTGGGGGTGTTGTCCAGGAAGCTGGACAGCGCGCCGGTGGCCCAGAACATCTGGAAGGGGGTGGTCAGCCCCAGTTCGGAGCCGTGGGCCTGGAGGAGCATCAGGGCGGGCTTCATGGTGATGAAGATGCCGATGAACAGCACGGCCACCTCCTGGATCGCGCCCCAGGTAAAGTGGTTGGAGCGGCGGACCTCTACGCTGGTGGTCTTAAAGGACAGCAGGGCGGCCAGCAGAATGATGACGATCTCGATAACGGCGGGCAGGGTGAGCCGGACTTCACCGAAGATGGTCAGGCCCAGCACCTGGCCCTGGGCGTCCTGCATGGCGGGCAGGTTGGGCAGGGTGCCGCTGAGAATAACGGCGGCCACGATCATCAGCAGGAAGATGACGTTGTGCAGGCCGCGGATATGGACCTGAGTGCCGGGGCCGCTGATGTCGGGCTTGCGGCCCTCGGCGATGTCGTGGCGATAGGCCCGCATGTCCACGTGATAGAACACGAACAGCAGCACCACCACGTTAAACAGCAACATGGGCACCAGGCGCAGGCTCCAGAAGAAGGGCACGCCTCGGGAGAAGCCCATGAGCAGGGGCGGGTCGCCGATGGGGGTGAGGCAGCCGCCGATGTTGGAGATCAGGAAGATGAAGAAGACCATGATGTGGCGGCGGCGCTTGCGCCAGGAGTTCATCTTCAGCAGGGGACGGACCATCAGCATGCTGGCGCCGGTGGTGCCCACCAGGCTGGAGAGCACGGTGCCGAACAGCAGCAGGGCCACGTTGACCCGGGGGGAACCGGCCAGGTCGCCCTCCAGGGTGATGTTGCCGGCCACGCAGAACAGACCGAACAGCAGCACGATAAAGGTGAGGTAGTCGTCCACGATGCACTCCAGCGCCGACTGGATGGAGGCCCCGGCCCCGTTCACCACGGCGAAGGGGATGAGGAACAGCAGGGACCAGAGGGCGACGACGATGGGCTGGTGGTGCTCCCACCAGACGGGGGCCGCCAGGGGCATCACGGCGATGCAAAGCAGGATACCGGCGAAGGGGATGCACATCCAAAGGGCAGCCGTGGGCTCGGCGATCTCAGCCGCCTGGCCGCCCGCAGCCAGCACCGGGACGCAGAGCAAAAGCAGGGCCGCCAAAAAAACCGGGATTTTTTTCAATGACAAGACCTCCTTGTGGCCGACACACACATTTGGCCACCGTTCATTTCATTTTCATTGCGTTCTTATGGGCGTCTATGAATCTTAGCTGTTTTTGTCGGGAATGTCAACGCCGAAGCTGGTAAGAAAACGGGAGAAAAACAAAATATTCATGGGCAAAACCACCAAAGAGGTCTGGAAAGCACGAAATCAGCCGGGGAAAACAAAGGGGAAAGGGGGAGAAACTTTCGTTTTTTTAACGGGAAATTAACGCTTTCTTTATGCCAGAGTGCGGGAATTGAAATTTGGCGAAACGACAAGAGGGTCGGGGTGGGTCGTTTCGGATATGGAAACGGCGCGTTTTTCAAACGACGGAGAAAGCCGTTGCAAACCGGGCGTGGATACGATATACTATAAACTGTAAATGGCATATCGTTTTCGGCCCACAGGAGGAGATACCATGCTGAAGCTGGAGATCAAGTTTGATGACGCCAAGATACAGGCAGATCGCAAATATGCCCCCGAGACCATTTATGCCGCAGTGGACAGGGCCTTTGCAAAGTATCATTTTCCAAAGCAGACCCTTCCCGATGGCACGGTCTGCTACTGCGGAACGGGCATGGCCCGGGACTATGGCACCTTTGGCCGGATCATCACTACATTAAAAGACAAAGAGTGGTTCATGGCTTATCTGGTCAAATGGCTGTGGTACAACAGCGACGACGGCGAAAATGAAACGGACTTCACCGTGGAGGATGTGCTCTATCACTACACCCACCGGGAAAGCGCGGCGTGATGGCCAGGAGAGAAGCAAAGCACTTTAAGGCCCTTTATTTTGATCTGCGGATCAAGGACCTGGAGGAGCATTACTCCAGAACGCGGCCCAAAGGCGCTTATGAGAAGATACAGAAGTTTTTGAGCAGACGGAACTTCTCCCACGAACAATATTCCGGCTATCACTCCCTCTATAAAACGACGGACTTGGAGATATTTGATTTGATCCGGGATATGAGTGATGCGTTCCCGTGGCTCCAGCACTGCGTCAATCATTTTGAGGTGACGAATGTGGGGGCAAACCACGACTTGATGGACCTGTTCACGGAAGATGTGGCGGACCCCGTCGGGCTGTAATTATTGAGAATATAAACGTTCAGGCCCGCACTGTCTTGGATTGGCAGTGCGGGCCTGATGTTTTGCGTTTATCCGTTCTCGCTGTCGCTGATGCCGGAGAAGGCGTGGTGGTCCCCGGTCAAGGTGAACTGGGTGGAGGGCTCGGTCTGGCTGTCCTGGGTCTGGTCCTGAGTCTGGCCGGGCTGATTGCCGGGAGCCTGGCCGTCAGGGGCCTGGCCGCCGTTTTCCGGGGGCTGGGGGCGGTCCTGCTGGGCGCTGTCGCCGTCAGGCTTCTCCGGGGGCTGCTGGCCGTTGGTATTGGGAGCCTGGCTGCCGTCGGGTTTTTCGGGGGGCTGCTGCCCGTCGCTCTGGGGAGGCTGCTGGCCATCCTGACCGGGCTGGCTGCCGTCACCGGGCTGCTGGCCGTCGGGGAGCTCCGGGGGCTGGCCGCCATTGCCGGGGCCCATGCCGCCGGCGGAGGTGCCGGTGTACTGCTGCGTCACGCCGTCCACCGTGAGGGTATAGTCCACGTCCTGCTTCAGATCGGGGGAGGAGAAGACGATGGACTGGGCGGACTTCTCCAGGGTGAAGGAGAGCAGCTGGTCGCCGCTGTCATCGGTGAGGGCGATCTGGCTGCCCGCGGGGAGGACGGAGGCGAAGGTCAACTGGATATACTGCTGGGCGGAGTCGTCGGAGATGGGATCGTTGCGGATGCCCACGGCCACCACATAGCCGCCGTTGATGAGGATGTCCTCGTCGGCGTCCAGACCGCCGTCAGGGCTTGCCTGGTTGGCCATGGTGTACACGTTGCCGCCGTTGATGACCAGAAAGCCGTTGGAGTCGATGCCGTCCCCCTCAGCCCCCAGCCCGGCGTTGATCTGAAGGGTGCCGCCGTTGACGGTGACCACGGACACGCCGTCCTCGTTGACGTTGATGCCGTCGTCCTGGGCCTGGATGTTGATGACGCCGCCGTTGATGGTCAGGTGCAGCTCGGTGTCCAGACCCTCGTTCTCGCCGGTGATGTTCAGCACGCCGTCGCCTTCCGACTCCCCGCCGATGTTCATGGACATCTTGGAGTAGAAAGCCCCGTCGTACTTGTGGAGCTTCTTGGTGGTGCCCTCCTTATAAATACGGGCCACGTAAGAGCCGGAGATGTTGTTCACGCTGCCGTCGGCCAGGATGACGTTGGCTCCGGCGGCGGAGGTGTCCACGGTGGGGGAGGAGACGTAGTTGTCCGTCTCCTCGCTGTCATAGGCCACAAAGTCGGCGTCGCACTCATAGACACTGTAGAAGATCACCGCCGGGGCCACGGTGCAGGTGATGTCCACCCCGTCCAGAATGAGGGTGACCACGGCGGAGGGGTCGGTCTTGGCATCCTCCCCCAGGTCCACGGCCAGCTGACCGGCGGACAGGCTGCCGGACACCCGGTAGGTCCCCGCCTTGCGGATGGTGACCACCGTGTGGGCATCGGCCTCGTCGGCGGTGTGCTCGTCATCGGCGGAGCCCTCGCCGTAGTCCTCCCCCTGGTCGGCCTGATAATAGATGATGTCGTGACTGACGGTGACGGCGCCGTCCGTCCCCTGAGACACCGTGCTGCCGTTCAGGGTCACGGTCTGGTCGGACAGGACAAGGGCGGCCTCCGCTCCGCCGGGGGAGGAGGAGGAGGCGCTGCCGCCATTAGAGGTACCGCAGGCGGCCAGTTGAACGACCATAGCTCCGGCCAGAGCCAGAGCGGTCCAGGTTCGTTTCATAGGAAGATCTCCTTTCGGGTTTTGGTGAGTCTATCCTAGCACACAAGTTCAAACATTTTCGAAACAACAGGAAACGATTTTGAGACGAAATTGTAAAAAAAGTATGAATGAGACACGGCATAAAAAAAGACCGCGAGGGGTTTGGTCTCCTCGCGGTCTTTTTGACAAGTAAGCCTGTAAGCCGGGTTCTGTCTTTTAAGACAGCCATCTATCTCGACGTGGAGTTGCCCCCACGCTCCAGCCGCCCCCTGAACGCGACCGGGCCGGTCTGTTGCGTTCCCACGGCGTTGCTCCGAATAGAGTTTACAGCGACGGACTGTTCCCAGCCGTCGGGTGAGCTCTTACCTCGCCTTTCCACCCTTACTCACGGTCACAGGTGTGACTGTGGGCGGTATATCTCTGTTGCACTTTTCCTAGGGTCGCCCCCGGCGGGTGTTACCCGTTATCCTTGCCCTGTGGAGCCCGGACTTTCCTCACAGACGGGCCTTTCGCCCCGCCCGCGCGGCTGTCCAGCTTACTTGCTCTGCCTATGATACAGGAAAATGCGGGGGTTGTCAACAGGGGGGCGCACAGACCGAGGGGAACGGCGCTGTCTCCGGCGGCGGGCTATTTCAAATCCCGCTGCTGGAGCGCCTTTTCTGCCCGAATGGGGCCGAGGTCGAAATGTGTCCGCACTTTCGATTGAATTTTTCGGGGAATCGTGGTAAAATCACTAAGTTACAAAGAAAAACATGGAAGGAGGACGTTTATGTCCACCATTGCTGAATATCTGGAGTCCCTGCGGGGCAAGTCCGTTGCCGTCATCGGCATGGGCGTGAGCAACACCCCCCTCATCCGCATGATGCTGCGCGCCGGGCTGAAGGTCACGGTGTGCGATAAGTCTCCCCGGGAGCGGGTGGAGGAGCTGGCCGCCGAGCTGGAGAGCCTGGGTGCCAGCTTCCAGCTGGGGGAGAACTATCTGGACAAGCTCTATCGCTTTGACGTGATTTTCCGCACCCCCGGCCTGAGCCCCAATCACCCGGAGCTGAAAAAGGCGGCGGAGAAGGGCCGGGAGATCACCTCGGAGATGGAGCTGTTCTTCCAGCTGTGCCCCTGCAAGATCTTCGGCGTGACGGGAAGCGACGGCAAGACCACCACCACCACCCTCATCAGCGAGTTTTTGAAAGAGGCCGGGTTCAACGTCTACGTGGGCGGCAACATCGGCAAGCCCCTGCTGCCCGACGTGGGCGGCATGACGGCGGATGACATGGTCGTGGTGGAGCTGTCCTCCTTCCAGCTGATGACCATGACCCTCAGCCCCAACGTGTCCGTGTTCACCAACCTGTCCCCCAACCACCTGGACTATCACCACACCATGGAGGAGTATACCAACGCCAAGCGGAACATCTATCTCCACCAGCAGGCGGGGGACCGGGCGGTATTTAACTTCGACAACGACATCACCAGAGAGCTGTCCAAAGAGGCACCCGCTGGCGTGACCCTGTTCAGCCGGAAGAGCAAGCTGGAGGAGGGTGTGTATCTCCGGGACGAGGCCATCTGGCTGACCAACGCCATGGGCAGCCGTGAGGTCCTGCCCCTGGCCGACATCCGCATCCCCGGCGTCCACAACATCGAAAACTACATGGCCGCCATTGCCGCCGTGGATGGGGTGGTCCCCGACAAGTGCGTCCGGGCCGTGGCCAAGCGCTTTACCGGCGTGGAGCACCGCATCGAGCTGGTGCGGGAGCTGGGCGGTGTGAAGTACTATAACGACTCCATCGGCACCAGCCCCACCCGGACCATGGCCTGTCTGGACTCCTTCCAGCAGAAGCTCATTCTGATCGCCGGGGGCTATGACAAGGGCGTGCCCTTCACCCAGCTGGGCCGGGAGATCTGCAAGAAGGTCAAAGTCCTGGTGCTGTGCGGGGCCACCGCCCCCGCCATCCGCCAGGCGGTGGAGACTGCCCCGGAGTTTGCGGGCAGCGGCCTGGAGATCCTGGAGACAAACGACCTGGCCGCCGCCGTGGCCGCCGCCCAGGGGGCCGCTGTGGCCGGGGACGTGGTCGTGCTGTCCCCCGCCTGCGCCGCCTTTGACCAGTTCAAGAACTTTATGGAGCGGGGCAAGCGCTTCAAGGCGCTGGTGAATGCCCTGTAAAAGAACCTTGTCGTGCCGAGAAAACCTGTAGGGGCGGATGTCCTCATCCGCCCGATATCGGTCATGGCTTTCTCTGCATGACAGCAAAAAATCGGAGGGTCTGAGTTTGGACTACGAAGAAGTATTGAAACACCTGTGCGCCCTGCCGGGGCCCAGCGGCTTTGAAAGCCCGGTGGCCCAGGCGGCGGCGGAGCTGCTGCGTACCCTGGTGGACGAGGTGCGGGTGGACCGCATGGGCAGCGTGGTGGGCCTGCGCCGGTGCGGGAAGGAGAACGCCCCCAGGCTGCTGCTGGACGCCCACCTGGACGAGATCGGCTTTCTCATCACCGGGCACGAGGACGGCTATCTCCGCTTCGCCCCCCTGGGGGGCGTGGACCCCCGGATGCTGCCCGACCGGGAGCTGACCATCCTCACCCAGCCCCCCCGGCTGGGGGTGGTGGCCTGTATGCCTCCCCACGTGCAGACGGCGGAGGACATGAACAAGCCCCAGCCCATAAAAGATCTGTATATCGACGTAGGTCTCAGCCAGGAGGAGGCCGAGCGGCTCATCCCCGTGGGCACCCCCGCCGTCTATCGGGCGGGCTGCACCCGCCTGGGGGACAAGCTGCTGTGCGGCAAGTCCCTGGATGACCGGTCCTGCTTTGCCATCCTGCTGGACGCTTTAGAACGTTTGAAGGGGGAGAAGCTGGACGTGGACGTGTACGTCCTAGGCTCCACCCAGGAGGAGACCCACAGCACCGGGGCCATCACGGCGGCCTATGGCATCGTGCCCGAGCTGTGCGTGGCGGTGGACGTGACCCACGGGGACAGCCCCGACGGGGACAAGGGCAAGACCTTCCCCCTGGGGGGCGGCCCGGTGATCGGCGTCGGCCCCAACTGCACCCGGTGGATGTCACGCCGTCTCCAGCGCAAGGCGGAGGAGGCCGGGATGGACTGCCAGATCGAGGTGATGGCCGGCCACTCGGGCACCAACGGCTGGCCTTTACAGGTGAGCCGGGAGGGCGTGGCCACCGCTGTGCTGTCCCTGCCCCTGCGCTATATGCACACCCCCATCGAGACGGTGAGCCGGGAGGACATGGAGAACACCGCCGCCCTGCTGGCCGACTTCATCCGGGGCCTGGGAGAGGAGGCGCCCAGCTATGATTGATCTGCTGAAACAGCTCTGCCGCCAGAACGGCGTGTCCGGGGACGAGGACGCCATCCGGGCCTTCATCCGGGAACAGGCTGCGCCCTATGCCGACAGCATCCGCACCGACGCCCTGGGCAACCTGATCGTGTTCAAAAAGGGCCGCCGGTCTGACGGGCCGAAGCTGCTGCTGTGTGCCCACATGGACGAGGTGGGCTTGATCGTCACCCGGGTCACCGACGAGGGCTTCTGCAAGTTTGACTTTGTGGGCGGGGTGGACCGCCGGGTGGCCATCGGCAAGCCGGTGGTGCTGGGCCCGGAAAAGATCCCCGGCGTCATCGGCCTGAAGGCCATCCACCTGGTCAGCCGGGAGGAGGGCAAAAAGGTCCCCAAGACGGACAGCATGTATATTGACATCGGAGCCGCCGACAAGGACGAGGCCCTGGCCCTGGTCCAGCCCGGGACCTATGGCTCTTTCCTGGGCGAGCCCGAGGAGCTGGGGGAGGGGATGCTGAAGGCCAAGGCCATCGACGACAGAATTGGCTGCGCCATCATGCTCTCCCTGCTGAAGGAGGAACTGCCCATGGACGTGACCTTTGCCTTCACCGCTCAGGAGGAGGTGGGCACCCGTGGGGCCTTCGCTGCGGCTTTCTCCGTGAAGCCGGACATCGCCCTGGTGCTGGAGACCACCACCGCCGCCGACCTGCCCGGGGTGGAGGACCACCGAAAGGTGTGCGCCCCCGGCAAGGGCCCGGTGATCTCCTATATGGACGGAGCCACCATCTATGACCGGGGGCTGTTCCGCACCCTGACCCGGCTGGCGGAGGAGCACGACGTCCCCTGGCAGACCAAGGAGTATATCGCCGGGGGCAACGACGCCCGGACCATCCAGCGCAGCCGCGCCGGGGTGCGGGTGGCCGCCATGTCGGCGGCGGTGCGCTATCTCCACGCCCCGGCCAGCGTGGCCAACGTGGAGGACATGGAAAATATGCTGCGCCTGACCCGGCTGTTTCTGGAAGAGATGGCCCGGGACGGGGCGGAGAGATAAGGAGCGTTAAGAATGGAACTGCTGGAACTGATCCAGACGCTGAACGCAGCCCACGGCCCCTCCGGGGACGAGGGGGGCATCCGGGAGACGCTGGCCGAGCTGGCCCGCCCCCTGGCCGACGAGATATCCACCGACGCCATGGGCAACCTGATCGTGCGCAAGCTGGGCAGCGGCCCCCGGGTGATGCTGTGTGCCCACATGGACTCCATCGGCTTTATCGTCACCCACGTGGAGGAGAACGGCTTTCTGCGGGTGGGCCGCCTGGGGGGCATCAGCCCCAAGGAGGCCGCCTATACCCCCGTGCGCTTTGCCAGCGGGGTGCGGGGCGTGATCGTGCCCGAGGAGAAGGCCGACTTCGGCAAGCTGAAACTGGACGAGTGCTATGTGGACATCGGGGCCAAAGACCGGGAGACCGCCCTGAAGTCTGTGGCCGTGGGCGACACGATAATCTATGATTCTCCCTGTTTTACCAACCAAGGTAAAGTGGTTTCCCCTTACCTGGATAACCGCATCTCCTGCGCCATTTTGCTGAAAGTGCTGGAGGAGATGGAGCTGTGCCCCAACGACCTGTACGTGGTCTTCACCGTGCAGGAGGAGGTGGGCCTGCGGGGGGCCAAGCCCGCCGCCTGGGCCGTGGACCCGGACTATGCCGTGGTGGTGGACGTCACCGACGTGGACGACACCCCCGGCTCTGAAAAGTGCGGGACGGTCCAGCTGGGCAAGGGCCCGGCCATCAAGATCATGGACTCCTCCGTCATCTGCCACCCGGACATGATCCAGAAGCTGGAGCAGCAGGCCAAAAACCTGGACCTGGCCAGCCAGCGGGACATCATGCGGGCGGGGGGCACCGACGCAGGCGTGATGCACACCACCCGCATCGGCGTGCGCACCGGCGGCGTGTCCGTGCCCTGCCGGTATATCCACACCCCGGTGGAGATGGCCGACCTGCAGGACGCCCAGGACTGCGTGAAGCTGCTGACCGCTTTTGTTCAGAGCAAGCTGGAGAGCCTGTAAGCGAGAGAGAAACTCCCGCAACACATTGAAACAGATAGGATGACAAGGAAAATGCCTTTGCAGTTAGAGGAAAAAGTAAAAGAGCTGGGGAGCCGGGCCCAGGCCCAGCTGACCGAGCAGTTTGCCCGCATCGATGCCATTGCCCAGGAGAACACCGCCCGGGTGCTGTCCGCCTTTCAGGAGCACCGGGTGGCGGAGAGCTATTTCTCCGGCACCACCGGCTATGGCTATGACGACCTGGGCCGGGACAAGCTGGACGAGATCTATGCCCAGCTGTTCGGAACAGAGGCCGCTTTGGTGCGGCTCCAGTTCGTCAACGGCACCCACGCCATCACCGCCGCCCTGTTCGGGGCCTTAAAAGCGGGGGACGTGCTGGTGTCCGCCGTGGGGGCCCCCTATGACACCATGCTGGGGGCCATCGGCGTGGTGGACAAGGGCCACGGGTCCCTGAAAGACTACGGCGTGGAGTATCGTCAAGTGGAACTCCTTGACAACAAGCCGGACCTGGACGGCATGGCCAAGGCCGTGGCCGACCCCAAGGTGAAGGCGGTTTTGATCCAGCGCTCCAAGGGGTACTCCACCCGGGCCTCCCTGTCCGTGGACGAGATCGGTGAGATGTGTACCGTCATCAAAAAGGCCAACCCCAACGCCGCCATCATCGTGGACAACTGCTATGGCGAGTTTGTGGAGGAGAAGGAGCCCACCCACGTGGGGGCCGACCTGGTGGTGGGCTCCCTCATCAAAAACCCCGGCGGCGGCCTGGCCCCCACCGGCGGCTATCTGGCCGGGCGGCGGGACCTGATCGAGGGGGCGGCCATGCGCCTCACCGTTCCCGGCATCGGCGGGGAGTGCGGCTGCACCCTGGGCCAGAACCGCAGCCTGTATCAGGGCCTGTTCATGGCCCCTCACACCGTGGCCCAGGCCCTGAAGACCGCCGTGTTCGCCGCCAAGGTCATGGAGCTGCTGGGCTATGACACCGAGCCCCACTCCGACGCGGTGCGCCACGACATCATCCAGATGATCCACATGAAGGAGCCGGAGGCCCTGAAGAAGTTCTGTAGGGGCATCCAGTTCGGCGCTCCTGTGGACTCCTATGTCACCCCGGAGCCCTGGGACATGCCGGGCTATGACTGCCAGGTCATCATGGCCGCCGGGGCCTTTATCCAGGGCGCGTCCATCGAGCTGTCTGCCGACGCCCCCATGCGCCCGCCCTACACCGTCTATCTCCAGGGCGGCCTGACCTTTGAGTCCGGTCGGCTGGGCGTGCTGCTGGCGGTGCAGGAGCTGCTGGGCAGAGCTTAAATTTCGCCTGAATAGGCCAAGCCGCGGGCGGCATATCCTCTCCCTATGAGGGGGTGAGGGAGAATGTCCGCTGGGCCGTGGCGCTTAAAGCTGGAGCGCCGGCTGCGCCGGGGCCTGCCCTTGTGGGTGCTGACTTGGCTGGTGGCCGCCGCCGTGATGTGCGCTGCGGTCCGTTTGACAGAATGCGCCCTGCGGCCAGTGCTGGCCGCCGCCGCCCGCTATCAGGTCCGCAGTCAGGTGACCGCCGCTGTGGAGCAGTGGGCGGCCCGGGACCTGCAGGAGCGGGGGGTGGACTACAGCGACTTTGTGACCATCACCCGGAACGACGCGGGGGAGATCGTCTCCCTGTCCGCCGACATGGCGGCCCTGAACCTGCTGCGGGCGGAGCTGTCCGCCCATCTGCTGCGCCAGCTGGAGGACAGCCGGTCCCTGGACCTGGCCGTCCCCGTGGGGAGCCTGCTGCCCTTTGAGCCGACTTGGGCCAGAGGGCCGGACCTGCATCTGCGGGCCCTGGCCCTGGGCACGGCGTCGGCAGAGTTTGAAAGCGAATTTACCTCCGCCGGGATCAACCAGACCCGGCACCGCCTTTGGCTGCGGCTGTCCGTGCCCGTCACGGTGCTGCTGCCCGGGGGCGGGGAGGAGGTGGCCGTAGACAGCCGCCTGTGCGTGGCCGAGACGGTGATCGTGGGCCAGGTCCCACAGACCTGGTTCCAGACAGGGGGCCTGCCCGCCGCCGGATGACGGGGCGGGCCCCTGACTTTTCCCAACGAAGGAGAACCCATGAATTTCGGAGAGCTGTTGTGGTGGTATCTGGGCAACGTGCGGGACTATGCCACCCAGATGCTGCCCTGTATGTGCGCCGCGGCGGCGGTCTATGCCCTGGCCCTGCCCGCCCGGCGGCGTCGATTGGACAGATTGGGGCTGGTCAGTCCCCTCCGGCGGGAGATCGCCCTGCTTTTCTGCATGATGTTTGGGGCGGGCCTGGCCGCCCTGACCCTGTTCCCGGCCAACTTCTG
>URNZ01000048.1 GCA_900549405.1 uncultured Eubacteriales bacterium | reverse complement strand
TATCACGAGTCGGTGACCCTCTATAAGCTGGCGGGCATCGCGGCCATCCTGGCGGCGGTGCTGCTGATGAACGGGAAAGGCCGGAAGCGGTGATTTACAACGGCCCGGAAGTGGGCTATACTAGAGAGAAATCAAAACATTCGAGGTACTCTATGAAAAAACGCATCATTCCCCTGCTGCTGGCCCTTGCCCTGGTGTTGACCGGGTGCGGGGGCGGCAGCTCTACCGACACGGACAACGCCCGGCTGCGGGTGGTGACCACCACCTATCCCATCTATCTCTTCGCCAGCGCCCTGACCCGGGACGTGGACGGAGTGGTGGTGGAGCGGCTGGACACCGGGTCCACCAGCTGCCTTCACGACTATACCCTGTCGGTGAACGACATGAAAAAGCTGGCTCACGCCCAGGTCATCGCCCTGAACGGGGCGGGGCTGGAGGACTTTATGGACGACGCCCTGGCCACCTCTGAGGCGGCGGTGATCGACTGCGATGAGGGGGTGGACCTGCTGCCAGCCCTGACCAGCCACGACGTGGAGGACGGCCATGACCACGACCACGAGGGTCACACTCACGATGGGGTGGACCCCCACTATTGGATGGACCCCCGGCGGGCGGTGCAGATGGTGGAGAACCTGGCGGGTGGCTTGAGCCAGGCCGACCCGGACCACGCCGATGACTATGCCCAGGCGGCCCAGCGCTGTGCCCAGCAGCTCAGCGGCTGGGCACAGGAGTTGGACGGCCTGTTTGCCGACGCCCGGCGGCGGGGGGTGGACATCCCCGGTCTGATCACCTTCCACGACGGGTTCCAGTATTTTGCCGCCGCCTATGACCTGCCCCTGCTGGCCTCCATCGAGGAGGAGGCGGGCAGCGAGGCCAGCGCCAAAGAGATCGTGGAGATCACCGACCTGGTGAAGGAGAAGGGCATCCCCGTCATCTTCACCGAGGTCAACGGCTCCGACGCCACCGCCCAGGCCATCCATCGGGAGACGGGCTGCGCCGTGGCACAGCTGACCATGGTCATGGACGGGCCGGACGATCAGCTGGTAAACTATTATAACGCCCTGCTGGCCAACGCCAAGGCCGTGATCGACGGCTTTGCGGGAGAGGAACTGGTGAAGTAACGTGAGACAGATCAAACACGGCAAGCTGGCCGCCGGATGCGCCGACGCCTGCTGCCTGAAGCTGGCGGACCTGTCCGTCAGTATGCAGGGGGACGCCATCTTACAGGATGTGTCCTTCCACCTCCACTGCGGGGAGATCGTGGCCCTCATCGGTCCCAACGGGGCGGGCAAATCCACCCTGTTCCGCAGCATCCTGGGCCAGCTGCCCTATAAGGGTTCCATCACTTTCTCCCCGGCGGGGGGACCGGCCATCCGTCTGTCAGACGGGTCGGTGACCGGGGGCAAGCGCCCGTTAGTCGGCTATGTGCCCCAGGCCCCCAGCTTTGACCGGGGGGACCCGGTGTCCGTGCTGGACTTCTTCGTGGCGGCCACGGCCAAGTGGCCCGTGTGGCTGCCCATCCCCAAGAAATACCGGGACCAGGCGGCGGCCTGTCTGGCCCGGGTCCACGGAGAGGACCTGCTGGACCGGCCCATGGGCGGCCTGTCCGGCGGCCAGGTCCAGCGGGTGCTGCTGGCCCTGGCATTAGAGCCAGTGCCCCACATCCTGATCCTGGACGAGCCTCTGTCCGGCGTGGACATCGAGGGGGAGCACCAGCTGCTGGAGATGCTGGACGAGCTGCGCACCCAGTATGACTTGTCCATCTTCCTGTCCACCCACGACTTTGCCACCCTGGACCAGTACGCGGACAAAGTCATCCTGCTGGACCACAAGGTGCTGAAGATGGGTCCCCCGGACGAGGTGCTGTCCTCCCCGGAGTTTTATCAGACCTTCCATCTGCGCATGGGGAAAGGGGGGGAGCACCAATGACCTGGTGGTATTCCCTGGTGTCCCTGCTGCCCTTCGAGTGGGCTGCGCCGGACACCATGCTGTTCATGAAAAATGCTCTGCTGGCGGTGCTTATCATCTCGCCCCTGTTCGGCATCCTGTCCACCATGGTGGTCCACAGCCGCATGTCCTTCTTCTCCGACGCCCTGGGCCACTCCGCCTTCACCGGCATGGCCATCGGGGCCATCTGCGGCTTTCAGGAGCCGACGTGGGCGGCGGTGATCTTCGCCATTCTCTTCGCCCTGCTCTTCAATGTGGTGCGGCGGCGGTCCGCCCTGGGCAGCGACACGGTGATCGGGGTGTTCTCCTCCACCGCCGTGGCCCTGGGCATCTTCCTGTCCACCCTGAACGGGCGCTCCTTCACCAAGTTCAACAACCTGCTCATCGGCGACATCCTGTCTGTGGAGCCGGGGAAGATCGGGGTGCTGGCCCTGATCCTGGTGCTGGTCATCGCCCTGTGGGTGCTGTCCTTCAACCAGCTGATGCTCTCCGCCGTCCATCCCGCCCTGGCCGATAGCCGGGGCATCCGGGTGTTCTGGCAGGAGACGGTGTTCTCCATCGCCATCGCCGTGGTGGTCACCCTGTCCATGACCTGGGTGGGCCTGCTGGTCATCAACTCCCTGCTGGTGCTGCCCGGCGCGGCGGCCCGGAACGTCGCCCGGAACATGTGGCAGTATCACCTGCTGTCCTTCCTGGGGGCGGTGTGCGCCGGGGTGGCCGGACTGCTGACCTCCTACTACATGGGCCCCTCCGCGGGTGCGTCCATCACCCTGTACCTGGCGGCGTGGTTCTTGGTCACGTTTTTGCTGCGGAAGAAAAACTGAAGTAAAGATTTAATTTTTTAAGAAATGAGGTGGACAAATGAAGAACAAAAAAATCTCAAAGATGCCAATGATTCTGTGGTTCTTCTGTACGGGAGTATGGAGTATAGCCCTGCTCCTTGACTTTTATCACGGAACGCAGATGTCTACATTGACAAAGTTGCACTTTGTATGTGTCTTGACTTCGCTTTGCGTGGCGATAATTCAAACGAAAGCATACTTAAAAAAGAAAAAAGGTTAACAGTTTAAGATGCCCGGTGTAGTTAATTTCAACTACATCGGGCATCTTGTTTATCTAATCCGGCCAAAGATTTGGAAGAAAAACAGCGTGGCATAAAAGGTCAGAAAGAGCAGTTTGAACAGTTCGCCCTGGATGCGCATCCGCTGGGAGAACTTCTCCTGGCCCAGTATCACGCGGTAAATGGTAGGCACGATGGCGATGGACCCCAAAGTCAACAATACCTGAAGTTCTGTTGTCATTCGCATTCACCTCACGATGCTGATTTGCAGTCAGAGAATGTGGAAGAAGAGTACAGTCACATAAAAGGTCAAAAAGAGCATCTTGAGCAGCTCGCCCTGCACGCGCATCCGTTCGAAGAACGCGTCCTCGCCCAGCACGACGCTGTAGATGACGGGGACGATGGCGATGGAGCCTAGTTTCAGCAGCAGCATCGAGGTCACCTCCGCAAAGACCACATGAGTGTTGTGAATATCGACTGATTGGTTTGAGATTTCATGACGACGATTGTCTATATTTGCATTATAAAGGCTTTTGGGAACTGCGTCAATAGACGAAAAAACAGCCGCTTGCTCAGCGGCTGTTTTTCTGTAAAGTTCAGGTGTCGATATCCACCAGCACGTTATCTGTGCCGTGTTCTTCAAATTCGGCGATGTAGGCATCAATGCGGCTGGTGAGTTCGGCGTAGTTGCTCTCGTCGATGGGCACGTCGTCCATGTCCCGGCGGGCCAGGTCCTCGGCCAGGATGTCGAAAAAGACGTTGTTTTCATACTCGGCGATGGCCTCGTGGATGCCGCCCTCTACAAAGGCGCGGGAGGGGACGATCTCCCCCTGATACAGCTCGGCCAGGCCGGGCATGCCCTCGATGGCGGCCCGGGCAAAGACCAGGCTTTCCACCTCGTCATAGTCGGCAAAGCGCTCCTGCCCCCGGGTGGAGTTTAAGATCCAGTTGCCGATGTAGACCAGGTCCAGCAGACGGCGAAACTGTTTTTTGCTCAATTCCAGCTTCATAGATGGGACCTCCTTTCCTGGAGTTAGAAACTGGGTCATTCTTATTATAATCGGCGGGGCCCATTTGTCAAATGGAAGAAAAATTTCCCCTTGTCATTCCGGTGGAAATGGCATAAAATAAACTCTGCCTGAATTTGGGCCCCCAGCCTTTACAAGCGGGGGCAAAGCGTGTATAATACCCCCACCTGTGGACGTCTCTGGGCGAACGTGGGAATGAGAGCCATTTGGAGGCGGAACAATGGAAAA
Organism: uncultured Eubacteriales bacterium; assembly: GCA_900549405.1. GTDB lineage: Bacteria > Bacillota > Clostridia > Oscillospirales > Oscillospiraceae > Lawsonibacter. Next base: position 10,450 of record URNZ01000048.1, on the reverse strand, counting down.
AGACGTGGTCATCTCCATCAAGGGGATGCAGAAATACGAGGGCAACGACCCGGACACCGTGGAGCTGGTGACAGCGGGCCGCCTGATGAAGGACAAGGCCGGTTACACTCTCAGCTATCAGGAGAGCGAGATCACCGGCCTGGAGGGCACCCTGACCACCATCCAGGTGGAGGGGGAGCAGGTGACCCTGATGCGCATGGGGGAGTTCAACTCTCAGATGGTCTTTCAGGAGGGGCGGCGGCATCTCTCTATGTACAATACACCTTATGGTGCAATGTCCGTTGGAGTGAATACCCGGCACCTGCTGGCCGACCTGAGCGACAAGGGGGGCGACATCGAGATCGACTATGCCATCGAGATCGACCACGCCATCGCCGGACGCAGCGTGTTTCAGATCAAGGTGCGGGAGGCCAACGGAGCCACCCTGCGGCAGTAAGGCCCTTGATATGCGCTCCCGCCCCAACGGGGCGGGAACAATGTGTGAGTTTGATTTTGATAGAAAAGGTGATAATATGAGCAACATGATCCAGGCCGCCCGGCAGCAGGTGGCCCAACTGACCCAGGCCGCCTATGAGAAGGCGGCCCAGGCCGGCGTTCTGCCCGCCGGGGTGGAGGTGAACGCCACCATCCAGATCCCCAAGGACACCGCCCACGGGGACTATGCCACATCCTTTGCCATGGCCGGGGCCAAGGCCATGCACATGGCCCCCCGGGCCATCGCCCAGGCCATCGTGGACAACCTGGAGCTGGAGGGCAGCTTCTTTCAGAAGGTGGAGATCGCCGGGCCCGGATTTTTGAACTTCACGCTGGGCCCCAAGTGGTTTGGCGACGTGCTGTCCGCCGTGGAGGTCCAGGGCGCAGCCTATGGCTCCGGGGACGAGGGCCACGGCAAGCGGGTGATGGTGGAGTTCGTCTCCGCCAACCCCACCGGCCCCATGCACATGGGCAACGCCCGCGGCGGCGTGCTGGGCGACACCTTGGCCAACGTGCTGCGCCGGGACGGCTGGGACACCTGGAAGGAGTTCTATGTGAACGATGCCGGCAACCAGATCCACAAGTTTGCCGTGTCCATCGATGCCCGCTATCGCCAGCTCATCCAGGGGGAGGAGAACGTGCCCTTCCCCGAGGAGGGCTATCACGGGGACGACATCAAGGCCCTGGCCCAGGCGGTGTACGCCGCCCACGGGGACAGCTGGCTTCAGCTGCCCGAGGAGGAGCGGCTGGACAAGCTGTCCGAATACGGCCTGTCTGTGAACATCCCCAATATGAAGGCCGACCTGAAGCGCTATGGCATCGAGTACGACCAGTGGTTCTTCGAGTCCACCCTGCACCAGTCCGGCTATGTGGCCGAGACGGTGGCCCTGCTGGGGGAGCGCGGCTATACCTATGAGAAGGACGGGGCCCTGTGGCTGAACACCACCCAGCTGCTGAAGGAGAAGTATCTGCGGGAGGGCAAGACCCAGGAGCAGGTGGACAAGCTGGACCTGAAGGACGACGTGCTCCGCCGGGCCAACGGCTTTTACACCTATTTCGCCGCCGACATCGCCTATCACCGGAACAAGCTGGCCGTGCGCAACTTCGACGTGGCCATCAACATCTGGGGCGCCGACCACCACGGCCATGTGGCTCGCCTCCAGGCCGCCCTGGACGGCCTGGGCCTGAACGGCTCTGAGCGCCTGGTGGTGGTGCTGATGCAGCTGGTGAACCTGATGCAGGACGGCAAGCCCGTGCGCATGTCCAAGCGCTCCGGCAAGGCCATCGCCCTCCACGATCTGCTGGACGAGATCAGCGTGGACGCCGCCCGGTATTTCTTCAACTCCCGGGCCTCCACCAGCCCCCTGGACTTTGACCTGGACCTGGCCGTGCGCCAGGACAGCGAGAACCCGGTGTACTATGTCCAGTATGCCCACGCCCGTATCTGCTCCCTGACGGCCCGCCTGGCCGAGGAGGGCTCCGCCGTCCCCGCCGCCGCCAACGTGGACGCCGCTCTGCTGAATGCCCCCGAGGAGCTGGCCCTGGTGAAGGCCCTGGCTCAGTATCCCGAGGAGCTGCACCTGGCCGCCCGGGACTATGACCCCAGCCGCATCAACCGCTATCTGGTGGCCCTGGCCGGGGACTTCCACCGGTTCTATAACGCCTGCCGCATCAAGGGGGAGGAGCAGCACCTGCTGCTGGCCCGCCTGAAGCTGGCCGACACCGTCCGCGCCGTCCTGGCCAACGGCCTGGGCCTGCTGGGCGTGTCCGCACCCGAAAAAATGTGATAAAATCATTCCCCCCAACGGGGGGAATGAAAAATTGCCGCCGTACTGCTGTGCGGCGGCTTTTCTTTGGAAGGAGGGAGCTTATGGCCCAGCTGACTGATGACTTGGCCCGGCTTTTGGCGGGGCGGCAGCCCGACCTGATGGACAAGCGGGGGGAGTTCTCTGTGCTGGTCCCCCTGGTGGAGGGGGAGGAGGGCCTGTCCCTGCTCTATGAGGTCCGGGCCCGCACCCTGCGCAGTCAGCCGGGGGAGATCTGCTTCCCCGGGGGCCGGATGGAGGCGGGGGAGACCCCGGAGGAGTGCGCCCTGCGGGAGACCTGGGAGGAGCTGGCCATCCCGCCCCAGGCGATTCAGATCTTGGGACGGCTGGACTTCATCGCCCACCGGGCGGGCTTTCTCATGCACGCCGTGGCCGCGAAAATAGACCGGGAGGCAGTGGAGCACATGCGCCCCAGCCCCGCGGAGGTGGCCGAGACCTTTTTCGTCCCCCTGGACTTCTTCCTGAAGAACCCGCCCCTGGATTTGAGCTATGACCTGGTGCCAAATCCCGGGACCGACTTCCCCTATGAGCAGGCAGGCATCCCCCGGGACTATGCCTGGCGTCTGGGGCGGGAGACCGTGCCCGTCTACCGCTGGCGGGACCGGGTGATCTGGGGCCTGACCGGACGCATCACCCGGAACCTGGTGGGCTATGTCCGCCGCCTGGCCGGGGAAACATAAAAAATTTTTCAAAATCCCCCAAAAATCCCGCCGGAGCTATTGACAGAGGGCGGGCGTGCTGATAAAATAACAGAGCCGCTTTGAGTGGGACATCTGTGCGTTCAGATGGACAAGCGGGGTAAATAAACCCCCTCCCAGGAGAGCGAGTCCGTAGTGAAGGAGTTGAAACAAATGCAGGCAATCATTGTTACCGGCGGCAAGCAGTATAAGGTGAGCGAGGGCGACGTCCTGTTCATCGAGAAGCTGGAGGCCGAGGCCGGTCAGAGCGTGGTGTTCGACCAGGTGCTGGCCGTTCTGGATGGCGACAAGGCCACCTTCGGCGCTCCCACCGTGGAGGGCGCTTCTGTGGACGCCACCGTCGTGAAGAATGGCAAGGGCAAGAAGATCCGTATCTTCAAGTATACCCCCAAGAAGGGCTACCGCAAGCGTCAGGGCCATCGTCAGCCCTACACCAAGGTGCAGATCGGCGCGATCAAGGCTTAAATGACCACCGTGACCTTCTGTTCCGAGGGCAGCCGCATCGTGGGCTTTGAAGTCAAGGGCCACAGCGGATACGCCCCCCAGGGCGAGGACATCGTCTGCGCCGCCATCACCAGCGCCGTCCGCCTGACCGAGTGCGCCATCAACGACGTGCTGGGGCTGGAGGCCGCCGTGAAAGTGCGGGACAAAGATGCGTCCATCACCCTGAAGCTCCCCAGCACCCTGGGCCAGACCAACGAGAGCACCTGTCAGGCACTGCTGACGGCGCTGATGGTCCACTTCGTCCAGTTGGCCGAGGAGTACCCCGACTATATTTCTGTCTTGGAGGTGTAAGTTTATGCTGAATATCGGTTTGCAGTTTTTCGCCCACAAAAAGGGCGTTGGTTCCACCCGTAACGGCCGCGATTCCGAGGCCAAGCGCCTTGGCGTGAAGCGGGGCGACGGTCAGTATGTTCTGGCCGGCAACATCATTGTCCGCCAGCGCGGCACCCACATTCACCCCGGTGTCAACGTGGGTAAGGGCAGCGATGATACCCTGTTCGCTCTGAAGACCGGCAAGGTCAAGTTCGAGCGTCTGGGCAAGGATCGCAAGCAGGTCTCCATCGTTGAGGAGATCGCCCAGTAATTTTTGCTGACAAAAGCCGCAAACGGAAACCGTTTGCGGCTTCTTTTTTCAGGGAGGAGGGCTTTTGATGGAATATCGGAAATTTTCCCAGGGCTATGTACTGCGGCTGGACCCGGGGGAGGAGATCGTGGACGGTCTCACCCGTCTGGCGGAGCAGGAGAATATTCAACTGGCCAGCGTTACCGGACTGGGGGCGGCCAACGACATCACCGTTGGCATCTTCAACAACGCAGAGAAGCAGTTTCAGGCCCGGCACTGCCAGGGGGAGTATGAGATCGCCTCTCTGGTGGGCAGCATCACCCGGAAGGACGGGGAGCCCTACCTCCATCTGCACATCACCTTCGGCAGCCCTACCACCGGGGAGGTGTACGCGGGCCATCTGGCCAAGTGCGTCATCAGCGCCACGGCGGAGCTGTTTGTCCAGACCTGGGACGGACAGGTGGGGCGCAGATTCAGCGACCGGATCGGCCTGAATCTGCTGGATTTTTAATATAATATATCATGAAAGGAGGCGCATCCTATGGCAGCGCCTTTTGTAGATACCGCGCGCATCACCGTCCGTTCCGGCAACGGCGGCAACGGCGTGGTCTCCTTTCACCGGGAGAAATATGTGGCCGCCGGCGGCCCTGACGGCGGCGACGGCGGACGGGGCGGCAACGTGGTGGTCACGGTGAACGACCACATGTCCACCCTGATGGATTTTCGCTATAAGCGCAAGTATGTGGCCGAAAACGGCATGGACGGCCAGGGCAAGCGCTGCACCGGCAAGGACGGGGCCGACCTGATCCTGCGGGTGCCCCGGGGCACCATCATCCGGGACGCGGAGACCCGGGAGATCATCAAGGACATGTCTGACGAGCAGCCCTTCATTCTGTGCAAGGGCGGCCGGGGCGGCTGGGGCAACAAGCACTTTGCCACCCCCACCCGTCAGGTGCCCCGCTTTGCCAAGGCGGGTCTGCCCGGGGAGAGCCGGGACGTGGTGCTGGAGCTGAAGCTGCTGTCCGACGTGGGTCTGGTGGGCTTCCCCAATGTGGGCAAGTCCACCCTGCTGTCGGTGGTCAGCCGGGCCCAGCCCAAGATCGCCAACTATCACTTCACCACCCTGTTCCCCAACCTGGGCGTGGTCTATGTGGAGGAGGGGGTCTCCTTCGTCATGGCCGACATCCCCGGCATCATCGAGGGGGCCGCCGAGGGCGCCGGATTGGGCCACGACTTCCTGCGGCACATTGACCGCTGCCGCCTGCTCATCCACGTGGTGGACGTGTCCGGCTCTGAAGGCCGGGACCCCGTGGAGGACTTTGAGGCCATCAACGCCGAGCTGGAGCAGTATTCCCCGGAGCTGGCCTCCCGGAAGATGATCGTGGCGGCCAACAAAGTGGACATCATGACCGACCCCAGCCTGCTGGAGAAGCTCCGCGCCCACGTGGAGAGCAAGGGCTATGAGCTCTTTGAGATCTCCGCCGCCGCCCACCAGGGCGTGCGGGAGCTGGTGAAGCGGGCCGCCCAGGAACTGGCCCAGCTGCCCGCCGTGGTGGTGTATGAGCCCACCTATGTGGAGCGACCCCCGGAGGTGGACACCTCCGGAGAGGTGAACATCCAGCAGTTCGACGAGACCTGGGTGGTGGAGGCCCCCTGGCTCCAGCGGCTCATCGCCAACGTGAACTTCTCCGACTTCGAGTCACGGAACTGGTTTGACCGGATGCTCCGCCAGTCTGGCCTGTTCGACAAGCTGGAACAGATGGGCATCCACGACGGCGACATCGTCTCTATGTACGACCTGGAATTTGAATATCAGCGCTGAGTAAAACCGCCCCCGGCTGCCGTATCACAAGCGGCAGTCGGGGGTGTCTATCATCCTGCGTCCTTTATTTCTGGCGAAACTGGGCGGTGAGGGACAAAATGGGACCCCGTTTTGCCGGGTTGCCCAGGCACATCCATTCCGTGGAGGTGATTACATAGCTGGGGTGCAGAGAAAACCACCAGCGATAGAACGAAGTTATCATGGTGCGATTCATAGAAAAGCCTCCCTATATCAAATGTTCTTCTCAACAAGCGCTTGTTTTGATTACGGTCATAGTGTATCATAGGATATATAATTAGAAAAGCGAATTATTTAAATATGTATTATGAGAAAAATTAATGAGTAAGGGAGAAAAAAACGCCATGGCGACCAACATCCAGAAGTATCTGGCCTTTTTGAAGACGGTGGAGTATGGCAGCTTTACCCGGGCGGGGGAACTGCTGGGCTACACTCAGTCCAACATCAGCCACATGGTCAACGACCTGGAGACGGAGTGGCGGGTGTCATTGCTGGAGCGGAAGCACAGCGGCGTCAGCCTGACCTCTGATGGGACGGCGCTGATGCCATACATCCGGGCGGTGTATGACGATTATCTGAAATTGCAGACCCAGGTGGATGCCCTAAACGGCCTTCAGATGGGCATTCTGCGCATCGGGACGCTGTCCAGCGTGGCCACCAGCTGGCTGCCAGGGGTGCTCAAAGATTTTCGCCGGGATCACCCGGGTATAGATATTGAACTGCTAGTGGAGGAACAGGAGGGTATTGAGCGCTGGCTCATGGAGGGGCGGATCGACTGCGGCTTTCTCCGCCTGCCCACCCGGGGGGAGTTCGACAGCACCTTTTTGTGGACGGACCGGCTGCTGGCCATCCTGCCGGAGGGGCACCACCTGTGTGCCTGTGACCGGGTGCCCATCCAGGCCCTGGGGGACTATCCTTTTATCTTCCCGGAGCGGGAAAATATGAATGAGATCCTGGAGATCATGGACATTCTGAAAGCCAGGGGCGTGCGGATGAAGCCCCACTTCATCACCGGAGACCACTATTCCATGCTGGCCATGATCGAGATCGGGCTAGGCATCAGCGTGTTGTCTGATCTGGCATTGCAGCGGGTGTCCTATAAGATCGTGGCAAAGGAGTTTGACGAGCCCCAATACCGCCAGGTGGGCCTTGTCCTGCGCCGGGGGAGCACCCTGTCCGCCGTTGTGCGGGGTTTTGCGGAGCATGTGAAGAGCCTGCGGGAGGAGAACGGTCAGGCCGACTGAAACGCTGTCCGCACTTCCACCCCCGGCTTGCCCTGTTTCACCGCCTCCGCCAGGAGGAGGGAGGGGGCGTGGTTTGGACTGTGGGAGAGAAGGGTCAGGCGCTTGGGCTCCAGACCGTGGGCCCGGAGGGAGCAGATTATGTCGGCCAACCGCTCCGGCCGGTGACACAGAGCGAAGCGGCCCCCGTTTTTCACCAGATATCCGGCGGTGGCGCACAGCTGGTCCAGGGTGCAGAATTCCTCGCTGCGGGCCGGGCCGCCGCTGCCCCCGGAATTCACCTGGAAATAGGGCGGATTGGAGACAACTAAGTCAAACTGCTCCGCCGGGAGAAGCCTGTTCCGCAGGTCGCCGGTGATGACCTCACCCGTCAGATTGTTTTGAGCCAGGTTGTCCCGGGCGGTCTGGGCGGCCAGGGGGTCCCGCTCGATGGCGGAGAGAATTAACCCGGGCGCCCGCCGGGCCAGCAGGAGGAGCAGCGCCCCGCTGCCCGTGCCCAGATCGCACACCCGCCAGCCCCGGCGCAGGGTGGCGAAATCCCCCAGGGCCAGGGCGTCGCTCCCCAGGGGGAACACGCCATCGGGCCAGGAGAGGGTATAGGGGTCTAAATATTCGGTGTGCATGGTTGCCGCCTCCTGATATGATACAGGTTGTGTTTCCTGCCCCCGAAGGGGGCGGGAAACACGTGGTCTATCTGAAAAGAATATACCACAATCCGCCCCGCTGTGCTATAATAAACGAAAAACAACGCCCGGTCCCGTTTTCCTCCTGAAGGGAGCGCGAAACGAAAAAATCGGGCGAAAGGAGTATCTCATGGCAGGCACGCTTTATCTGGTCCCCACGCCCATCGGCAACCTGGGGGACATCTCCCAGCGCATGGCCCAGACGCTGGCAGAGGCGGACTTTATCGCGGCAGAGGACACCCGGGTGTCCATTAAGCTGCTCAATCACCTGGGGCTGAAAAAGCCCATGCTGACCTATCACCGCCACAACACGGAGACGGGGGGCCAGGCGGTGCTGGACCGGCTGCTGGCGGGGGAGAACTGCGCCCTGGTCACCGACGCGGGGATGCCCGCCATCTCCGACCCGGGGGAGGAGCTGGTGGCCCGGTGCGCCCAGCAGGGCATCCCCGTGGTGACCATCCCCGGCCCCTGCGCCCTGGTCACGGCCCTGGCCGCCTCCGGCCAGCCCACCGGGCGGTTCACCTTTGAGGGCTTTTTGGCCATGAACAAGAAAAACCGCCGTGCCCACTTAGACGCCCTGCGGGACGAGGAGCGGACCATGATCTTCTACGAGGCCCCCCACAAGCTCCAGGCCACCCTGAAGGACCTGTGCCAGACCTTCGGCCCGGACCGGCCCGTGTCCCTGTGCCGGGAGCTGACCAAGCTCCACGAGGAGATCCGCCGCACCACCCTGGGAGAAGCGGAGGAATACTATCGGGAGAACCCGCCCAAGGGGGAGTTCGTCCTGGTGGTCCGGGGCGCGCCCCCCAAACGGGAGGCGGAGGCCACCCTGGAGGACGGCCAGGCCCTGGTGGAGGAGCTGATGGCCCAGGGGACCTCTCAGCGGGACGCGGTGAAGCAGGCGGCCAAGACCTTAGGGCTGTCCCGCAACCAGCTGTATGACGCCGTGGTGGGCAAATAAACGCCAGACAAGTACAAACAAAAAGAGAAAGTCCCCACGCCGAAGGCTCCAAACTTCGGCGTGGGGACTTTTATGTATTTGGGGGTCAGCTTACAGCTTGCCCTCCCGCAGGGCCTTCAGGCAGCCAGCACAGATGTTCTTCCCGTGGAAGACCGTGATGTTGTCGGCCTCATCGCAGAAGATGCAGGCGGGCTGATATTTCTTCAGCACGATGGACTCGCCGTCCATGTAGATCTCCAGACAATCCTTTTCTGCAATGTCCAGAGTGCGGCGAAGCTCGATGGGGAGCACGATGCGCCCCAGCTCGTCCACCTTACGAACGATACCGGTAGATTTCATACCAACAGATCCTTTCTCTTTTCGTGTCCTATATAAGCGAGTGTTGTCATTTCGTCAACGGTATTATTCTAGCGAAAAAGGGGAAAATTGTCAACTGTTTTCCGTGCATTTCTTTGAAAAGAATGAAGAAAATTTTTAGAATAGAACTCACGTTCTGGTATAACGCTGAATTATACGTCATATCATGGAAAAAAGGGGGCAGATGGCGTGGTTATGTCGATTCTGTGGACGGGGATGACGGCGGCATCCATACTATTTGGAATAGCCGAGGGCCGGGGAGAGGCGGTGGCCGCGGCGGCGGTGACGGGGGCGAAGGACGCGGTGGAGCTTTGCCTGTCCATGGCGGGGATGCTTTGTCTGTGGACGGGGGTGATGGAGGTCATGCGCCAGTCCGGCCTGGCCGGGGGATTATCCCGGCTGCTGCGCCCGGTGCTGGGGCGGCTGTTCCCCGGCGCGGCCCGGGACGGGGCGGTGATGGACAGCCTGTCGGCCAACGTGTCCGCCAACCTGTTAGGGTTGGGCAACGCGGCCACGCCCTTGGGGATCGAGGCCGCCAAGGGCATGAGCCGGAGCAGCCCCGGCGCGGCCAGCGACGAGCTGTGCCTGCTGGTGGTGTGCAACACCGCGTCCATCCAACTGCTGCCCACCACGGTGGCGGCGGTGCGGGCGGCGGCGGGGTGCGAAAGCCCCTTCGATATTCTCCCGGCGGTGTGGCTGGCCTCCGCCCTGTCGGTGGGGGCGGGGATCTTGGCCTGCAAGCTGCTGTCCCGGCTGTGGCGGGGGAGGTGAGGGCATGGAGCTGATGACCCAGATGCTGGTGCCCTGCGTGCTGGCGGGGACGGCCCTTTATGGCACCCTCCGCCGGGTGGACGTATACGGGGCCCTGGTCCGGGGAGCGGGGCAGGGGCTGGAGACCCTGGCCCGAATTCTCCCGGCCCTGGTCTGCCTGCTGACGGCGGTGTCTATGGTCCGGGCGTCCGGGCTGCTGGAGGCTCTGGCCAGCTGGCTATCCCCCGTTTTGGGGCGGCTGGGGCTGCCGTCGGAGCTGCTGCCCCTGATGCTGGTGCGGCCCATCAGCGGCTCGGCGGCCCTGGGGGTGGGGGCCGACCTCATCCAGACCTACGGCCCGGACTCGCTGGTGGGGCGCACAGCTGCGGTGATGCTGGGGTCCACGGAGACGACCTTCTATACCATCGCCGTCTACTTTGGCGCGGCGGGGATCGTAAAGACCCGCTATGCGGTACCGGCGGCGCTGTGTGCCGACTTGGCGGGGTTTATAGGCGCGTCCTGGGCCGTGCGGGTCCTGTTCTATGGATAGAGAA
>URNZ01000047.1 GCA_900549405.1 uncultured Eubacteriales bacterium | reverse complement strand
GATCGATGCGTTGGGCGGGGCCTTCGGCATGGTGCTTGGCATGACGGGGGCGGGGGCGCTGGTGCTGCTGGTCAGTGTGGCCTCCGCCCTGACGGCGGTGGGAGGTGGATAGGATGAAAACGTGGCTGATGCGGGTCATCGCGGCGGCCATCTTGTGTACCATCGCCCAGGACCTGTCCCCAAAAGGCAGCGTGAAGCAGGTGGGGCGGCTGGTGTGCGCCATGGTGCTGCTGTGCGTGGTGCTCTCCCCGGTGAAGACGCTGGACATGGCGGCGGGGAGCCAATGGCTGACCAACTATCGGGCGACCCTGGCGGACAGCCGGGCGGCCCTGGCGGAGCAGGGGGAGGAAATCCAAATGGCCGTCATAGGGGAGAAATACCGGGCATACATTGAGGACAAAGGGGCGCAGCTGGGGCTGAACTGTCAGGCCCAGGTGGACTGCCGGGAGGAGGGAGAGATATATGTGCCGGACCGGGTGCAGGTGACGGGGGACCTGTCCCAGGGGGACTGGGACGGGCTGCGCCGCTGCCTGGAGGAGGAACTGGGCGTGCCCCCGGAGCGGCAGGAGTTTCGGGAGGAGGGCGCGCCGTGAAGGAGCCGGAAAGCAAACTTCTGAACCGGCTGGGCCAGCGATGGCGGGAGCTGCTGGGCACTTATCGCTGGGCGCTGATCGTGGTGGCGGTGGGGGCGCTGCTCATGGCCCTGCCCACCGGGAGCGGGAGAAACGCCGGTGAGGCGTCAGCAGAGGTCAGCGCCGGGGCGGCGGAGGACTTTGACCTGGAGGGCTTTGAGACTCGGCTGGCGGAGGCCCTGTCCCGGGTGGAGGGGGCGGGGGAGACCCGGGTGGTGCTCACCCTGGACGGGGGCACCCGGAGCGTGCTGGCCCGGGACAGCCAGACAGATGGCGACGGCAGCGGCAGCTCCACCGTGGTCACCGTGGGCCGGGGCTCCGGGAACCAGAGCGTGGTGCCGGTGCAGACCCTCACCCCCAGCTTTCGGGGGGCGCTGGTGGTGTGCCCCGGGGGCGGAGACCCCCTGGTGCGGCTGCGGCTGAGCCAGGCGGTGGCCGCCCTCACGGGCTTAGGCAGCGACAGGATATCCATTTGTCAGGGGACAAATTAACAAGCGGGAGGAATGAACATGAGAACGGGAAAAAAGGGGACGAACTGGGTGCAGCTGTGGAAGCGCAACGCGGTGGTGGCGGCCATCGCCCTGTTCGTCTGCGCGGCGGTATACTTAAACTGGAGCTATGACCAGCAGGCCCAGGCGGGCAAGACCCTGGGACAGTCCACCATGGTGGGGGGCCAGAGCCAGGACCCCCTGCTCTCTCAGGAGACGGACGCCTCCGCCGGGGACACCTCCACCGCCGCCCCCGCCCAGGAGACGGCGGAGCCGGGCAGCGCCAGCGGGGACTACTTTGCCGCCGCCCGCCTGAACCGCCAGCAGGCCCGGGACAGCGCCCTGTCTCTGCTCCAGGATGCAGCGGGGCGGGAGGACGCGGACCAGACGGTGAAGGACCAGGTGAACACCGCCATCCAGACCATGGCCGACTACACCGTCACCGAGGCCCAGATCGAGAATCTGGTCCTGGCCAAGGGCTATGCCGACTGCGTGGCCTTCATCGGGGAGGACTCCCTCAGTCTGGCGGTGGCCGCGCCGGAGAGCGGCCTGACCGAAGCGGACACCGCCAAGCTGGTGGATGTGGTGAACCAGACGGCAGGCTTCACCGCCGACCAGATCAAGATCATTCAGGTGAATTAAGTGAAAGACAATCAGGGGGAAGATTCCTGTGGTCCGTGCCGGTCATAGGAATCTTCCCCCTGGTTATTATTTTTCGGATACTGAAAGCGCCCCTAAAATCTTTGCCAACTCACGGTTCAACTGCGGGATATCTTCGGAAACGGTCTCCCAAACGATCAGCATATTGACACCATCGTACCCGTGAACAATGCGGTTCCGCATTCCATAAATCTGCCGCCAAGGAATTGATGTGATCTGCTCTTTTGTATCATCGCTCAAAGATGTTTTTGCCAACTCTCCGATCTGCATGAGATTAAAAACAGTGGCTTCCACACGCATGGCGTCCGCTTCAAAATCCGCAAGTTGCTTACAGTTTTGACAATAGCGCATAATGGCGTCCGTGTGCTGCAACAGCTTTTTCAAAACGCGAATATCTTTACTGTCCATAGATGGCTACCCCGCTGTTTTGAATCTCGTGCTCTACCTTAGAGCCGTGTTCGATCTGCGTCACATCCAGCAGATCCACCGGAATATTCAAAGCACACGTCACGCTTTCCAATAGCCCGAAAAATTTCAGTCCCCGGAGGCCGCTGTCTACCAGCAGGTCAACATCGCTGTGTTCCGTGGCGGTGCCTTTTGCGTAAGAGCCAAACAGCACCGCCTTTCGGACGCCGTGTTCAGAAAAAACGGGGTCTAAAATAGACTTTAATTCGGGCAACGAATATATCTTACTCATTTAGGACACCTCCAGACTCTTTTTTCAAGTGTAGTATATCACAAAAGGCCAGAAACGAGAAGAAATATTCTGTAAAATGTACGGCTGGACACAGGAACCGTCCCTATGATTATTTCTGCCCGGCTTGAAAAAAGGCTCGAAAAACGGCGGCGGATATGGTATGATTTATTTTAACGAAAAATGAGAAGGAGTCGCTGCCATCGTGAGGAAAACGCCGGAGCAGGTGCGGGCCATTGTGGAGGAGCTGAAGGTCCTCTATCCAGACAGCCTGTGTTCCCTGCAATATGAAAAGGATTATGAACTGCTGTTTGCCGTGCGCCTGGCCGCCCAGTGTACCGACGAGCGGGTGAATAAGGTCACTCCCGCCCTGTACGCCCGGTTCCCCACCCTGGAGGCCCTGGCCCAGGCGGACGTGGCGGAGGTGGAGGGCTATGTCCACTCCACCGGCTTCTTCCGGGCTAAGGCCCGGGACATCGTCCTGTCGGCCCAGATGCTGCTGCGGGACTATGGGGGCCGGGTGCCCGACACCATGAAGGAGCTGTTAAAGCTGCCCGGGGTGGGGCGGAAAACGGCTAACCTGATCCTGGGCGACGTGTATCACGTGCCCGGGGTGGTGGTGGCGGACACCCACTGCATCCGCATTACCGGGCTGCTGGGCCTCACCGACGGGTCCAAGGACCCGGGGAAGGTGGAGCAGCAGCTGCGCCGGGTGCTGCCCCCGGAGGAGTCCAACAACTTCTGCCACCGGATGGTCCTCCATGGCCGGGCGGTGTGCATCGCCCGGCGGCCCCAGTGCCAGAGCTGCACCCTGCGGCCCTGGTGCGACTACTTCATGAAAAACGGAGAGGAGGAGACTCCATGATGATGGACCCCGGCTTTGGTTTCAGCTCCTTTGAGAACACGTTTGCCATCGTCCTCGTGATCGTGGTCATCGGCTTTATCGTGGTCATCGGTTCGTTCATCGTCATGGCGGTGCGGGGCACGGCCCAATGGCACCGGAACAATCAGTCTCCCCGGCTGACGGTGGAGGCCGAGCTGGTGAGCCGCCGCACTGAGGTGTCCACCTTTCACCACGGCGGCTACAACGGGACCGACATGTGCCACACCAGCAGCAGCACCACCTATTATGTGACCTTCCAGGTGGACAGCGGGGACCGGATGGAGTTCTCCGTCAGCGGCCAGGAATACGGCCTTTTGGCCGAAGGGGACCGGGGCAAGCTGACCTTCCAGGGGACAAGATACCTGGGCTTTGAACGGGAAAAGGCGGAAAGGACTTGAACTTTACATTGACTGAGAGAACAGAGACGAGAACAAAGAAACAGACGATGAGCCGCTGGGCCATCTATGTGATTGGGATGCTGGTACTGGCCATGGGACTGACCCTGAACACCAAGACGGGGCTGGGGGTGTCCCCCATTTTGTCCCTGGCCTATTGCAGCACCCAGATATGGGGCGTGAACCTGGGGGACGCCACCTTTGTGCTGTATGCCCTGTTCGTGATCGCCCAGCTTATCATCCGGGGGAAGCGCCGGCAGTGGTATGACCTGCTGCAGCTGCCCCTGAGTCTGGTGTTCAGCCGGGTGTTGAATCTGTATGACCGCTTCATCACCTATGACCCGGCCAAGCACGGCCTGCCCTCTAACCTGGTCTGTCTGGCCCTGGCCATCATCGTCACCGGCATCGGCGTGGCCATGACGGTGAACATGCGCCTGGTGCCCAACCCCGGGGACGGCATCGTCCAGGCCATCGCCGATCTCATTGGCCGGGACCAGGGCTTTGCCAAGAACTGCTTCGACCTGGTGTGCGTGGTCCTCACGGTGATCCTCAGCCTGGCGACGCTGGGCAAGATCACGGCGGTGGGCCTGGGCACGGTGCTGGCCATGCTGTTCGTGGGCCGGGCCATTTCCCTGGTGAACCACTTTTTTAAGGAAAAAATGTGCCGCGCGGCGGGGATGGCTTAAAAACCGCCGCTTTTTCAGAAAGGAAGTACGCAAATGGCATACCGCCCTCTGGCGGATGAGATCCGCCCCAGCTCCCTGGACGACGTGGTGGGACAGGGGCACATTTTGGGCAAAGACGGCCTGCTCCGCCGCATCATCGAGGGGGGCGACGTGCCCAACCTGATCTTCTATGGCCCCTCGGGCACGGGGAAGACCACCGTGGCCAACATCATCGCCCAGCGCACCCGGCGGCCCCTCCACCGGCTGAACGCCACCACCGCCGCCATCTCTGACATCAAGGAGATCATGGGCCAGGTGGGCACCCTGCTGGCCCCGGAGGGGGTGCTGCTCTATCTGGACGAGATCCAGTATTTCAACAAAAAGCAGCAGCAGTCCCTGCTGGAGTTCATGGAGGACGGGCGCATCACCCTCATCGCCTCCACCACGGAGAACCCCTTCTTCGCCGTGTTCGGAGCGGTGCTGTCCCGGGCCACGGTGTTCGAGTTCAAGCAGATCACCGCCCAGGACGCCCTGCCCGCCGTGGAGCGGGGCTTTTCCATTATGGAGCAGCGCCTGGGGGCCCAGGCCCAGTGCGAGCCGGGGGTGAAGGAATACATCGCCCAGGCCTGCGGCGGCGACATCCGAAAGGCCATGAACGCGGTGGAGCTTCTGCTCAGTGCCGCCAAGCACCAGCAAGGAAAACTCCTTGTCACTCTGAGCGACGCGGAGACGGTGGCCCAGAAGTCGGCCATGCGCTATGACCGGGAGGGAGACGCCCATTTCGACATCGCCTCCGCCCTGATGAAGTCCCTGCGGGGCTCTGACCCGGACGCGGCATTGCACTATCTGGCCCGGCTGCTGGAGGCGGGAGACATGCTCACCGCCATCCGGCGGCTGCTGTGCTCGGCCAGCGAGGACGTGGGCATGGCCTATCCCATGGCGGTGCCCATTGTGAAAGCCTGCGTGGACAACGCGTTGCAGTTGGGTCTGCCCGAGGCACGGCTGCCCCTGGCCCAGGCGGCGGTGCTGCTGGCCACCGCCCCCAAGTCCAACTCGGTGTACGAGGGTCTGGCCGCCGCCATGGCGGACGTCCGCCACGGCAAGACCGGGGACATCCCCCGGCACTTGCAGAATGTCCACGCCGACTCCTCCGGGATGGAGCGGGAGCAGGGCTATCTCTATCCCCACGACTTCCCCAACCACTGGGTGCAGCAGCAATACCTGCCCGACGAGCTGGCGGGGACCCAGTATTACCACTTTGGCCCCAACAAGACGGAGCAAGCGGCCCGGCGGTATTGGGAGGAGATCAAAAAGCCTAAAGACCTGGATCAGACAAAACCGTAAATTCCTGGTATGACCCGGCGAGAGAGGAGGGAGCCTGTGCGTATTCTGGCCACGGCGGCCTTTGCCTTTGCCGCCGCTGTGTTCAGCACCCTGGTCCTGCCGGAGGGCAGCTGGCTCCCCATGGGCCTGGCCGCCCTGGCGGGTATGACCCTGTGCGCCCTCCTGCGCCGGTGTACGGCGAAAACAGAGGCAAAACGCCGCCGGAACTTCCTTCGGGCGGCTCTCATCTGCGGCGGCGCGGCGTTGGGCCTGCTGTACACAGTGGGCTATCGCCAAGTCGTTCTGACCCCGGTCCAGGCCCTGGACGGGCGGACGGTGCGGTTCGAGGCCGTGGTCCGGGAGTGGCCCGTCAGCCGGGACCATGGCCGCTGGCAGGTCCCCGTGGAGGGCGGGGAGGAGGGCGAAAAAGCCCTGTCCGCCCTGCTGCTCACCGATGACCAGGGGGCTAGTTTGCGTCCGGGGGACCGGGTGACAGGGGTGGCCCACTGCACCGCCGCCACCCACACCCGCACGGGGGAGGACATCACCTACTATACCGCCAAGGGCATCTTTCTCCAGGCGGATCTATACGGCAAGCTGGAAGTGGAGCCGGGGGCGGAGCCATCCTGGCGATACTGGCCCGCCTATCTGTCTCGCATGCTGAAAGGGGGCATTGACCGGGCCTTTCCGGCGGACGTGGCCCCGGTGGTCCAGGGCATCGTCACCGGCGGGCGGGAAAATCTCAGCGATACCTTCACCAGCTCCCTCCAGCGCACGGGACTGTCTCACACGGTGGCGGTGTCCGGGATGCACCTGGCCTTTCTGGCAGGGGCGGTGACCCTGCTTTTGGGCCGGGGCAAGCGGAGCGGGGCCGTGTGTACGTTGATCCTGGCTGTGCTGTTCTGGGGTGTGGCCGGAGGGACCCCCTCGGTGAGCCGGGCGGCGATGATGCTGGCCCTGCTCCAGATCGCCCCGCTGCTGGGCCGGGAGCGGGACAGCTTCACGGCCCTGGCCTTCGCCCTGGCGGTGCTGCTGCTGTGGAACCCCTTCTCCGCCGCCCACGTGGGCTTGCAGCTGTCCTTCGGGGCGGTGGCGGGTATTCTGCTGGTGTCGGACCGGGTGCAGGATGCCATGATCGATTTCTTTCACCTGGACCGGCCCAGAAAGAGCCTGGTGGTCCGGCTGGCCCTGGCCGTGCCCCGGTTTTTGGTGGCCACCCTGTCGGCCACCCTGGGCGCGTCGGTGCTGACGGTGCCCCTGGCGGCCCTGCACTTCGGCCTGGTGTCGTTGGTGTCGCCCCTGTCCAACCTGCTCACCCTGTGGGCGGTGGCGGGACTATTTCTGGGCGGCCTGTGCGTGGGCCTGGTGGCCTGCGTGCTGCCTGGACCGGCGGCTGTGCTGGCTTTTCCCTTTACACTGTTGGGGCACTATCTGAACTGGGTGGTGCAGAGCCTGGGGCGGATGCCGCTGGCCGCGCTGCCCCTGAATTCCTTCTATTACAAGGCGTGGGTCGTCTATCTGTGCCTGCTGCTGGCCCTGGCGGCCCTGGTGCGGGGACAGAAGGGGTGGATCATCCCCGGCTGCGCAGCCGTGACGGCGCTGACCGCCTGCTTCTGGTTCACCGCCTTGAGCTTTCAGTCCGGTGGGCTGACGGCAGCGGTGCTGGATGTGGGTCAGGGGCAGAGCGTCCTCCTCCGGCTGGACAGCCGCCTGGTGCTGGTGGACTGCGGCGGCGACGGAGTACAGGACGCGGGGGACACGGCGGCGGACTATCTCCAGACCCGGGGCGGGGACAAGCTGGACGCGCTGGTGGTCTCTCACTACCACAGCGACCACGCCAACGGTGTGCCCGAGCTGCTGCGCCGGGTGGAGGTGGATCTGCTCCTCCTGCCCGACGTGGAGGAGGGCGACCCCCTGCGGGAGGAGATACTAACTCTGGCGGCAGAGCGGGGCGTGGAGGTCCGGTTCGTTCACTCGGACACCCGGCTGGACTTCCCCGGCGGCCAAAGTTTGACCGTCTTCCCACCTTTGCAGTCGGCGGGGGAGACCAACGAACTGGGGCTGTGCGTGCTGGCCTCCGCCGGGGATTTTGATGTGCTCGTCCCCGGGGACATGAGCGGCCAGGGGGAGGCGCGGCTGCTCGCCCACACTCAGCTGCCCAAGATCGAGGTGCTGGTGGCGGGACACCACGGCTCGGCCACCTCCACCACTCAGCCCCTGCTGGATGAGATTCAACCGGAGACGGCCATCATCTCCGTGGGCAAAAACAACCGCTATGGCCACCCCGCCCAGGAGACACTGGAGCGGCTGGCCCTGGCCGGGACCAACATCTACCGCACCGACCTACAGGGGACGGTCACCGTCCGCAGCGGGGCAGACTAAACCAAAAAGCGAGGAGGGGCAGCCATGCCGCCCAAGAAGAAGCCGGACACCGCCGGATATCAAAAACTGAAAAAGGACCTGGCGGACCAGCGCCCGGGGCAGCTGTATATCCTCCACGGGGAGGAGACCTATCTCCGGGACTATTACCTGGGCCGCCTGCGGGAGCAGCTGCTCACCGGGGGCATGGGGACCTTCAACTTCCACCAGATCGAACCAAAGGACATGTCCCCCCACGCCCTGGAGGAGGCCATCGACTGCCTGCCCATGATGGGGGAGCGGACCATGGTCCAGGTGACCGACTTCGACCTGTTCAAGTGCGGGGAGAAGGACCGGGAGGGCTATATCAAGCTGTTTTCTCAGCTGCCCGACTATGTGTGCGTGGTCTTTGTCTATGATCTCATCGACTATAAGGGGGACGCCCGGACCAAGCTGGCCGCCGCCATCAAGGAGCACGGCACCGTGGCCAACTTCGTCCGCCAGGACCAGGGGGACTTGGTGGACTGGGTGCGCCGCCGGTTCCGGGCGCTGGGCAAGGACATCGACTCCCGCCTGGCCCTGGACATGATCTTTCTGTGCGGCGACCTGATGACCAACCTCATCGGGGAGATCGAGAAAGTGGGGGCATACGCCCGGCAGAAGCACATCACCATGGGGGACATCCAGGCGGTGGCCACCCCCCAGCTGGACGCGGTGGTCTTCCGCATGACCGACGCCATCGGCGAGGGGAAGTTCGACCAGGCCATGTCTGTGCTGGGGGAGCTATACCAGATGCAGGAGCCGCCCATCAAGATCATGTGGTCGGTGGGGCGGCAGATGCGGCAGCTATACTCCGCCCGCCTGGCCCTGGAGCAGGGCAGGGGACCGGCCTATGTCGCCCAGCTGTGGGGCATCAAGCCCTACCCCTCGGAGAAGCTGATGCGCAGCGCCAAGCGGTTCAGCCTGAAGTGGTGCCGCCGGGCGGTGGTGCGCTGCGGCCAGATCGACCTGGCCATGAAGTCCTCCGGCCAGGACGGAAAAGAGCTGCTCACCGGCCTGATGCTGGAACTGGCCAACCCCACCTGACCGTAGGGGCCGATGTCCTCATCGGCCCGAAACCAGACCGTAAAATGGGCCGCTGGGGACAGCGGCCCCTACGGTCACGAAATTAGAATTAGAATGGGAGAGTACCTATGCTGCGCATCAAAGAGGCCATTGTGGTGGAGGGCCGCTATGACAAAAACACCCTGTCCCAGGTGGTGGACACCCTGATCTTAGAGACAGGGGGCTTTCACATCTTCAAGGACCCGGAGCAGATGGCCCTGCTGCGCCGTGCGGCCCAGCGCCGGGGCCTCATCGTCCTCACCGATTCAGACGGGGCGGGCTTTGTCATCCGCAACCGCATCCGGGGGGCGGTGCCCCAGAGCCAGGTGAAGCACGCCTACATCCCCGACGTCTACGGCAAGGAACGCCGCAAGCGCCAGCGGGGGAAAGAGGGCAAGCTGGGGGTGGAGGGCATGACCCCCGCCGTACTGGAGCAGGTGCTCCGCCGGGCCGGGGCCACCGTCTTGAACGAGGCCCCCGGGCAGGATACGAAGACCGTCCCCGCCCTGACCAAGGCCGACCTGTTCGCCGCCGGTCTCACCGGAAGACCGGACAGCGCTGCCCGCCGCCTGGAGCTGCTGAAACAGCTGGAGCTGCCCGAACACATGAGCGCCAACGCCCTGCTGAACGTCTTAAACGGCTGTTACAGCCGAGAGGAGGCAAGAGAGCTGCTGGGGCTTTCGTAAAAGTCTGATTTTGAAAAAAGGCCGTCTGCTAAAAATGCAGGCGGCCTTTTCTATGCCCCATTGTGACCGCTTTCTCCCGGCCTGGCCGGTATAATAGAGGGCACGACAGGGGGGACAGGTATGACGGTGATCTATGTGGACACCCTGTTTCTGCTCAACGCCATGGTGGACTATCTGCTGCTGCTGGCGGCGGCCCGGCTGGCGGGGGAGCCGCTGGCCCGGCTGCGCTTTCTGCTGGGCGCCCTGTTGGGCGGGGGGTACGCGGTGGCCATTTTCCTGCCGGGGCTGGCCTTTCTCCGCCATCCTCTGTGCCGGGGGGCGGCGGCGGTGCTGATGCTGCTGGCGGCCTATGGGGGCAGCCGCCGTCTGGTCCGCCAGGGGGTCATCTTTCTGGCATTGTCCTGCGCCTTTGCCGGGGGTGTGCTGGCGGTGGGGCTGATGGGCGGCCAGGGTCTGGCTCTGGGGCGCAGCGGGGTCATCTACTCCCCCCTGGACCTGAAGCTGGTGCTGCTGTCGGCGGCGGGGTGCTATGGGGCGCTGACCATGGCGTTTAGCCGGGTGGGGCGGCACACCGCCGCCTCCGGGGAGCTGCTGCCGGTGCGGCTGACCATAGGGGAGCGGACGGCGGAGCTGGTGGCCCTGGTAGACACGGGGAACACCATCACCGACCCGGCATCGGGCCGCCCGGTGATGGTGGCGGAGGGGGACAGGCTGACGGCTCTGTTCCCCAAAGAGTGCCGCCCGGAGCGGGATGACCTGGAGGACCCCGCCTCCGGCCTGGTGCGGCTGGGCCGGGGGGCGTGGCGGGGACGGTTCTCTCTGCTGCCCTATCGGGCGGTGGGGGTGAGCCGGGGCCTGCTGCTGGCGGTGCGGGTGGACCAGATCCAACTGGCGGGGGAGAACAAGGGGCCGCTGCTGGTGGCCCTGTCTCCCACGCCGGTGTCGGACGGGGGCGGATATGGGGCGCTGATCGCCCCTTTATGATGGAAAGGACGGATGGAGGATGAACAGGTTCCTGCGGGGGCTGAGAGAGCGTGCGGCGGCGCTGCTAGCCCGGCTGGGGCTGGCGCAGCCGGGGAAGATCATGTATATCGGGGGCAGCGACACCCTGCCAGCCCCCCTGAGCCGGGAGGAGGAGGGGGCCCTCATCGCCCGCCTGGAGCAGGGGGACGACCAGGCCCGGAATCTGCTCATCGAGCACAATCTGCGCCTGGTGGCCTACATCGCCCGGCGGTTTGAGAACACGGGCATCAACATCGAGGACCTCATCTCCATCGGCACCATCGGCCTCATCAAGGCGGTGGGGACCTATCAACCCGCCAAGAGCATCAAGCTGGCCACCTACGCCAGCCGATGCATTGAAAACGAGATTTTGATGCACCTGCGGAAGACGGCCAACCAGAAGACGGAGCTGTCCTTTGACGAGCCGCTGAACACCGACTGGGACGGGAACGAGCTGCTGCTGTCTGACGTGCTGGGCACCGAGGGGGATTTAGTTATGAAGCCCATCGAGGCGGATGTGGACCGGCAGCTGCTCCGCCAGGCCATGTCCCGTCTGTCCCCAAGGGAGCGGCGGATCATCACCATGCGCTTCGGCCTGGATGGCCGCCGGGAGCGCACCCAGAAGGAGGTGGCCGACCACTTAGGGATATCCCAGTCCTATATCTCCCGCCTGGAAAAACGAATTATAGCCCGGCTGAAAAAAGAGCTGGTCAGAATGATGTGAAAAGAGAAAGCAGGAGCCGGACGGCTCCTGCTTCCTGTGCTTTGTGTGAGATTTTGGGGGAGAGACTTACAGCAGCTCGGCCAGATCAAAAATCAGCTGCCGGGTCTTTTCCCAGCCGAGACAGGCGTCGGTGATGCTCTTGCCATAGGTACACTCGGTGGTCTTCTGGCTGCCGTCCTGGATATAGCTCTCGATCATCAGGCCCTTGACCAGGGCGTTGATGTCGGCGGAGTACCGCTTGGAGTGCATCACTTCCTTGGCGATGCGGGTCTGCTCCAGATACTGCTTGCCGGAGTTGGCGTGGTTGCAGTCCACGATGCAGGCGGGGTTTTTGATGGCTCGCTCCGTATACAGCTTGTACAGCTGGACCAGGTCCTCGTAGTGGTAGTTGGGGCGGCTCTCCCCCCGCTCGTTTACGCAGCCCCGCAGGATGGCATGGGCGTAGGGGTTGCCATAGGTCTCCACCTCCCAGCCGCGATAGAGAAACATGTGGTCGCCCATGGCGGCATAGATGGAGTTCATCATCACGCTCAGGTCGCCGCCGGTGGGATTCTTCATACCCACGGGGACGTCCAGTCCGCTGGCCACCAGGCGGTGCTGCTGGTTCTCCACCGAGCGGGCGCCCACGGCCACATAGCCCAGAATGTCGGACAGGTAGCGGTGGTCCTCGGGGTAGAGCATCTCGTCGGCACAGGCGAAACCGGTCTCCTCCACCACCCGGGTATGGAGACGGCGGATGGCGATAATGCCAGCCAGCATGTCCGGCTTTTTGCTGGGGTCGGGCTGGTGGAGCATCCCCTTATAGCCGGCGCCGTTGGTGCGGGGCTTGTTGGTGTAGACGCGGGGGACGATGAGGAGTTTGTCCTTCACCTCATCCTGCACGGGGACCAGACGGTGGATATAGTCCATCACGCTGTCCTCGCGGTCGGCGGAGCAGGGGCCGATGATCAGCATCAGCCGTCTGTCCCGGCCGTCCAGAATGGCGCGCATCTCCTCCACCCGGGCCAGGCGCGTGGCGGAGACCCGTTCAGACAGGGGGAACTCCTTTTTGATCTCCATGGGGATGGGCAGTTTGCGAATGAACCTGGCGTTTTGCCGCATATCTGAATACTCCTAACGAATCAATAGTTCTCTTATTTTACTGCGTTTTCCCCGGTAACACAAGGGAAAGATTGACCGGATGGGCCGTTTTTTCACAAAACCTGCCGAAACAGCCCGTGCCGGGTGCAGTGCCGGCAGAGCGGGGCGCGTCCATCCCCATGGTACGGCGGACGGTCTGCTGCATCTGCCGGGACGAGTTTATCGGGAAAAGGTTTGACACCGGCGGGGAGATAGAGTAAACTGAACATAAAATCTCGCTGTTTTAAGGTGCGTGCGTGACAGAGCTATGAAACGAAACACAAAAGTATCCACGGCGGTGATCCGCCGTCTGCCCCGGTACTACCGCCAGCTGTCGGAATTGCAGGAGGCGGGGGTGGTGCGCATCTCCTCCAGCGCCCTGGGCAAGTCCATGGGCCTGACGGCCTCTCAGATCCGCCAGGACCTGTTCTGCTTCGGCGGCTTTGGCCAGCAGGGCTATGGCTATAAAGTGGACAGCCTGAAGGGGGAGATCGGGGAGATCTTAGGCATCAACCAGGGCCACACCCTTGTGGTGCTGGGTGCGGGCAATTTGGGCCGTGCCCTCATCAAAAACTTTAAGTTTTCCAGCAACGGCTTTCAGCTGCTGGCCGCCTTTGACGTAGACCCCAAGGTGGTGGGGACCCAGATCGCGGGGGTGCCCGTGTATCACATGGACCGGCTGGAGGAATTTCTGGCCGGGCACCAGGTCCACGTGGGCCTGCTCACCGTGCCCATGGCCGCCGCCCAGGAGGCGGGGGACCGGCTGGCCGCCGCCGGGGTGAAGGGCCTTTGGAACTTCACCAATTACGAACTGAACATCCCCCAGGACAGCGGCGTGGTGGTGGAGTCGGTCCACTTCTCCGATAGTCTGCTGGCCCTGAGCTATATGATCTCCCAGTCGGAGAAGGAGAACGAACCGCCGGAGGAGGAGCCCCAATGAAAAAACGAATGATCCGGTTGCTGTGCGCCGCCGGGGTGCTGGCGGCCATGGCCTGCGGGGCCTGGGCCCTCACCTCCCCGGACGGGCTGGTGAGCTTGAGCTATCTGAACAATACGTTCATCCCCTCCGCCGTGGAGAAGGGGACAACGGCGGCCTATAACAAGCTCCAGCAGACCTATGACAGCGCCAAGGCCACGTTAGATTCTTTGGCGGGGAAGAACACCTCCGGCGGGAGCAAGCAGGAGGAGAGCGCCACCCTAGCCCCCAAGAGCTGGGGGGAGGGGGACACCGTCACCCTGCCCACGGGCAGCGGGGTCCTGCTGCGCATGGCGGCACCTCCTTCCGGCTGTTTTTATCATTGTATGCCGGGCCGGGTGCAAAATAGCGCAGAATCCCAAAGGGGCTGTGCACTTTTGGGCTGCAGCTGCCACGCTCTGCAAAAAACGTTTTCAGCCGGTCAGCCAGCACAGCTGCGCCACGCTCAGCCGGGGCTGCAGGGCCCGGTTGATGGCTGCTGCCAGCAGAGCTGAGCCGTGGGCAATGACGCTGTCCAGCGCCCGGGGCGTCACCACAAGATCCGCCCCCTCCTCCGCTTCCATCAGGGTGGGGATGCCCGCCGCGAGCACCGGGACCCCCAGCCGGGCGGCGTCCAGGTGCTTGCGGCTGCCGGGCTGGGCCGGGCAGAGCCCGGTGTCCGAGAATTGCAGCGTCCGGCCCAGCCGCTCCGGCTCCGAGGAGCAGAGGCTGTCCACGCAGAGGAGGGCGGACGGGCGGAGCTCCCGCACCAGCGCCCCGGCCAGCTGCTGCAAACTCAGGCCCGTGGCCCCGGAGACCCCGGGGGCGACCGCCGCCACGGGGCGGATGCCGGGCAGCGGCAGGCGGCTCCCGGCCCCCATGGTAACAAAGATCTTCTGCACCGTGCGGGGGCCCAGAGCATCCGCCGTCACCCGGCGGTTGCCCACTCCCAGCACCAGCACCGGGCCCTCAGGCGGCAGCAGGGCCCGCAGCTCGGCCGCCGCCTGCTCGATCACGCCACTGTCCCGCTCGTCCAGCACGCTGACGCGGGGCACTTCCAGCGTCACATACCGCCCCCGGGGCCGCTCCAGCCCCTCCCGCGCGATCTCCACCCGCGTCACGGTCACGCCATC
>URNZ01000046.1 GCA_900549405.1 uncultured Eubacteriales bacterium | reverse complement strand
GCAAGCAAGCAAGCAAGCAAGCAAGCAAGCAAGCAAGCAAGCAAGCAAGCAAGCAAGCAGAGTAATGTAGCGCTCTGCCCCTTTGTGCTGTCCAATTCCAAATATGATCGTTTCAATAAAACGACGCTTTTTTGACACAGGTCGCCCTGTGCCGAAAAGGCGTCTTTTTTTGTTGGAACAGACGATGAACGGAGGTTTTGACATGAAGCGAAAACTCTTATCCCTGGCCCTCTCCTTCGCCCTGTGCCTCACCCTGCTGCCGGGAGCCGCGCTGGCGGCGGATGATAAGGCAGACACCTGGGACGGCACGGCGGATATAAACTGGTATACTGGCCACGAGGACGACCAGGAATATCATATTTCTACTGCGGAACAGCTGGCGGGTCTGGCGGAACTGGTCAATGCTGATCCAGGAAAGACAAATTTTGCAGGTAAAGTATTCTATTTGGAGAACGACTTAGATTTGTCAGGACACGAGTGGATTTCCATTGGTACTGGCAGAGGCGGAACTGGTTCTAAGTACGCTTTTTGCGGCGTGTTTGATGGACAGAACCATGTGGTCTCGAATCTCTATTCGCACGAGTCATACATTGAGAACGCTGATGAATCACATAATTTACTCAGAAACGCACTGTTTGGCAATGTCTACGATGGTGAGATCAAAAACCTTGGTGTTGAAAATGCCGAGATTTGGATTGCCCCGCTTGATGATAGTGCCGCCGGTAAGGGCATTTTAGTCGATTGGCTAGGTAAGTCCAAAATCACGAACTGCTGGACCTCTGGCAGCATTGTAAGCGGTTCAAAAATAGAAAAGAACATCGGCGGTGTCGTTGGTGTTACCGTGCAGGGCTGCACTATTTCCGGTTGCTATTCAACTGCAACACTTACAGGAAATTTCACGAATTCCGAGGGATATTATCCAGGATCGAATCCGGCTGCTTGGCCGTTCGATACCATTGGCGGTATTGTTGGCGCAAGATTTGACGGCAATTTAACGGTTACGGATTGTTGGTTTGATGGTAAGATTGTTGTCAACTCCATTACGGCCACAGTTGGCGGAATTGTCGGATATACGGATACCGAGCTTGGATCAGCGACTATTAAGAACTGTATGGTTGCCACCACTGATATAGGCGCAGATAATGATGGCAATACCTGCTGGGTGGCCTATGCCCTTGGCGGCACAGTAGAAAATAGCTACTGGCCGAATGACGAGAAAGCATATGCCCCGTCTCCGCTTGCGTATGTAGGAGGACAAAGTAACGAAGAACAGGGCACTGCCGTCTCTGACTTCACCGCTGACGAAGTGCTGGACAGGCTTCAGCCTCATGCCGGGAGCGGCGTTACTTGGGTGGCCGGGATCGATCACCCCACCTTTGACTGGGACAGCCGGAATATTGCGGCGGACTATACGGCGGTGGACGCGGCAATCAAAGCCGCCCAGGCCGTGGACGGGACGCTCTACGCCAACTATTCCGATGTGCAGGATGCCATTGACGCAGTTGAGTATAATAAGAGCAAGGCCGACCAGGCCCAGGTAAATGCCATGGCCCAAGCCGTTGAGGACGCTGTGGCAAAGCTGACCTATCGCAGCGCCGACTATACTAAGGTGGATGAGGCTGTTGCCAAGGCTGATGCCCTGAATGAAGCGGACTACACGGACTTCTCCGCCGTGAAGGCGGCCTTGGAAGCGGTGGACCGCACCAAGAATATCACCCAGCAGGCAGAGGTGGACGCCATGGCCCAGGCCATTGAGGACGCTGTCAGCGGCCTGACCCGGAAGAGCACCGGCTCTGACCGGGACGACAGCTCCTCCACGCCCAGCTATCCCGTCACCCCGGACAGGGCGGACAACGGCGCTGTGTCCGTCAGCCCCAAGAACGCCATTCAGGGCAGCACGGTCACGGTGAAGGTGACGCCGGACAGCGGTTATGTGGTGGACCGGGTGACGGTCACCGACAACCGGGGCAACGAGGTGAAACTGACCCAAAAGGGCGTGGGCACGTATACCTTCACCATGCCCGCCGGGCAGGTGACGGTGACGGCTGCCTTTGCCCCTGCGGCGGAGCAGAGCCCCTTCCGGGATGTGTCCGCCAGCGACTATTATTATGACGCGGTGAAGTGGGCGGCGGAGGAGGGCATCACCTCCGGCACCAGCGCCGACCTGTTCAGCCCTAGTGCCCCCTGCACCCGGGCGCAGATGGTCACCTTCCTGTGGCGGGCCGCAGGCAGCCCCAGCGTGGGCGGGACCCTGACCTTTACCGACGTGTCTGAGGACGCCTATTACGCCCCGGCAGTGCGCTGGGCCGCCAGCGTGGGGGTCACCTCCGGCACCGGCGCGGGCCGGTTCAGCCCCGACGATCCCTGTACCCGGGGCCAGATGGCGGCCTTCCTGTACCGCTGGCAGCAGTCCCCGGCGGCCTCTGGCAGCAACCCCTTTGCCGACGTGGCGGACAGCGACTATTACTATGCCGCCGTGCTGTGGGCTTATCAAAAGGGCGTGACCCAGGGCGTCAGCGCCAGCGCCTTCGCCCCCAGCGCCCCCTGCACCCGAGGCCAGATGGCCATGTTCCTGTATCAGCTGAAGGGGTAATAGACGAGAGGCACGGATCATCGCGTCGGTCCTGTGGGCCTCCTCGCAATGACAACACGCAGCCCCCCGTCAACCGGAATAACCCGGGCGGCGGGGGGCTTTTTGCCGAAAATTTCACAAAGCGCGTGTTCTGATCGTCTATATATGCAGAAAAATATTCACTTTAGCATGATGATTCAACGGTGATTCGGTGAAATGCCAGGGATTTTCCCACAAAACACAGCTTTCGTCAAAATGCCGACTGACCCGTACTTTTGAAAAAACAGTCTGATCTATATTGACAGATGGGCACCCCGGCCCTATAATATATTTAAGCTGAAATGGCAGTTGTGCGATAAAAACAAAAGGCGTCCCGCTTTTTATTTTAATTTTTTTAATCTCTGCTGTATACAGGGAAAACACCCAAGGAATACACAAAGCATCCAGCGCTTCTGAAAGGGAGCGGTTCTTTTTGAAAGAACCCTGTATACAGCATGAATAGAGCTTGCATAACTGCATATTGATACATCGATTTGAAGGAGGAGCTGCAAATGCCGATCCTGCTGAAGGAGGACCTGGAACGTCCCCTGCCCCCCATGTATTGGGTGCGGCAGCAGTTCAACAGCGAGGAGCTCACCGATGTGGTAGGTGCGGTGAAGGAACAGCTGGCCCGGCCCGAGGTGGCCGGTCTGGTGAAGCCGGGAGCCCGCATCGCCGTGGCCGTGGGCAGCCGGGGCATCCGGGACCTGTTTCCCGTGGTCCACACCACGATCGAGTGCCTGAAGGCCCTGGGGGCCAAGCCCTTTATCGTCTCCGCCATGGGCAGCCACGGCGGCGGCACCGAGGAGGGCCAGCGTGAGGTGCTCACCGGCTATGGCATCACCGAGGAGAATCTGGGCGTCCCCGTGGTCACCACGGTGGACACGGTGCTGCTGGGCCACGCGGCCAACGGGCGGCCCATCTGGTTTGACCGGGCGGCCTTCGAGGCCGACCTGATCGTCCCCATCAACCGGGTGAAGCTGCACACCGACTTTGTGGGTCCCCTGCAAAGCGGCCTGTGCAAAATGCTGGTCATCGGCCTGGGCAACCACAAGGGCTGCTCCGCCGCCCACGAGGAGGACTCGGACCACTTCGCCGCCATGCTGGAGGAGACCGCCGGGATCATCTTAAAGAAAGCGCCCATCGGCTTTGGCGTGGCCATTCTGGAAAACGCCTATGACAAGACCCGCCGCATCGAGGCCGTCCCCGCCAAGGGGTGGATTGAACGGGAGAAGGAGCTGGTCCAGGAGGCCAAGGCCAACATGCCCTGCATCATGCTCCCGGAGGCGGACGTGATCGTCTGCCAGGAGATCGGCAAGGACGTGTCCGGCGCGGGCTTCGACCCCAACATTTTGGGCCGCAGCTCGGTTCTAAAAACCTTTGTCCTGCATATCCCCAAGTATCAGCGTCTGGTGCTCAACAGCGTCACCGCCGCCAGCCACGGAAACGGCATCGGCGTGGGACTGTTCGACGTGATCACCAAGCAGGTGGCCGAGAACCTGGACCTGGAAGCTATGTACGCCAACGCCATCGCCTGCAACTGCCTGGGGGACGCCAACATCCCCTGTACGGTGGAGGACGAGGCCACGGCCATCCGGGTGGCACTGAAGTGCTGTCGGGGCATTGACCGGGACGACCCCAAGATCATCCGCATCCAGAACACCCTGCATCTGAAATACATCCAGGTCTCCCGGGCCCTGCTGCCCGACGTGGAGGCCGACCCCCGGCTGACGTTGGTAGACGGGCCGGAGGACTGAATACACGAATCAAGCACGAAGCTCTGACATATGTATGCAATTTAAAAGGGAGGAAACGACATGATCCTGAACGATGAACAGAAGGCCATGCTGAACGGCGACCTGGGCGAGGGCGCGGCCTACGCCATGAAGATCCAGTTTGCCCTGGGCGAGGCGTTTGACGCCAAGCGTATGGTGCCCATCAAGCGGGCCCACGTGGCCCTGAGCAACCAGGACGGCGACCTGTGGTTTGCCGAGAAGCTGGTGAAGGCGGGCGCCCACTGCAAGGTGGCCCCCACCGTGAACCCCGGCTTCTGCACCGGCCACTTCACCGGCGCCTGCGGCCACCCCGCCGACGCGGAGGACATCGCCCACATGATCCGCACGGACAACGCCTATCGGGCCCTGGGCGCGGTGCTCTCTTACAACTGCACCCCCTACATCGCCACCAACGTGCCCAACTTCGGCGAGGTGTGCGCCTTCTCCGAGTCCAGCGCCACCCCCTATGTGAACTCCGTGTGGGGCGCCCGGTCCAACCGCGAGAGCGCCAACAGCGCCCTGTGCGCCGCCATCACCGGCTATGTGCCCGAGTATGGCCTGTTGCTGGACGAGAACCGCAAGGGCGACATCCTGGTCCGGGTGGAAGCCGACATGAAGACCCCCTATGAGTATCACCTGCTGGGCATGATGGGCGACAAGATCGGCGAGGGCATCCCCGTATTCACCGGCCTGCCCCACACCATCTCCCCCGAGGCCCTGCGCAACCTGGGCGCTCAGCTGAACACCTCCGGCGCTTACGGCATGTATCACATCGTGGGCTGCACCCCCGAGGCTCCCACGGTCGAGGCTGCCCTGGGCGGCAAGAAGCCCAAGTATGAGGTGGTCATCACCAACGAGGACCTGCAGAACGTGGAGGACACCTTCAGCGACAAGCGGGACAGCGACAAAGTGGACTTTGCCATGTTCGGCTGCCCCCACTTCACCCTGGAGGAGGCCATGCACATCGCCGAGGGCGTGAAGGGCAAGAAGCTGGCCATCCCCATGTACATCCTGGTCTCCAGCCACGCGCTCCAGATGGCTCAGCGCATGGGCGTGGCCGACGTGCTGGCCGAGGCCGGCGCCGAGATCATCGCCGACAGCTGCCCCGACCAGCCCTGCTGGCACTACCTCAAGGGCAAGGTGGGCATCACCGAGTCCCCCAAGTGCGCCTATTATCCCCGCCGCCGCGGCATTCACTTCATCATCCGTGACCTGGACACCTGCATCCAGGCCGCTCTGACTGGGGAGGTAAAGTAAAATGAGCAAGCGTTATTCCTGCCACAAGATCTCTGAGGGCAAGGCTCAGGCCGAGGCCATCAAGACCCATGACCGCATCATGTTCTATCAGGTCCGCCCCGAGGACGGCGTGATGGAGGAGAAGGACCACGAGCTGCTGGGCCGCTCCATCTCTCAAAAGGTGCTGCTGTTCCCCGGCGGCAAGGGCAGCTCCGTGGTGCAGCAGGACGGCCTGTATCACCTGGACCGCTTCCACAACATGCCCGCGGCCCTGATCGTTCAGGACCCCGACCCCGTGCTGGTGGCCGGTGCCATCATCATGGAGATCCCCATGGTGGACCGCCTGCCCCAGGAGTTCTATGACGCCGTGAAGGACGGCGACCAGATCCTGGTCAACGCCGACGAGAGCTACGTAGAGATCCTGTAAGGCAAACCCGAATTTTAGCCGGGCCTATGGCTTGGGGCCCGGCTGAGAGATACTCCGCTTTTGATCCCGCGAATTTGCTTCAACATTCCAAATCACAACGATCACAAGGAGGAACCAAACATGAAGAAAGCACTTGCACTTGCCCTGGCTTTGGCCACTGCCATTTCCCTGTCCGCCTGCGGCGGCGGGAACAAGACCCCCGCTGCCTCCGGCAGCACCAGCACCGCCGCCCCCACCGGCGGCGACGCCTCCATCGTCCTGAAGGTCGCCCACGTGGAGGCCGAGGACCGCTCCACCCACAAGGCCCTGCTGGAGTTTGAGAAGGAGGTCGAGGAGAAGTCCGACGGCCGCATCGACGTTCAGATCTATCCCAACGCCGAGCTGGGCGGCGACGAGGAGCTGTGCGAGGCCGTGGCCATGGGCACCATCCAGATGGCGCTGCCCTCCACCTCCGTGCTGACCTCCTACAACGAGGAGATCGGCGTGCTGGATATGCCCTATCTGTTCAAGGATTCTCAGAGCGCCTTTAACGCCCTGGACGGCGACCTGGGCGACCAGATCAGCGAGTGGATCGCCGGCAACGGCTTTGTCAGCCTGGGCTACACCTATAACGGCCCCCGCTGCACCACCAACAGCGTTCACCCCATCAGCACCCCCGCCGACCTGGCCGGCCTGAAGATCCGCGTGATGAGCTCCCCCGTGTTCATCCGTATGTACGAGGTGCTGGGCGCCAACCCCACCCCCATGAGCTTCTCTGAGGTGTTCACCGGCCTGCAGCAGAACGTCATCAACGGCCAGGAGAACCCCCCCACTCTGATCTATGCCTCCGGCTTCCAGGAGGTCCAGAAGTACCTGACCCTGGATAACCACGTCCACAACTTCCTGGCCGTGCTGACCAACGAGAACTGGCTGAACAGCCTGAGCGCCGACGACCAGCAGCTGGTGAAGGACTGCGTGGCCGAGATGGTCACCACCCAGCGCAGCATGGAGCTGGAGGACAACGATGCCGTTGTGGCCAAGCTGCAGGATGCCGGCATGGAGGTCAACGAGCTGACCGACGAGCAGTACCAGGCCTTTGTGGATGCCGTGCAGCCCATGTACGACGAGTACAAGCAGCAGTGGGGCACCGAGATCTTTGATCTGGCTACCTCTTACAACAAGTAAGCACCCCTGATACCTCATCGTATCCCCATTTCAACGACGGGCGGGCCAGAGGTTTCGTCCCTCTGGTCCGTCCGCTTGTGTTTCCTTGAGAGGAGAGGAGTCGATCCCTATGAAAAAAGACAGTTTTCTCGGCAAACTTGTCTATGGCTATGACAAGCTGGAGGAATATGTCCTCTGTGCCAGCCTGGTGCTGACCACCCTGATCATCTTTGTTCAGGTCATCATGCGTTCCGTGTTCAACAGCTCCCTCACCTGGAGCGAGGAGCTGACCCGTTACATCTTCATCTGGCAGATCTGGATGGGCGTGAGCATCGCTCAGAAGGACAAGGCCCACATCAAGGTGGAGATTTTGAAATCCTTTGTGAAAAATCAGAAAGTCATCGCGGTGGTGGATGTGATCGCCACGATCCTGCTCATCGCGTTCAACATCTTCCTGGTCACCAGCGGCATCGACCTGGTGCAGCAGATGATCACCCGCGGCAATGTGTCCAGCGCCATGCGTATGCCCATGTGGATCGTCTATATCGTGCTGCCCCTGGCCTCCGGTATCTTCACCCTGCGGCTGTGCGGCCAGCTGGTGGAGGATGTCAAGGCCCTGTTTGGCCACGGTTCCGACGACAACAAGGAGGTGGCCTAAATGCAAAGCGCAGCTGTATTGTTCCTCACGTTCTTCATCCTGCTGATCCTGATGGTGCCCATCGGCTATTCCATCGGCATCGCCACCCTGTTCACCATTCTGGTCTGCGGCGACGGGACCATCCCCCTGTTGATGATCACCCAGAAGTCCATCACCGGCGTTGACTCCTTCCCCCTCATGGCCGTGCCCTTCTTCATGCTGGCCGGCAATCTGATGAGCGGCGGCGGCATCGCCAAGCGTATCTTGAACTTCTTCGATACGTTCATGGGCTTCATCGCCGGCGGCCTGAGCATGGTCACCACCGTCACCTGCATGTTCTTCGCCGCTATCTCCGGCTCCGCCATCGCCACCACCTCCGCCGTGGGTGCATTCATGATCCCCGCCATGAAGGACAAGGGCTATGATGAGGGCTTCAGCGCCTCCATCTGCGCCGCCGCCGGTACCATCGGTGTCATCATTCCCCCCAGCGTCCCCTTCGTCATCTACGGCGTGGCCACCGGCACCTCCATCACCGACCTGTTCAAGGCCGGCATCATCCCCGGCCTTGCCATGGGCGTGGCCCTGATGATCGTGTGCTACATCATGGCCAAGAAGTATGGCTTTAAGGGCGAGACCAAGAAGTTCAGCTTCAAGGCCGTGGTCAAGAGCTTTGTGGATGCCATTTGGGCCCTGCTGTCCCCTGTCATCATCCTGGGCGGCATCTACTCCGGCAAGTTCACCCCCACCGAGGCCGCTGTCATCAGCGTGGTCTATTCCTACATCGTGGGCCGCTTCGTGTATAAGGAGCTGGACAACAAGGGCGTTTACAAGGCCCTGCGGGACACCATCGTCATCAACGGCTCCACCACCTTCATGGTGGGCCTGTCCTCCGCCTTTGCCGCTTACCTGAGCCTGACCGGTATCCCCCGCACCCTGGCTGCCGCCCTCATCGGCGTCACCGACAACAAGATCATCCTGCTCATCCTCATCAACATCTTCCTGCTGGTCATCGGCTGCCTGGTGGACAACATCCCCGCCACCATCATCCTGGCCCCCATCCTGCTGCCTGTGGTCGAGGCCCTGGGCATGAGCCCCGTCACCTTCGGCATCATGCTGACCATGAACCTGGCCATTGGCTTCTGCACGCCTCCTTACGGCATCGACCTGTTCGTGGCCTCCGCCATCTCCGGCGTGTCCATCGGCAAGATGATGAAGTTCATGCTGTGGTTCATCTTCTCCCTGCTGGTGGTGCTGATGCTGGTCACCTATTGGCCCGCCTTCACCATGTTTGCCCTGGCGTAAGTTCTGACGATTTTCTTGCTTCTTTCCTTGATCCAAAATACCCCACGGGGCGCTCCTGTTCTGGGAGCGCCCCGTGGTTTTTTTCGGGGTGGGATACTGGCGAATTCGCCTATTGAAACGGCCCGGCAAAGATGTTACATTATTGAACGGAATGAATAAAAGGGGAGCTTTTTGAACATGCCAGATATCTTCGAACGATTTGGAAACTATATCAGCAAGGTCACGCCGGAGCACCCGGACCGGAGCCGGGCGCTCCTTTTGGCCGCCTATCGGGCATACGGGCTGAAGCTCCGTCTGGCCCCGGACCGCGCCCTGCCAAAGGCGCACCAGTTTTCGGCCCAGTGCGTGAACCAGGCGGTGCAGACCATGCTGGCCCACCCGGAGCGGGCGGCGCTGGTGAGCATCTTTCAGCCCTGCGAGCTGCTGGAGGCCATGTCGGTGACGCCCATGTGCGCCGAGCTGTACTCCTGCTTTCTCAACGGGGCCCACGCCGAGCCCGTGTTTGCCGAGACCGCCGAGGCGGAGGGCATCGCGGAGTCCTTCTGCTCCTATCACAAGGTCCTGCTGGGCAGCGCCTATGCCGGGGTGCTGCCAGCGCCTAAATTCATCGTCAACACGTCTCTGGTGTGCGACGCCAACAACCTGACCTTTCGGGAGCTGGCCGACCACTATGGCATCCCCCGGTTTTACGTGGACGTGCCGCCGGAGCAGAGCGAGGAGGGCGTGGCCTTTGTGGCCGACCAGCTGCAGGAGCTGAAAAAGTTTTTGGAGGACCAGACGGGCAAGCGCCTGGACGAGGACCGGCTGAAGAGCGTTGTCGCCCGGTCTAAACAGACCATGGACCTGCTGCGGGCCTGCCAGGTGGAAAAGCGGTCTAAGACATTGACCTCCGACGTGACCTCGGAGCTGTATGAGGTCTATCTCACCCACAGCGGCATGGGGTCGGCGGCGGCCCTGCGCTATGCCCAGCAGCTGCTGAAGGACCTGAAGGCGGCCCCCGCCGCCCACGGCATCCGCCTGTTGTGGCTGCACACCATCCCCAACTGGCAGGAGCCGGTGCGCCAGATGCTGAACTTCAATGACCGCTGCCAGATCGTCACCTGCGACACCAATTTCGAGGGCCTGATGGACCTGGACCCGGAGCGGCCCTATGAGAGCATGGCCCGGCGGCTGGTGTACAGCCAGTGGAATGGCGGCGAGAGCCGGGTGAAGGCCGCGGTGGAGGCGGCCCGCGCCCTCCATGTGGACGGGGTGGTCTGCTTCTGCCACTGGGGCTGCAAGCAGACCATGGGCCTGTCCGGGGTGTTCAAGCACGAGCTGGACCAGGCCGGGTTCCCCACCCTGATCTTAAACGGGGACGGCTGTGACCGGCGCAATGCCTCAGACGGCCAGACCGCCACCCGCCTGAACGCATTTTTGGAGATGTTGGAGAAGCGAAATGGATAATACGATTTATTGTGTCTGCAAATATACGCCCATGGAGATCTTTGCGGGCTTTGATCTGCCGGTGGAGCGCCTGGACCCGGCCCCCGCCAACTTCGAGTGCGCGGAGAGCTGCACCCACCCCAACCTGTGCGGCTATGGAAAGGCCCTGATCGAGGAGGTGGCCGGGCGGAACATCCGCAGGCTGATCCTGGTGGACTGCTGCGACGTGTGCCGCCGGATCTATGACGTGCTCCGCCAGCAGGGGAACATGGAGTTTCTGTTTCTGCTCTCCCTGCCCCACACCAACAACGCCGCCTCTGTGGCCCTGCTGGAGCGGGATCTAAAGCGGCTCCAGGGGGAGCTTTCTAAACTGACCGGCGGGAGCTTTGACCCGGACAAGGCCCTGGCCGCCTGGAAAAAGGGCATCACGGAGGCGGAGGCCCAGACGCTGACCGAGCCCCACGTCCGCCTCACCGGGGCCCACGGCGGCTCTTTGCTCAAGGAGATGATCCAGCAGCGGATGCCCCTGCCGGTCCAGGACGACACCTGCACCGGGCGGAGGACGCTGCTGCCCGCGCCGGAGAGCTGGTCGGA
The DNA here is from genome assembly GCA_900549405.1 of uncultured Eubacteriales bacterium. Classification (GTDB taxonomy): domain Bacteria; phylum Bacillota; class Clostridia; order Oscillospirales; family Oscillospiraceae; genus Lawsonibacter. Next base: position 4,043 of record URNZ01000046.1, on the reverse strand, counting down.
CACGGCGTATGCCACGGCCCTGCTGAACCAGCACCGGAGCTGTATGCGGATGCAGTTCCGCCTGGAGGAGCCGGACCCCACCGAGGTGGGGACCATCTGCCACACCATCAAATTCTGTGATTACTATGGCTTTGCCTATCGGCACATGAGAGGCCAAAAGGGGGAGACACTTTTGAAGATCGAGACAGACTGCACGCCCCAGTCCAGCGGCCAGCTGCACACCAGGATCGACGCCTTTGCCGAGACCATCGGCGTGGGCGCGGGGGCCATCAAAAAGTCGGACGACTTCCGTTATATCGCCGGGGTGGACAGCGGCTCCACCAGCACCGACGCCGTGATTTTGGACCGGGAGAAGAACATCGTGGGCGCGGTCATCCTGCCCACCGGGGCGGGGGCCGCCTCCGGGGCGGAAAAGGCCCTGGCCGCGGCGCTGAAGGCCGCGAACCTGACCCGGGAGGACATCGACGTTGTGGTGACCACCGGCTATGGGCGGGAGACCATCGGCCTGTCCGACGCCTCGGCCACGGAGATCACCTGTCACGCCAAGGGGGCGCACTTCCTGTTCCCCCAGGCCCGCACCGTCATCGACATCGGCGGCCAGGACTCCAAGGTGATCCGCATCGACGAGCGGGGCAATGTAGTAAACTTTGTGATGAACGACAAGTGTGCCGCCGGGACGGGCCGCTTCCTGGACATGATGGCAAAGACCCTGGAACTCACCCTGCCGGAGATGAGCGAGCTGGGGCTGGCATGGAAAAACGAGGTGACCATCTCCAGCATGTGTACCGTGTTTGCCGAGTCGGAGGTGGTCTCCCTGGTGGCGGACAACACCGCGCCGGAGGACATCATCCACGGCCTGAACGCCTCGGTGGCGGGGAAGACCGCCTCCCTGGTCAAGCGCCTGGGCGGCGAGCCCGCCTATATCATGACCGGCGGCGTGGCCCAGAACAAGGGCGTGGTCAAAGAGCTGTCTGACAAGCTGGGGGCCGAAGTCCACGTGCCCCAGGAGGCCCAGCTGTGCGGAGCCATCGGCGCGGCGCTGTTGGCCTTTGAGGAGCGCTGATTTCATATCACAAAACAGGAAGCAGGGAGCCTTGGGAAAAGGCCCCCTGCTTTTGCGTCTGGCTTGATTTTTATTTTATTTCTCCATCAGCCCCACAAACTGCTGGAGCATCACGGCCATTTCGGCCCGGGTGGCCCCGGCAGTGGGAGCCAGGGTGCTGTTGCCCCGCCCGGACAGAATGCCTGCGTTCACGGCCCAGGTCATGGACTGACCGGCCCAGGGGGAGATGCTGTCGTAGTCGCTGAACTCCCGGACGGCCATGCCGCCCTGGGTGGTGTCGATGCCGCGCAGCTTGGCGTAGCTATAGAGCATCGTCGCCAGCTGCTCCCGGGTGATGTTGGCGGTGGGCATGGTGCCGTCAGACACGCCGTTATTTTTTGCCCAGTTCATGCCCTTCTCATACCAGGTGGCCCCGCCGGATACGTCCTGTCCGTCCATGCGGGCCAGGATGGTCATGAGCATGGCCCGGGTGGTGCTCTGATTCCCGCCGAACAGATTCTCGCCAACCCCGGACATCAGGCCCCGCCGGGCCACAAAGCCGGCGGCGTCCTCGTACCAGATGCCCTCGGGCACATCCACGAAGGTGGTCTTGCCGGGCTGTTCAGGCTCAGACTTCACGAAGGTCGCTTTCACGTCCACCTTGCCGTCAGGCATGGTGAAGGTGTATTTGCCGTTGCCCTTGTCGGTCAGTTTCAGTTCGTTTCCGTTCTTATCGGTTACGGTGAGATCGTCTAACTGATAACCGCTGTCGGGTTTGACTGTGATGGTCACAGTGCTGCCCTTGGACGCACTCTTGGGGGTGACAGTCACGGTGCCGTTCTCCGTTTTGCCGGGTGTGGTCACGGAATAGCTCGGAGAGGAGGAACCGCCGGAAGAAGAACCTCCGCTGGAGGAAGGTTTTTCGACCAGCGCTGCGATGGCATCTTCAATGGCTTTTGCCATTGCATCTACTTTAGCCTGCTCGGTGATGTTCTTGTCTCGAACAACATCAGCAATAGCCTTTTCCACAACGGAAAAATCCTGATAACTGTCCTTGTTCAGCGCGTTTGCCTTGGCGATAGCGGCATCAACCTTGGTGTAGTCGGCATCCTTGTATTGCAGATCAGCGATGGCACCTTCAATGGTTTTTGCCATTTCGTTAACATCGTCCTGCTCTGCGATTTTCTTGTTGCGATCCACCGCATTCACAGCGGCTTCCACAGCAGAGAAATCCTTGTAGTTATCCTTATTCAGGGCATTTGCCTTGGCTATGGCTGCATCAACTGCGGAATAGTCGGCAGGGTCAGTAGCAAATACCGGATAGCGCTTGCCTTGTGCGAAAGCAGTTCCAAGCGCATTCGCCACCGTGCCGTCGGTGAATTCTTCGGAAGTCTTTGATTCCGCACCGTCAGCGTTCACGGTAGCATCATTTGCATCATAATAATAAACGTAAGACTTTGCAACTACTTCACCGTATTGTGTGTTGGGTGTAAATACGGCGAAATAATCTTTTCCTTTTGAGTTTTCGTCGGGCTGTGCTACGCAATCATACACAAAGCAACTGTTCAGAATTGCATCGCCATCCTCAGATGCACCCAAAAAACCACCGCTGAGCGTGCTCATTGCTCCCGTATCACTGTCCCCTGTCACAATGCAGTTTGCGACATAGCAATTTGTGAAATTGGAATCTCCTCCATCCAGTGAGCCGATGAAACCGCCGCCAAAACTTCCGTGTCGTATGGTATTTCCGACAGACGCACATTTTTCAAAGCTGGAACGCAAGGCAATGCCGGTAATACCTCCCGCAAAGTTGCTGTTGTTTGGATTTCTCTGGCTTTCTATTTTGGAATTGTAGGCGGAACAGTTCTCAACTGTGCAACTATAAGCAACCGCCAACACGCCGCCTGCATAGGACATGTTATTGTCTCCTGCTGCCAAAAAGTCGGCGTTTTTAACCGTAAGATTTTTCACCGAGCCAAAAGCCACCCAGCCGAAAATGCCCGCTGTGGCAAAGCCATCAGTATCTTTTTTACCTGTGCTCGTTGCGTTAGAAATGGTGTATCCGCCACCGTCATAATGACCTGCAAAATAGCAACTGCCTGAATATCCGATAGGGTCCCAGTTCACAATATCGCTCAAATCCAGATCCGTTGTCTGTTTGAAGTAGTAACCATAATAGTTGCCGGCAACGCCTTCCCCGCCCGCTGCTGCATTAGCATCAAATTCAGCAGCTTTTCCGTCATTGATTGTGGTTGCCAGTGTTTGTAAATCTCCCACTGACGAAATCAGCCACGGATCATCTTTCGTTCCGCTGCCGCCGTTGTAGTTGGGCATTGCAGTTGCATCCTCCGCCAGCGCTGCCGTAGGCAGCAGGCTCAGGCATAGTGTAAATGACAGTAAAAGGGATAAGATTTTTCTTTTCATGTAGTAGCCCTCCATTCCAATTTATATTGTTTGTAGTCATCTGCAATTCAACAATCTTTCTTGCTCAATTATATATTGTTAGATATTAAATATCAATCGTTCTCTGCCATCTAATTTTAGTTTTCTGCTGTGTGGGATAAAATATCAATAGAGGTGAGGCCCGTGGCAGAGAACCGCTATCCCGAATTTGATAACACGCAGAAATTTATTGAAATCGGGTACAATATCGCATATTACCGCAAGCACGCTGGTTTGACCCAAGAGCAGCTTGCGGAGCGTGTCGGTATCAGCCGCCAGCATATCGGAGCAATCGAGGCTCCTAACCTCTGCCGCCCCATATCGCTCGACTTGCTTTTTAATATCGCTGCTGTTCTGAATGTAGAACCGGCGAAGCTACTGACATTCCGTGAATGACAAAAAGACGCTTCTATGGCACAGGTTATCCCGTGTCATAGGAGCGTCTTTCTATTTCTCTTATAAAATTAAAGTTGGGCAGCAAAAATGGGCAGAGTTTTACTCTGCCTGCCTGCCTGCCTGCCTGCCTGCCTGCCTGCCTGCCTGCCTGCCTGCCTGCCTG
>URNZ01000045.1 GCA_900549405.1 uncultured Eubacteriales bacterium | reverse complement strand
TACGCCATACGTTCTGTACCAATTTAGCAAACGCCGGAATGAACCCGAAAGCATTGCAGTATATCATGGGACATTCCAACATCACTATGACGCTGAACTATTACGCCCACGCTACATCTGACAGCGCAATGGCAGAAATGGAACGGCTGATTGCTTAGTAGTAAACAGCATTTTTACTACCCGATTTACTACTTCTGGACGCGAAAACATGAGGGGAAATAAAAAGATTTGTGAACTTCTTCCGATATGAAAAATGCCGGAAAGCCTGTAAATACGGGCTATACCGGCATATAAGAACTTATAAAGAGATAGTCAAAAATTATATTTTGATTTCCATATAAATTAGCGATAAAACGGTTCTAATTTAACCATTGAAAGAATATTCGTTGCCATAGAAATAAATAGACAGCTCACAATTCATATCCTGCACCTTTTTAGGGATATCGAACATGAACACGCCCTTTCTGGTCTCCAACGGATCGATACTCGTTATACTTGCATAATCAAAGCCGGTCCCATCCTTTTCCTCTAAGACCATGTTGGCGGTGTACTCGTATTTTCCGTCAAAAACAGCTTTCATGGAGATCATGTCATCGGCACCGATTGCGGAAGCTGAATAGTTCGTAAGATTGCAGTAAACAACAAAGTATACGTTGTTTGAGGGGTCGTCGATGGAATAATGCGTATAGAAGCCGGATGTATTAGGGGGCAGGACATCCGCGGTATAATTTGTCCCTAAAAGCTCGAACGACGCGACATCATCAACTGTAATTTCCTGATTCATTGAAACGCTGGTTTTGCTTGAAATATCGACGCTTGCGTCATAATCCACAGAATAAAGTTCACCCATGATGCTGAAATAAGCTGTTCCTGTCGTAATGTCAGTGGGAACTGTATAGCCGATATGTACTTTGCTGGTCGTTAATGGTTTAATAGAACTATATTGGTCTAAATAATCGTCCCGATCTTCAACCGCAATCAAAGGGTTGTTATACTGTGTACCGTCGCTGCTTTCAAAATAACCGGCCATATCATCGCTGACGGAGATATCTTCGGTGCCGTTATTCGTAAGATCGATCACGAAATCGATGAAATTATATCCGCTGTCAGCTTCGTAATAGGAACCTTGTCCGCTTACAGACTGTAATTTCCCCGAAGTAACGACCTTAAAAAGGTCGAACGAAGTGCCGTTATCTGTTGAATAATCGTTTCCTAGCGTTACCGATACGTCCCCCTTTTTGGAACTGCCGGCATTGTTAGGGTTATCTGAGGTGCTCGTACTTCCGCACCCTGCAAGTAGTGCTGCTGTGACCGCTAAGGTCAATAAAATTGAAAACTGCCTTTTCATATTTTTCCTCCGTTCTGATATGTGTACTTTTACAAATCAGTAAAATCAAGGAAATAATATCCCGAAATCCTATTGCAAATAGCATAAAAGAGTGCTAAACTGAATTTGTTGAAAACACGGGAGAAAGTTTGTAAAAGTACACTTTTGCGAATTTTTTACTTAATTTCCCCCCTCCTCAAACTTCCTTGCTTTGGCGTAAAATGTCCCCTCCGGCATTCCGCAGGCTTCGGCGGCCTGGCGGAGTGTTATTTTTTTATCCCGCCATTTTTTGTGGACGGCGTGGAAATTTTCCGGCAGGACGGCGGGGGGACGGCCAAATTTTACGCCCCGGGCTTTGGCGGCGGCGATGCCCTCGGCCTGGCGTTTTTTGATGTTCTCCCGTTCGTTCTGGGCCACGAAGGACAAAATCTGCAGCACCAGATCGGCGATAAAGGTGCCCAGCAGGTCCTTTCCCTGGCGGGTGTCCAGCAGGGGCATGTCGATGACGCAGATGTCCACGGCTTTTTCTTTTGTCAGCACCCGCCACTGGTTCTGCACCTCCTCATAGTTGCGCCCCAGCCGGTCAATGCTCAGCACATAGACCAGGTCGCCGGGCCGCAGCCGCCGCAGCAGACGGGCGTAGGCCGGGCGGTGGAAGTCCTTGCCCGACTGTTTGTCGAGGAACATCCGCTCCCGGGGGACACCCCGGTCCGCCATAGCCCGCCGCTGCCGGTCCTCGTTCTGATCCAGGGTAGACACCCGAATGTATCCGTATTCCATATGATCTAACCTCCCTCTTCATCTTAAAAGATAAAAGGGAGGTCCGTTGTACGGGGACGTACATCTTAAAATCGGGATATTTTTTGAACCGATACGCAGATATTTTCGACAACGATTTAAAAACGGGGGTGCTTTTTAAACCATTTCTGCGTGTATGGCAGAACGATTCAAAAATGGCACTGTTTTTTAAATCATATTTGTACGTGGAGCGAAACGATTCAAAATCGGCGTCGTTTTTTGAATCATATCGGCGCATACGGCTCGACGATTTAAAATGACCCCCATTTTTTGAATCGTTATCGCAAAAACGACGCTCGGAAAAAATATACTCTCAAGTTATCAAGTTTTTGTTGCAAGGTGTCCATTGACTTTCGCTCTCTATCGTGCTAGTGTATAGAAAACCGGCGCAAGATACTTCCTGCCCCCTGCGGGGGCGGGAAGCACTTGCAGAAGTTGGGTGAAATTTATCAGGGAGATGGTCAGGATGCTGTCAAAACGCTATGTGGATATGCTGTCGGAAAAGGACATTATTTTCGAGATCGCCGGGATGGCCAAGCGCCGCGCCCAGGAGATCGGCGAGGAGAATGTGTATAACTTCAGCCTGGGCAACCCCTCGGTGCCCGCGCCGGAGGCGGTGAACCAGACCATCCATGACATCCTGAACGACACCCCCACCCTTCAGATCCACAGCTATGGCCCCAGCGCCGGGCTGCCCCAGGTCCGCGCCCAGCTGGCCCAGTCGCTGAACCGCCGGTTCGGCATGGACTATCGGCCCGAGCACCTGTTCATGGCCAGCGGTGCGGCGGGAGCCCTGGGCCACGCCCTGCGGGCGGTGACCGAGCCGGGGGACGAGATCATCGTCTTTGCCCCCTATTTCCCCGAGTACCGCCCCTATGTCCAGGGGGCCGGGCTGCGCCTGTCGGTGGTCCCGGCGGACGTGGACTCCTTCCAGATCAACTTTCAGGCCCTGGAGGAACGCCTGAACCCCGCCGTCACCGCGGTGCTGGTGAACTCCCCCAACAACCCCTCGGGCATGGTGCTGTCCTCCGCCACCCTGACGCGGCTGGCCGCCCTGCTGGAAGAGAAGCAGCACCAGTTCGGCCACCCCATCTATCTCATCTCCGACGAGCCCTATCGGGAGCTGCTGTTCACCGGGACAGAGGAGACCTACCCCGCCCGGTTCTATGACAACACCATCACCTGCTACTCCTTCTCCAAGTCCCTGTCCCTGCCGGGGGAGCGCATTGGCTATCTGGCGGTGAACCCCAAGGCGGAGCAGGCCCTGACCATCGCGGAGGTGTGCCCTCAGGTCTCCCGGACCATCGGCTGCAACGGCACCTCCACCCTGATGCAGCTGACGGTGGGCCGCTGCGCCGACCTGACCAGCCAGCTGGAGGTGTATGAGCGGAACAAGGACCGGCTGTTCGCCGCCCTGACGGAGTATGGCTTCTCCTGCGTGGAGCCGGGGGGCAGCTTCTATATGTTCCCCCGGTCTCTGGAGCCGGACGACGTGGCCTTCTGCAAAAAAGCCACGGAGCTGGACCTGTTCCTGGTGCCCGGCACGGCCTTCGGCTGCCCCGGCCACTTCCGCCTGGCCTATTGCGTGCCCGAGGAGCGGGTCACCGTGGCCCTGCCCAAATTCAAGCAGTTGGCGGAGCTGTATCAGAAGAAGGACTGAAATATTTTCTTTGTCCTAGTTTCAAATCGAATTTCAGTACGGTCACAAAATGCTGTGATATCAAGTGTTCAAATAATTAAAGCAGAACAAAGTACAGAATTAAGTCTGTACTTTGTTCTGTATTTTATTTCGGAAATTTGTGTGCTATAATGAAGAAACCGTGCCGCCGGATGTGTGCCGGGGGCAGAGCAAGAGGAGGAGAGACATGACTACCATACAAATGATCATCATGGGTACCATCATCCTGTACCTGTGTATGGTGATCTTCACCGGCGTGATGATCGGACGCCGGTCTAAGAAGAGTTCCGAGGGCTTTTACCTGGGCGGCCGCGGCATGGGCCCCCTGGTCACCGCCATGAGCGCCGAGGCCTCGGACATGAGCAGCTATCTGCTCATGGGCATCCCGGGCCTTGCCTATCTCAGCGGCGTGGCCGACGCCAGCTGGACCGCCATCGGTCTGGTGGCGGGCACCTATCTGAACTTTCTGCTGGTGGCCCGCCGTCTGCGGCGGTACAGCGTCCACCTGGACGCCATCACCATCCCCAGCTTCATCTCCAAGCGCTATGGGGAGAAGAAGCCCGTCATCATGGGCATCTCCGCCGTTATCATCCTGGTGTTCTTCGTGCCCTATGTGGCCTCCGGTCTGGCGGCCATCGGCAAGCTGTTCAACAGCCTGTTCGGCTGGGACTATATGGTGGCGGTCATCATCGGCGCTATCGTTATCATCAGCTATACCTCCGTGGGCGGCTTCAGCGCTGTGGCCACCATGGACCTCATTCAGTCCATCATCATGACGGTGGCCCTGGCCATCATCGTGGCCTTCGGCGTGGTCCAGGCCGGGGGCATGGACGCCGTGCTGGAGCACGCCCGCAGCCTGCCCGGCTTCCTGCGCTTTGACCAGACCTATAACGCCGCTACCGGCGCCGCCGAGCCCTATGGCGTTATCCGCATCGTGTCTATGCTGGCCTGGGGCCTGGGCTACTTCGGCATGCCCCACATCCTGGTGCGCTTTATGGCCATCCGCCACGAGGACGAGCTGAAGCTCTCCCGCCGCATCGCCGCCAGCTGGGTGGTCATCTCCATGGCCGTGGCCGTGTTTATCGGCATCGTGGGTCACGCCGTGTCCAACGTGGGCCGCATCCCTGCCCTGGAGGGCAGCGCCACCGAGACGGTCATCGTCCGCCTGGCCGACCTGCTGTCCAGCTATGGCATCCTGCCCGCCGTCGTCGCCGGGTGCATCCTGGCCGGTATCCTGGCGGCGACGATGTCCACCGCCGACTCTCAGCTGCTGGCCGCCTCCTCCGCCTTTTCGGAGAACGTGCTCCAGGACCTGTTCGGCGTGAAGCTGACCCCCAAGCAGAACATGCTGGCCGCCCGGCTGACGGTGGTGGTCATCGCCTTTATCGCCATCTTCCTGGCCGCCGACCCCAACAGCAACGTGTTCAAGATCGTCTCCTTCGCCTGGGCGGGCTTTGGCGCCACCTTTGGTCCCACTATGCTGTGCGCCCTGTTCTGGCGGCGGAGCAACCGCCAGGGCATCATGGCCGGTCTGATCGTGGGCGGCGTGATGATCTTTGTGTGGAAGTTCCTGGTGGCGCCTATCGGCGGCATCTTCAACATCTATGAGCTGCTGCCCGCCTTCCTGTGCGCCCTGTGCGCCATCGTCGTGGTCTCTCTCCTCACCCCCGTGCCGGAGAAGGAGATCACCGACATGTTCGACAGCTACAACACCTGAGCGCCATCCCCAAACCACAAAAAGAAGCCGCGCAGACGAGCCAGTTTGGCTTGCCTGCGCGGCTTTTAGCATGTCTTTATTTGCCCACGGGGGTCTGGTCAGGGGTCTGAGCCTTTTGGGCCTTGGCGCACTGCTTCTTGTGTCTGCGGCGGAGCAGGAGGGCTGCGCCGCCCAGCAGGACCACCGCGCCGCCCCCGGACACGGCCCAGATGAGCCAGGCGGGGCCCTCCTCCTGGACGCAGAAGGTGATCTTCCGCTCCTGGCAGGGGATCATGGCATAGCTGCCGTCCACGGTGAGGGACTGGCGCTGCCAGCCCTCCTTCGTCTCCACCCACAGGGCATAGCGCTGGCTGCGGTCGGGCAGGCGATAGTGGACGGTGTAGCTCACGTCGTCCAGCACCGGGTCGGTGACGGTGACGGTGTAGGCCGTGCCGGTGTGCTCCTTGCCGCTCTCGTCGGTCCAGGTCACGTCGGCGGTGGCGTGCTCCACCTTGGCGTTGCGGCTGAAGCTGCCGTCTACCAATATCTCAGGCAGGCCGCTCCCGTCGGTGATGACGGAGGAATAGGGGGTGTACTCCGCCTCCAGCGTCCGGCTGAAGGTCAGGTGGCCATAGTCCAGGTCGGGCCACTGGGCGGAATAGCCCTTTTTGGCCGGGATGTCGGGCAGGCGCTCGATCCCCTGGCCATACTGGAAGGGGATCACCGCCACCTGCTTGCCGTCAGCCATAAAGGTCAGCTGGAACTGGGTGAACTCCCCGGGGGCATTGCCCAGGGCAGACAGCTCGTCGAAGGTGGTGGGCTGGGCCTTGCCGGTGTAGCTGATGCCGTCCAGGCCGCCCAGGGTGTCGTGGACGAAGAGGTTGCCCGTCAGGGTGCCGTCCTCCTCCATGTCCCCGGCGATGGCCCCCACATAGGCCTCTCCCTTGTCGATCTCGATGAAGGAGCGGCTGTTTTCAATGGTGCTGCCGTAACCGGCCACGCCGCCCACATAGTCCTTGCCGGACAGCTGACACCGGGCCCAGCTGTCCCGGATGAAGCCATAGGAAGCGCCCGCGACGCCGCCCACATAGTCCCCGTCGCTGCTGGACACGGGGCCATAGCCCTGACAGCCGGACACCCGGCCCAGGTCCATGAGACCGACCACGCCGCCGGTGTAATTCTTCTTGCCGGTGATCTCCCCCCGGTTGACGCAGTCCAGCATCACCGCCCGGGCCAGATAGCGGAAGTCCAGGGACTTGTCGCCCACTTTGGTCAGGTCGTCCTCCGGGTCAAAGTCATATTCCACGGCCATGGACCCGGCGATGCCGCCCACGTTCACGTCCCCCTCCACGCTGCCGCTGTTCTGGCAGGCGGAGATGAGGCCCGCGTCCGGCTTTCCGTCCCCATCCTGGTCGGAGATGTCCTCGAAGTAGTCGTCCAGGTCCTTGTCCCGCTCCTCGTCAATGGCGTCCCGGATGAGGTCGATGATGACCCGCAGCTGGTCGTTGATGGCCCGCAGGTCGGCGATGGCGATGTCAGAGCGGTCAGACAGCATGTCGTTCATGCTGCCCGCGTTGTCCAGCAGGTCGGAGAAGGCATCGTCCACCGCGTCCCCCTTCTGAGTCAGGTCGTCGCCGATGACCTGAAACTGGATGGTGGGTTTGGCCGCCAGCTCATCCACCACCCGCTTGCCGTCGTCCAGAGCCTGCTTGAGCAGGTCCAGTCCGGCGGACAGGGTGTCCCCCGCGTCGGACAGGCTGCTCAGGGCATCGTCCAGGGGGTCGTGGGCCTTTTGCAGGTCGGCCAGGGCGTCGGCAAAGTGGCTGCCCGCCTGGGAGAGATAGTCCCCCGCGTCCTTCAGATAGCCCATGGCGTCGTTCAGGTCGTTGATGGCGTTGCGCAGATTTTTCAGCAGGTGGTTGGTCAGGGACCGCACCGCCCCGGACATGCTGTCCAGCGCGCCCTTGGCGCTGTCCAGCTCGGCCATGGTCTGGCGCACCTGCTCCTGTAGGGCGTCATAGGCCTCCTCGGTCATGCCGCCGTCCTCCACATAGGCGTCCAGAATGATCTGGAGCATGGTGCCCATGGTCACAGACACGTCGGCCAGGGCCTGGGACAGCTGGGTCATGCCTGTGGCCAGCTTGGCCAGGGCGGCGGCAGTCTCTGCGTCGCTGCCCACGGCCTTTTTCAGGTCGGCCAGGGCGTCCTGAATGGAATCCAGCGCGTCCTGGGCCTTTTTGTGGGCATCGTCCATGTCGTCCCGGGCATCGTCCATGTTGTCCGCCGCGTCGTCCAGGGCGTCGTTCACCTCCCGCATACTGTCCATGGCGTCGGCCAGCTGGGAGGAGGCCTTGGACATGCGGTCCACCGACTGGCTGATGGTGTCCAGAATGGGGCTCATCTGGTCCAGGGTCCAGGAGATGCGGGCAAAGGCGTCGTTCACCTGGTCGATGTTGTCGTTGCCCCAGTCGGTCATGGCGTCGGTCAGGTCGTGCACCGCGTCCTTGGCGGTGCGGGCGCTGTCGGTAAAGTCGGTGATCTGCTGGGACACGGCGTCCACCGTGGTCCCCGTGTGGTTCAGGGTGGAGTCCATCAGGTCCTGAAGGTTGTCCAGCTCGTCCCACAGCTTGTTCAGGGTGTCCTCGTCATATTTCAGGGTGAGCTGGGGCTCCAGCTGCCCGGCCACGCCGCCCACGTCTTTGCGGCCCAAAATAGGCCCGGAGTTGGAGCAGCCGTCCAGATAGCCGGACTGGCGGCCCACCACGCCGCCGATGTTATAGCCCACGTGGGCATAGCCCACCGGGCCGGAGTTGGAGCAGCTCTGCAAAATGCCGCTGGACCACCCGGCGATGCCGCCGATGTCGGTGGAGGCGGGCATGTTCTCCGCGGAGTTCAGCTGCTCCCAGTCCACGTTGGTCAGGTCCTTCTCCGTCTCCACCTCGGTGGTATTGACGCTGCCGGAGTTCCGGCACTGGATCAGGCTGCCCAGGTTCCGCCCGGCGATGCCGCCCACATAGTGCTCCCCGGTGACAGAGCCGCTGAAGGTGCAGTTGATGACCTGTCCGGTGAGCTCGTTGACGCCCACCACACCGCCCACGGAGTCGCCCCCCTTCACGCCGCCCTGCGCGGCGCACTGGCGGATGATGCCGGAATTGCTGCCGGCGATGGCGGCCACTTCGTTTTTCCGGTCGCTGGGCCCCACAGAGGCCTTCACCGTCAGGTTCTGGACCACGGCCCCCTGCTGCACATAGCGGAACAGCCCCCGGGTGTTGCCGCTGCCCGTGATGGTCAGGCCGGAGATGGTGTGGCCCTGGCCGTCGAACGTCCCGCCGAAGGTGGGGATGGGGGTAAAGCCGCTGCCACTGAGATTGATGTCGTCAGTCAGCACCACCGTCTTTCCCTGGGACCAGCTGTCCAGGGTACACTGGACAGCCAGCTCCTTCAGGTCCTCCGCCGTGGCGATGGTGATGGTCCCGCCCTCCTGGTTCAGGGCCAGAGCGGGGAGGACCTGTCCGGCCAGCAGCAGCACCGCCAGCAGCAGGCACAGCAGCTTATTTGCCGTTTGTTTCTTCATCTTGCGCTTGATCGTCATCAGAAGGGTCCTCCTCCGGTAATTTCTCAATGGTCCCGCTGCCCACCAGGGCGGATATCTCCCCGTGGACCACGCCGTGGACGTTGGCATCCACCACGCCGTTGATGCGGCCCCGCACCCGGCCGTTCACATACACCGTTCCGGCGGTGCGCTGGGCGGGCACAGGTGCCTTCAGCTTAAAGCTGGTCTTTTCCACAATGATATCGCCCACCAGCAGGATCTGGGGCAGGATGAACATGACCAGGAACATGGAGATCAGTGTGCCCCGGCTGATGCACTCACCGATGCCCACAATGGCGGCCTCGGTGGATATCTTGCCGATGAGGAAAGCGGCGGAGCTTAGGATGGTGCCCGAGGTGAACACCGTGGGGAAGGCCAGGTTCAGGGCCTTGACAATGGCGGTCTTGGGCGGGAAGCTGGCCTTCATCTCGGTATACCGGGTGGAGATGACAATGGCATAGTCGATGTTGGCGCCCATCTGGATGGCGGTGACCACCAGATAGCTCATAAAGTAGATGTTGGTATTGGTCAGGGTGGGGAAGCTGAAGTTGATCCAGATGCTGCCCTGGATGACCAGGATCAGCAGAATAGGCAGGCCCACCGACTGGAAGGTGAACAGCAGAATGAGGATGACGAAGGCCACGGACAGCACACTGATCATCACATTGTCCCGGGCAAAGGAGGTGGACAGATCATAGTTGCTGGTGGCGTTGCCCACCACCAGCACCTGGTCGGCGGGGTAATAGCGCTCGGCCTCCTGGTGGATGGTCTTTAAAAAGTCAAAGGTCTCCTGTCCCTCCTCGGGCAGGTCCAGGTTCAGCACCAGGCGGGAGTAATTTTCGCCCAGCATCTGCTTCTGGCCGTCGATGAGCTGGTCATACATATCGTTCACATCGGCCTCGGTCTCGTCGTCCAGGGAGACATAGCCCTCGTCCATCTGGTCGTGGAGAAAGATGAACATATCCATCAGGGGGACAGAGTAGTTCTCGATGCCCCCCACGATGCGGCCATACTCCTCCTGGTCCACGGCATAGGCGCTGTAGAGCAGGCAGACGGACTCATAGGACACGTCGGTCATCTCGGAGAACTGCCGGGGGGTCATCTTGTCCGTCAGGCAATAGCCGTCCTTGGCCTCGATGTTGGCAAGGCCTGTGGCGGAATCCACCTGGTCATAGCGCTCCAGGCGGTCCAGCAGGCGTTTCTCCTTCTCATAGTCCCCCCGGGGCACCAGCACGGCGGCCACGTTCTGGGCCCCGAAGGTGTCGTCCACCCGCTGGTCGGCGATCTGCTGCTCGCTGTGGCTGGTGGTCTTCACCAGGGTGTCGCCATAGACATAGGGGCAGCGGTTGGCCAGGATGAACCCGGCCACCAGCACCACCAGGAACACGGGCACGCCGATATAGCGCAGCTTGACCACCAGGCGGCCCCACCTGTCGATCTTAGGCAGAAACTCCCTGTGCTGGGTTCTGACCAGAGCGTTGGCAAACAGCATCAGCAGGCCGGGCATCAGGGTGAACACCGACAGCATGCTGAAACAGATGGCCTTGATGAGCACCATAGCCATGTCCGGGCCGATGCCGAACTGCATGAACAGCATGGCCCCCAGGCCGGAGATGGTGGTCAGACTGCTGGAGGCAATGGCTGGGATGGAGTAGCTCACCGCGTTGATGCAGGCCTGGCGGGTGTCATAGGTCTGGCGCTCCTCGGTGAACCGGTGGAGCAGGATGATGGCATAGTCGATGGCCAGTGCCAGCTGCAGCACCACCGTCACCGAATTGGAGATGAAGGAGATGGTGCCGAACCAGAAGTTTGTGCCCATATTCAGCAGGGCGGCGGAGGCGAAGGTGAGGATCATCACGGGCAGCTCGGCATAGGAGCGGGAGGTGATAAGCAGCACCAGCACGATGATGACGGCGGCGATGGCCAGGATGACCGTCATCTCCTGGGCCAGGGTGTCCGCCTGGGACACGCCCACCTTGGTGGAGATATAGGCATCATAGTCGCTGAGGAGGGTCCTGATGTCCTGCATGGCCGCCTTGGCCGAGTTGTCGTCCTCCTCCCCGTCAAAGGTGACGGTGATCAAGGCGTTGGCCCCCTGCATGTAATCGGCGATGTCCTCCGGGGTGTCCGGCTCGGCATCGTCGTCCTCGTCCGGCGGGTCGGCGGGGTCGTTGTCCCCCAGCTTGGCAGAGGACACGCCGTCGATGCCCTCGATCTGCCCGGCCAGGTCATAGGCGATGTCATATGTCACATGGGACACCATGATCCGCGCCGTGCCGAAGGTGGTCATCTCGTCGTCCATCAGGGTCAGGCCCTTGCGGGTCTCGGTGTCTTTTGACAGATAGTCGGTGATGTCGTTGTCCACGCCCACCCAGCGCGAGGAGATCACAGAGAAGATGGCGGCGACGATGTACAGAAAAAAGATCAGATTTCGCCGGTCTACGACGAACCGGGCGATCGTTTCAAAAAACGAGCCGCCGCCCTGGGGTTTACTCATGGAATACACTCCTTTGTCGGGGAATCGGGGGGTCGCGCGCAAGGGCCGTCAGTCCGGCCGCCTCACGCCGGTCCAGTGGATGGAGCCCTTGTCCGTGTGGGTCACGCCGGTGATGGTCTCTCCGGTCAGTTCCAGCAGAGAGACACAGTCCAGCTCCTGCATGGCGGTACGCAGGCGGTGCTGCAGCTGAATGTGGCCGCTGCTTTCGCGGCCGGACACCGGCTGCTGAAAGCCCAGCACCGACAGGATACCGGTCACGGCTCCGTTCACCTCGCCGGTCAGGGTCAGCTCCCCCTCCCGGGGGCCCATGGGGCTGTGCAGGGTGATGCGATAGCGGTGTGTCATAGTTTGTCCCTCCATATCAGAGTAACATGATATGCGAAAGGGCGGGAAAAGCACAACCTGCAATCCGGTCTTTCTTGTCAAAATTTTTACACATCAGAAAGATTGTATGATTTTCCGTCCCATGCTATAATGCCTAGGAAGGCGGTGAGACCCATGCCATATGCGGTGTCTGAACACACCAAGACCATGCTCTGCCAGGCGCTGAAGAAAAAAATGGCCCAAAAGCCCCTGGACAAGATCACCATCCGGGAGCTGGCCGACGACTGCGGATTAAAGCGCCAGGCGTTTTATTATCACTTTGAGGATATCTATGATTTGGTGCGCTGGATGTTCCAGCAGGAGGCGGTGTCCCTGCTGCGGCAGCACGACGGGGCCCTGCTGTGGCAGGAGGGCCTTTTGCAGCTGCTGCGCTATTTAGAGGAGAACCGGGCCGTGTGCCGCTGCGCGCTGCAGTCCCTGGGCCGGTCGTACATCAGCATGTTCTTCCGGGACGACATCCATGCCATCATCCACCGCACCGTGGACGAGCTGCACCGGCAGGCCCACTTTTTGCAGGCCCCGGAGCAGGGGGAGCTGCTGACCCAGTTCTATGTCATCGCCCTGGCCGGGGTGGTGGAGAGCTGGGTGCTGGGGGAGCTGAAGTGCTCGGCGGAGGAGCTGGTGGACTTTATCGACCGGCTGTTGACGGACCAGCTGCGGGGGGCCATAGACCGCCAAAAGGAAGAAAGTTTGCGGCTTAACAGGCCGCAGGGAGGTCTTACAACATGAATTACGCGGATATCCGGCCCATCGACGTGGCCAACGGCCCCGGTGTGCGGGTGTCTCTGTTTGTCTCCGGCTGCACCCACCACTGCGAGGGGTGCTTCAACCCGGAGACCTGGGATTTTCACTATGGAAAGCCCTTCGGCCCGGAGCAGGAGGAGGAGATATTATCCGCCCTGGCCCGGCCCTATATCCACGGCCTGTCCCTGCTGGGGGGCGAGCCCATGGAGCCGGAAAATCAGCAGGCCATCCTCCACCTGGTCCGTCGGGTGCGGGAGCGCTTCCCGGACAAGGACGTCTGGTGCTACTCCGGCTATCTCTTCCCCCGCCTGGCCGCCGGAGAGGTGGGCCGGCACAGCCGGGAGATATTAGAGCTGCTGGACGTGCTGGTGGACGGGCCCTTTATTTTGGAGCGGAAGAGTCTGAGCATCCGCTTTCGCGGCTCGGACAACCAGCGGCTCATCGACGTGCCCGCCTCTCTGAAGACGGGGGAGATCGTCCTGTGGGACAAGATCGAGTGAGCCAAGAAAAGCAAAACAAAGAAGCGCCCTGCCGGGGAATATCCTCCGGCAGGGCGCTGTGGGTTTTCGGTGGGCTTACTCCTCGTAGTCATCATACTCC
This sequence comes from uncultured Eubacteriales bacterium, assembly GCA_900549405.1. Taxonomy (GTDB): domain Bacteria; phylum Bacillota; class Clostridia; order Oscillospirales; family Oscillospiraceae; genus Lawsonibacter. Next base: position 3,502 of record URNZ01000045.1, on the reverse strand, counting down.
GAGGCGCAGGCGGTGCGCTGGATCTTGGTCTTGGCGCAGCTGCCCAGCTGGGCCAGCTTGTCCCAATAGGCGATGATGGCGCACACGGCGGCGGCGGCCCCCAGGGACAGGGCCACGATCTTCAGCACAAAACGGGCGACTTTCATATTCTTGACCTCCTTATGGGGCCCCGCAGGGCCGACAGTCCTTGATGAAACCTAGTCTACAGGAAAACGGAGAAAAATACAATCGTTTTTCCGAAAAATTGCCGGGGGAGGGATGTGGAAAACCGGTGGGATGGGAGACATAACACCAAGTTATGCACATTTTCCACAGAGTTTTCCACAGGCAATGTGGAAAAGTGCCCATTTCAGAAAATTTTCAGCAAGAGAAAAACGCTCAGCCCAGAGAGATATCCCGGGTGGCGTAGGCGTTCAGCTCCGCCCCGGCGGTGTGTCCGGCCAGGAACTCGTAATACCCCTGGCAGCCGATCATGGCCCCGTTGTCCCCGCAATAGCGCAGCTCGGGCAGGAACAGCTTGTCTCCGCTCTTGGCGCAGGCGGCCTGGAGGTCGGCCCGGATGCGGCTGTTGGCGGCCACGCCCCCGGCCACGGCCACCTTGCCATAGCCCAGCTTTCGGGATGCGGCCATGGCCCGGGGGACCAGGGACTGGCTCACCGCCCGGCCAAAGCTGGCGGCGAAGGAGGGCAGGTCCAGTTCCTCCCCCTTCTGCTGGGCGTTGTGGATCAGGTTCAGGCTGGCGGTCTTCAGGCCGGAGAAGGACATGTCCAGCTCGTGGCCGCTGACGTGGGCCTGGGGCAGGTCATATTTCCGGTCGTCGCCCCCCGCGGCCAGCCGGTCCATGGGGCCGCCGCCGGGATAGCCGATGCCCAGCACCCGGGCCACCTTGTCAAAGCACTCCCCCGCCGCGTCGTCCCGGGTGCCGCCCAGGACGGACATGTCCGTGTAGGACCGCACATCCACAATGGCGGTGGTGCCGCCGGAGACGCACAGGCAGACGAAGGGGGGCTCCAGATCCGGGTGGGTGAGATAGTTGGCGGCGATGTGGCCCCGCACGTGGTGGACGGGGATGAGGGGCAGATCCAGGGCCATGGCGGCCCCCTTGGCAAAGTTCACCCCCACCAGCACCGCCCCGATGAGGCCGGGGGCATAGGTGACGGCCACGGCGTCTAGGTCAGACTTCGTCAGGCCCGCCTGCTCCACCGCCTGGTCGGCCAGGGCGGTGACGGCCTCCACGTGCTTGCGGGAGGCGATCTCCGGAACCACGCCGCCGTAAATCGTGTGCATCTCGATCTGAGAGGAGACGCAGTTGGACAGGACGGTGCGCCCGTCCCGGACCACCGCCGCTGCCGTCTCGTCGCAGGAGGATTCAATGGCCAGAATGTTCACGGCTGCTCCCCCTCCTGCCCGTTGAAATAGCGGGTCATGATGACGGCGTCCTCCCGGGGGTGCTGATAATACCCCGGGCGCAGGCCCGCCTGCTGAAAGCCGTATTTTTCATAGAGGCCCCTGGCCGCCTGGTTGGACGCCCGCACCTCCAGAGTGAGGAAGGCCAGGTTCACCGCGCCGAAGCGGCAGTACACGTCAAGCAGGGCGGAGGCCACCCCGTGCCGCCGGGCGTCGGGGGTCACGGCGATGTTGTCGATATAGCCCTCGTCCACGATGACGTGGAGACCGGCATAGCCCAGGATGTGGCCGTCCTCCGCCTCGGCCACGATAAAGCTGGCCTGGCTGTCGAACAGGGCGTCGGTGAGCATCTGCTCCGTCCAGGGGGTGGAGAAGCACTCCTTTTCCAGGGCCGCGATCTCCTCGATGTGGCTGCGGTCCATGGGCACGATCTCGTAATACATGAAAACACTTCCGTTCGTGATTAGGTTGAAAACTCAGCCCCGCTGGCCGCAGGGCTCCTCGATGGTCACGGTGTATTTCTCCAGCAGGGCCACCGGGTGATAAGACAGCTTGCTGGTGCGCAGGCCAAGGTCGCCGGTGTCGTCCTCCCGGTTGATGAAGTGGACGCCGTCCCGGACAAAGTGCTGGGCAAACTGGGCCACCAGCATCTGATAGCAGCCCTCATAGTCCCGGTCCGCCTTTTCGATGTGGGTGAACAGGGTGTCCCCCACGATCTCCCCCAGGGAGAAGCCCACGATGTTGTCCTCCACCTGGAGGATGCCCCCCAGCAGGTCATAGGTGGCGAAGTGGTCCAGCACCTCGTGGGTCTTGGCGATGTCCTCGTGGAAGGAGGCGGCGGCCTTGTCCCACCGGGCGGCATAACTATCCAAAAACGCCTTCACATGGGGGATGTCTTCCTCGGTCATGGCGCGGAAGGTCCAGTTGCCATAGGTCTTTAAAAACTTGTTCACGTGGTTGCGCTGGCCGCTGAGCTTTTTGCCCCGGAAGTACATCAGGTCCTCCGCCCGATAGAGATAGTCAAAGCTGTCCCGCTCGGCCACGGCGGCGCTGTTGGGGAAATACGCCTGGAGCCGGGGCAGCTCGTCCTTGGGCACGGGATAGAAGGACAGGGGGATGCCCTTTTCACAGCAGTACTGGGCGATCTCCCGAAAGTGCTCTGTCCGGCCCCCGCCCAGGGGCAGGGTGAAGGTCTCCCCCAAGGAGGGGTATTGGACCTTGAAATAAAGGCTGTCGTCGCAGATGGCCCACTCCGTCTCGTACATGTCCCGCCAGATGAACACGGTTCCCGGCGTGGTGTCGCAGATGCGGCTGCCGCTATAGTTGAAAAAGGAGCGCAGACGGGGCAGGTCCTCCAGTTGCAGGGGATGAAACTCCAGCATAAAAAATTAACCTCAACTTTTCTAAAGTAGTCTATCTATATTTATTTGTTCCGCCCATCCGGGCAGAGGGTGAAGGGCGGTCAGGCCGCCGTTGGACGAATTTATATTATACCGGACAGGCGGCCATAATACCACCCCGTCACCCCGTCTTTTTTGCACAAAAAACCGGTTTTCGTCCGGGCCACCAGGGTCAATTCGTCCCCGGGGGACACGGGCAGGCGATAGTCGGTGGAGTCCTCGCACCACACCCCCTTGGGGCCGGTGCGCAGATATTGGTTTAAGATGTACAGGGTCCGCCCCGTCTCTAAATGGCGGCAGAGAGACAGCTCCTCCCCACGCTCCAGCACCTCCACAGCGCTGCGGCCCCAGCGGATGTTCAGAGGGTCGGCGGAGGGTTCCTGTCCGTCTAAAGCCGTGGCGGTGGGCAGTCCATCCCAGGCCGTCCAGGTGAAGTCCTGGGAGTCCTCCTGGGGCAGGATGAGGGCGTTGAGCTGGCCGTCCAGTTTCAGCACGCAGCCCCCGTCGATGGAGGCGATGTGCCGCCCGGGCAGCAGGATGGGGGCGGCGGACTGGATGTCCGGGTGGTACAGGGTCACGGGCCAGAAGCGCGGCATCCATGCGCGCAGCAAAATCATCCAGATCACTGGCTTGGGAGAAGGCCCCACAGGCCATCACATATAGCTCCGGAGCGGCGTCCTCCAGGGGCCAGGTCC
>URNZ01000044.1 GCA_900549405.1 uncultured Eubacteriales bacterium | reverse complement strand
CGGGCGGACACAGAGGTCCGCCCCTACAGACAACCTACGTGACACGCCGTAGGGGCCGACCTCCGCGTCGGCCCGTCGATGTCCGCTGCACCCGCATATTGCGGCAAAAGGGCCGCCGCACCAAATTAAAGTGCGTCGGCCCTTTTATGTTGCGCTTCTCAGCGGCGGCCTCCGCCGCCGCTGCGGCGGTTGCCGCCCTTTTTCTCGATATACCGCAGCTCAGACAGCTTGCTGTCAGAGGCCTGCATGAACTGCTTCAGCCGGTCCTCAAAGTCGGTGGGCTCCTTAGGGGCCTGGCGGACAAAGCCCATGGGGCGGGAACCGCCGCCCTGGCGGGGGGGCCGTCCGCCTCCGCCGAACCGCTGCTGTCCTCCACCCTGGCGGGCGGGGCGAGGGGGCGGCGGCGCCACCTGCTTGATGGACAGGTTGATCCGTCCTGCCTGGTCAATGCCGATGACCTTGACCTTGACCTCCTGTCCCTCCTTCAGGTGATCCGAAACCTGGTTGACATAGGAATACGCGATCTCCGAGATATGGACCAGACCGGACTTCCCCTCCGGCAGAGCCACAAAGGCCCCGAATTTCGTGATCCCAGTTACCTTTCCGTCCAAAATGGACCCAACACCAAACTCCATAAGCGACCGAAATATCCTCCTTGTGTTTTTCCCTTTCGCTCCGGCGGCGGTTTCCCCCGGGGCGAAAAGCTCTCTCTTAGTTGGCCACGTCGAAGAAGAGCACCTCATTTTGCTTCACATAGCCCTTTTCCCGGGCCACCCGCTCCAGCGTCTCGGGGTCATCCTTGTGCTGGATGGCGTCGGTCAGCTCTTGATTTTTTGCCTGCTGATCGGCCACCTGCTGGGCCAGCGCGTCCCGCTGGACCTGGGTGGTCTGGATCTGCCCCCGAAGCTCCAGCAGAGTGGTGGCCATATAGATCAGCAGGGCCAGGACCACGATCTTGGTCAAAAATCCGGCGCGTTTGAACCGCATCTAACAGCACTCCTCTCTCCCGGGCGGCGCGGCGGCAAGCCGTCTGCTCTGCCTCCTCCGTTTTCCGCTTTATTCTATACCATTTGCCCCAGGAAAGGAAGAGATTTTTTCTAAGTTTTCCGATTTTTTTGAAAACCTGCCAGCATCCCTTCACCGGCCAGGTGAAAATCCCCAAAATCGCCCCGATGAGATCGGCCAGGCGATAGCCCAGCCACAGCACCCCGGGGCTGAGCAGGCGGAAATAGAGCCCGCCCCCCATCAGACAGAATACCGCCCCATAGAGGCGCACCTGGCCCCCCCAGGCGGACAGGGACCAGCGGAACAGGGCCCACACCGCCGCCAGCCAGAAGATAAGGTCCGCCGCGCCCCCCAGCCAGCGCAGCTTGCCCCGCACCCGCACCACCCGCAGCAGGTCATACAGCACCCCCAGGCCGCCCCCCAGCAGCAGCCCCTGGCACATGGCCCGGGCCTGCTGCATCACGTCCACCGTCATCCGCCCAGCAGACGGCTGAGCAGGCCGCCCCGGCTCTCCCGCTCCCCGTCATAGATGAGGGCGGTCACCGTCCCCTCCACCTGCAGATCTCCCCCGTCCAGAGACAGCTTTTCGATGTGCAGCCCCTCCCCCTGGATCTCCAGCCCGCCCTGGGCGGTGGACAGCATCACCGTGTTCTCGTCAAAGCGCTCCACCTCCTCCACGCCGGACACCGTCAGACGGCTCCGGTCCTCCAGCACCACCCGATGGGGCAGCTCCGGTCCCAGGCGCTCCTGGTCAAAGGCCATGTCCCTCTCCCCCTTTCCGTTGTCCCCATTTTATGGCGGTCCCGGCGGGGGTTATGCCTTTTTCCCCAGTCGGGGACAGAATCGTGGAAAACGCATATAGAAATCTGCGGCCCGCTCGTGTACAATAGGAGGCAACGCACGAATTTTCTCCCCGAAAGGACGTAATTTTATGATAAAGGCCATGTTCTTCGACGTGGACGGCACCCTGGTCAGCTTCCGCACCCACCGGGCCACCGCCGCCATGGCGGACGCTTTGCAGCAGCTCCACCGCCGTGGCATCAAGCTGTTCATTTCCACCGGGCGGCACCCCCGGATGCTGCAATATCTCCGGGATCTGTTCCCCTTCGACGGCTGGGTGACCATGAGCGGCCAGTTCTGCTACTGCGGCGACCAGGTCATCCACCGCAACCCCATGGACCGCCAGGCGGTGGAGGAGCTGGTGTCCGCCGCGTCCAGCAATGCCTTCTCCTGCATCTTTCTGGAGGGGCACGACATCTATATCAACTATGCCAACGACCAGACCCATGTGTTCATGAAGGACCTGAACCTCCCCCTGCCCCCGGTGCAGGACCCCCGCCGGGCCCTGGACGGCGAGCTGTATCAGGCCATCACCTTTTTGACGAAGGAGAACGAGCACCTGCTGCTGGATCGGGCGCCCCACCTGAAGACCACCCGGTGGCACCCCACCTTTCTGGACGTCATCCCCGCCACCGGGGGCAAGGACAAGGGCATGGACGCCATGCTCGCCCACTTCGGCCTGACCCCGGAGGAGGCCATGGCCTTTGGCGACGGGGAGAACGACCTGACCATGCTCCGCCACGCGGGAATCGGCGTGGCCATGGGCTCGGCCAGCGACTTTGTCAAGTCCCAGGCCGACTATACCACCGGCACGGTGGACGAGGACGGCGTCATCTCCGCCCTGCGGCACTTTGAACTGCTGTAACATCCCCTTTTTGCACATTTTACAATTTCCTGTGGAATTTCTCCCGGCACGGGTGTACAATAAGCCTAAGAAGCCCCGCATATTCTGATCCATGTACGGGAGGGACCACTATGAAACTTACATTCTTCGGCGCGGCCCACGCGGTCACCGGCAGCTGTCACTGTCTGGAGGTCAACGGCCGAAAGATCTTGATCGACTGCGGCCTTCAGCAGGGCCGGGACGAGCACGACGACAACGCCCTGGACTTTGCCCCCAGCTACATCGACTATGTGCTGGTGACCCACGCCCACATCGACCACACGGGCCGCCTGCCCCTGCTGGCCAAGCAGGGCTTTGATGGCCGCATTCTGACCACCCGCCTCACCGGACAGCTCATGTCCATCATGCTGCGGGACTCCGCCCACATCCAGGAGGGGGATGCCCAGTGGAAAAACCAGAAGGGCGAGCGCGCCGGTCTGCCCCCGGTGGAGCCTCTCTACACCCTGAACGACGCCGAGGCCGTGCTCCAGCAGGTGGACACCTGTGAATACGGCGAGATGGTCGACCTGTGCGAAGGGGTCCGGGTGCGCTTTAACGACGCGGGCCACCTGCTGGGCTCTGCGGAGATCGAGCTGTGGTGCACGGAAAACGGCGTGACCAAAAAGCTGGTCTTCTCCGGCGACCTGGGCAACGTGGACCAGCCCATCATCCGGGACCCCTCCTATCTGCGGGAGGCCGACTATGTCATCATGGAGTCCACCTATGGGGACCGGGACCACGAGCCGCCGGAGAGCTATACCGGCGCCCTGGCCCAGCTCATCGACGAGGTGTTCGCCAAGGGGGGCAACATCATCATCCCCTCCTTTGCCGTGGGCCGCACCCAGGAGCTTTTATACTTCCTGCGGGAGATCAAGGACAAGCACATGGTCAAGTCGGTGCCCAACTTCACCGTCTGCGTGGACAGCCCCCTGGCCGCCGAGGCCACCCGCATCTACGCCGGGAACCTCCACGGCTATCTGGACGAGGAGGCTATCGCCGTGCTGCAAAGCGGCAGCGACCTGTTCACCTTCCCCGGCCTGACCCTCACCCAGTCCACCGAAGAATCGAAAGCCCTGAACGCCGACAAGACCCCCAAGATCATCCTGTCCGCCTCCGGCATGTGCGACGCGGGCCGCATCCGCCACCACTTAAAGCACAACCTGTGGCGGCCGGAGTGCGCCGTGGTCTTTGTGGGCTATCAGGGGGAGGGCACCCTGGGCCGCCGTCTGCTGGAGGGGGCCAAAACGGTCAAGCTCTTCGGCGAGGAGATCGCCGTCCAGGCCCGCATCGTCAACTTCAAGGGCCTGTCCTCCCACGCGGACCGGACCCATCTGTTGTCCTGGGTGAAAAACTTCTCCCCCAAGCCCCAGCAGGTCTTTGTGGTCCACGGGGACAGCCCCGTCACCGAGCTGTTTGCCAAGACTCTGAATGACGAGCTGGGCGTCCCCGCCCACGCCCCTCTGTATGAGGAGGTCTATGACCTGACGGAGAACCGCCTGCTGGCCCCCGGCGTGGTGCTGGAGAGCAAGCCCCGTCCCGCCGGAGCCTCTGCCGGCTCCCCCGCCTATGTGCGCCTTCAGGACGTGTCCAAGCAGCTGGAGCTGCTCATCAGCCGCAGCCGTGGCCGCCCCAACAAGGACCTTGCCAAGTTGGCCGACCAGCTGCGCCAGGTCATGGAGAAGTGGGACAGCTAAACCCATTCAAATGCAAACCAACAAACCCCGGGGCCGCCCACACGGGCGGCCCCCATTCTGTCACGACACATTACATCGGAGGAACCCATGGAAATCGACCGCAAAGAACTCAAGCGCCGGGCCCGGGCGGATATGGGCGCGGCCAAGCCCCCCTTCTGGGCGGTGCTGCTGGCCTATCTTCTGCTGACCACCGGGGTCAGCGACCTGCTCTATCTGGTCCCCCTCCCCGGGGGCGACGGCATCCCCACCACGTCCATCTTCCTGTCTGTGCTCATCACCCTCTATCTGTGGGTGATGAGCTTCGGCCTGGACCTGTGGTCCCTGTGGACCACCCGGCACTTAGACCCCGGCGTGAACGCCCTGTTCCAGGGCTTCTCCGTGGCGGGGCGGGTCATCTGGCTGAACATCTCCATGGCCCTTCAGATCACCATCCGCCTCTTCCCCGCCGTCATCGCCCTGGTGCTGTTCTATTTTCTCCTGTCCCCCCTGCTGCTGGCCGCCCCGGTGGCATTGATCTTCTGCACCATCCCGGTGATGTTCGCCCTGTATTATAACATCGTCCTGCGCTATGCCCTGGCCCCCTATCTCCTGGCCGACCACCCGGACGACGGGGCGGGCCTGGCCATCCGCCGCAGCATGGAGCTGATGCGGGGCTGGAAGTGGGAGCTGTTCAAGCTGGACTTCTCCTTCCTCGGCTGGCTCATCCTGCTGGAGGCCCTGCGCCTGCTGGCCGCCTGCGCCGCCCTGGCGGGGAGCGGATTTTTCGCCCTGCTGACCCAGCTGCCCGCCGCCGACCTGCCCGGGCTCATCCCCGGCTATCTGGTCTGGCTCAACGATTTCTCCGGCACCCTGGCCACTTTCTCGGATACCCAGGTGCAGCTGTTCACCCTCTTCTCCCAGGTGGGCCAGGGGACGTTTGCCTCTCTCCTGGGCGACCTGTTCTCCCTGCCCCTGCTGCTGTGGCTGACCCCCTATCGCAGGGTGGCCCACGCCGCCTTCTACGACGCCCGCCAGGCCATGCCGGAAGCAGCTGCCCAAGACTTGCCGCCGCTCTGAAGTTAGGAGTTAGGAGGGATGAGTTAGGAGTTTTTACTCATCTCTTATCACTCCTAACTCATCCCTCAATCACGTCTATGATCAGAAAGGGGGCTGCATATGGAATCTACTGCGCTTATCACCCAGGACGCCCTTGACGCCCTGTCCTATCGGTCCGCCTTTGGAAAAAGTCTGAAGCAGATCTCCCTGCAAAAGCTCCCTCTGGAGGCCATCCTGGAGGACGTCGCCCAATACCGGCAGCGCTATATCGACGCGCTGATCTCAGAAGGACTTGTGGGGTCCCGATTCAAAAGCGACGACTCCATCTGGCGAAAATACGAGAAGACGCTGCGCGCCGGCGGCGGGTTCCGGCAGTGCTGTAACGATATCCTGGGGTTCCGCCTGCATCTGGAGGCGTATCCAGACGAATTTCCTGACTATTTCCGAGTGGTAGACCTGCGAAAGGGAAAACAGACAGATGACGGATATCGGGCCATCCACCTGTACTATCAGCGGGACAACCGCTCCTATCCCATCGAGCTTCAGCTCTGGTGCGGCCAGGACTATCAGTTCAACATCTGGAGCCACCGGTATGTGTACAAATATCATCCCGCCCAGGTGGGCCGGGCGCTGCATCAGGCATACTGCGCCGGAATGCTCCCCACAGAACAGGCCTTTCTGGCAAGGCTGACCCAGGAGGTGGAAAACCGTGGGTGAGAAAACCATCTATGTGGTGACCAAGGTCTTTGACCGGCAGGGCTGCCTTGCCTATCGCTGCAAAACCGCCCGCGAGGCCAGGTGCCTGCCCGGCACGCTGGAGTCCCTCCGGGCGGAGGGCGTGCAGATCGTCATTCTGGACAGCCCCGAGCTATACTCGGAGTACGCGCCCTATCAATACGTGGAGGACATGAAGGCATTCATCGACCAGGTCTGGGCGCTGAACCGCACTGTGTAAAAAATTTTTTGTCCAGGGAACAGCGGCTGCCTGCCGCTGTTCCCTGGGCGTTTTCGTCTCAAACGCCCGTTTGACATCCGTACATATGTATGATACACTGATTTTAACATCAACTCCCATGTGGAAAGGAGCGCTGCCTGATGGTCAAGCTCACCCCAAAGCAGCAGCAGATCTATGACTATATCCTCTCCTTCACCTCTCAGCACGGCTATCCCCCCTCGGTGCGGGAGATCGGCGCGGCGGTGGGGCTGAAGTCCCCCTCCACCGTCCACTTCCACATGAAGGGGCTGGAGGAGGCCGGGGTCATCGTCAAGGCCGAGGGCAAGACCCGGGCCATCACCATCCCCGCCATGCCCCTGGGGGCGGTGGCCGAGGAGACCGACCCCCAGGAGAACCAGATCCCCATCCTGGGCAACGTGGCCGCCGGAGCGCCTATCCTGGCCGAGGAGTGCATCGAGGACTACCTCACCTTCGACACCCAGGGCATGTCCGGGGAGCACTTTGCCCTGCGGGTGCGGGGGGAGTCTATGCTGGGCGCGGGCATCCTGCCTGGGGATCTAGTGGTGGTCCACCGCCAGCAGGACGCCTATAACGGCGAGATCGTGGTGGCCCTGTTCGAGGACGAGGCCACCGTGAAGACCCTCTCCCGCCGGGGCGGGCACACCTGGCTGCTGCCCGAAAACCCGGACTATGACCCCATCGACGGCGACCACGCCGACATCATCGGCAAGGTGGTGGCGGTGGTCCGGCGGTATTAAAGTTCCAGCGGAGACAGGCCCGGTCCCCCGTGCGCCGCAAAAGCGCCGCGGATAAGACCAGGTCCGTCCCCACCGTCGCGGCGGCCCAACCTGTGACCAGAGCGGGGACGCCCTCCAGCAGCGGCCTTACGACTGGGTCCACCCCATAGACCAGCCCCAATGCCAGCGCCCCCCAGGCCAGGGAGAAGGGCAGACACACCCGGCCCCGGATATTCCCCGGCAGACCGGCATAGTCCCAGAACTGCACCCCCAGTCCCCGCTGACACAGGGCCGCCCAGGCGTACTCCACCCCCGTGGCTACTAAGCCTCCCAGCAGAAACAGCGCCCAGGGCCGCCCCTGCACCCCAACCGGCAGGGCCAGGTTGGCCAGCGCCCCCGCCCCATACACCGGGCACAGGGGCAGCACCCGCAGGCACTTTCGGCTCCCCCGGGAGCCGGTGAGCCGGGCATAGGCCGTCTCCAATAAAAAGCCGCAAAAGCTGTACCACACAAAATTCCAAAACCAAACCACGAATGAAACCCTCCGTTCTCCCCCTCTAGGGTCGCCGAACAGGCCGGGTTTCATTCGTTTCTTTTCGTTCTTGCAACCTATCGCCTTTTGTGGTAAGATAGCCCAATGGAAACCCCGGTTTCTGAAAACAAAGATAAGGTTGGGAGTGGCGTTCAATGCGGCATTTAATTGATTTTGGCGATCTGCCCCGGGAAGAGTGGGACAGCCTGTACCGCCGGGCCAGTGAGATCATAGATGCACCGGAAAAATTCATTGACGTATGTCGGGGCAAGGTGTCTGCCAACCTGTTTTACGAGCCCTCCACCCGCACCAATTTCTCCTTCCAGACGGCCATGCTCCGTCTGGGCGGCTCGGTATTCGGCTTTGCCGACCCCAATTCCTCCTCTGTGTCCAAGGGCGAGACGCTGAAGGACACCATCAAGATCGTCTCCAACTACGCCGACGTCATCGTCATGCGCACCCCCTGGGAGGGCGCGGCCAAGGCCGCCTCTCTCTACGCCAACGTGCCCGTGGTCAACGCCGGCGACGGCGGCCACATGCACCCCACCCAGACCATGGCCGACCTGACCACCATCACCCGCCTGCGGGGCAAGGTGGACGACCTGGCCATCGGCCTGTGCGGCGACCTGAAAAACGGCCGCACCGTCCACTCCCTCATCAAGGCCCTGGCCAAGTTCCAGAACATCACCTTCTTCCTCATCTCCCCCCGGGAGCTGGCGGTGCCCGACTATGTCCGCACCTTCATGCGGGAGAACAACATGCGCTTTACCGAGGTCACCGGCCTGGAGGCCGTGATGCCCCAGCTGGACGTGCTCTATATGACCCGCATCCAGAAGGAGCGCTTTGTGGACCCGGTGGAGTACGAGCGGAACAAGGGCATCTACGTCCTCACCCGGCGGAAGCTGGACCGGGCCAAGCCCGACATGCTCATCCTCCACCCCCTGCCCCGGGTGGACGAGATCACCGTGGACGTGGACGACGACCCCCGGGCCGTCTATTTCCAGCAGGCCCGCTTCGGCATGTATGCCCGCATGGCCCTGCTGGAGCACCTGGCCACCCAGCCCCGCATCGAGGACCGGGACCTGCCCCCCGTGGCGATCGGCACCAAGCCCGTGTGTACCAACCCCCGCTGCATCACCCAGACCCAGCACTATCTGCCCCCCCTGGTCAAAAAGATCGGCGGCGTGGACTGCTGCGGCTTCTGCGACGCGGCCCTGCGGTAAAACCAGCCCTCCGGGGGACGGAAAAGTCCGCCGTCCCCCGGAAGATACGAAAATTTTCTCTTTACAAGCGGGGAAAATCCTGCTATAATACCAAGGTAACAAGATCATATGCGTCCGTAGTTCAATGGATAGAGCGTCAGATTCCGGTTCTGAATGTTGGGGGTTCGAGTCCCTTCGGGCGTACCACAAGGGAGCAAGTTTAAGACTTGCTCCCTTGTTTTTTGGGGATATCCGTAATCATGGGGACGGTTCTTGTGATCGAGCCTTCCCCATTCCAGGGGGAAGGTGGCATGGCGCAGCCATGACGGATGAGGGTGATCACGGAGGTACTTGCGCTATCGGCGGGCGGACACAGAGGTCCGCCCCTACAGGTATTATGGTAACCACCTGTTACAAAAAATCGGAGCAAGCGACAACGCCTGCTCCGATGTGGTGACCCAGCGGAGATTCGAACTCCGGACACCCTGCTTAAAAGGCAGGTGCTCTGCCAACTGAGCTACTGGGTCAAATATTCAATTGAAACTTCCTCTGCCAAATCGAAGCCCAGCGAAGCGGGTTCGATTTGGAAACGAGGAACAGCGAAACGAGTGCGCTTTGACTTTTGAAAAAAGTCGAAGCAAGGGATGTGAAGCTCGTGACGAGTTGGCAGGGATGGCTGGACTCGAACCAGCGAGTGAGGGAGTCAAAGTCCCTTGCCTTACCACTTGGCTACACCCCTATGTCCGCAAGAGACGAAGAAAAAACGGAAGAAGGACCGGAGCCGAAGCTCCGGCCCTTCCGCCTTACATGTGGGGTGGGTAAAGGGATTCGAACCCTCGACACCCGGAACCACAATCCGGTGCTCTAACCAACTGAGCTATACCCACCATATCTGGCTGGAACGCTGTTATTCGGAAATCCGTCTGCGCTGCGTCTGCCGCTTTTAAAAAAGTGGCACGCCTGAAGGGACTCGAACCCCTGACCCACTGCTTAGAAGGCAGTTGCTCTATCCACCTGAGCTACAGGCGCATATGGAGCGGGTGATGGGAATCGAACCCACGCGACCAGCTTGGAAGGCTGGGATTCTACCATTGAACTACACCCGCATGGACGGCGTATTCTCTCACGTCAGCTTAGACATAATAGCATAATCCCCGCCGTCTTGTCAATCCCCTTTGCCGATTTTCCCGGCTAAATTTTTACCATTCATAAACAAAAAATTTTTCGCCAAAGACGGGAACATTTTTCCTCCCCCGTGCGTCTACACCAGTGAACGCAATGAAAGAAACGCGGCCCGCGCCGCGGGAAAAGGAGCAGATCAATATGAAGAAAACACGTTTCACGGCCCTGTTTTTAGGCGGCATGATGCTCTGTCTTACCGCCATCCCCGCCCTGGCAGCGGAGGATGAACCCATGGTCATCTCCCCCGCCCCCACCAGCCAGACGGATGTGATCGCCATGCCCGAGCACACCGGTCCCGACAGCCTGCTGTATTACGGCACGGTCCGCGTCACCGCCCGGGACGCCCAGGGCCGCCCCACCCAGCTGTCCCTCACAAACGATCAGGGCAGCTGGACTCTCACCGCCGACGAGAGCACCGCCTGGGTGGACAGCGGCAAGCACGCCGCCAGCGACCCCGCCGACCTGAAGGACGGGGAGCAGGTCTATGTTGCTCTGGCCTATGACCACACTCGCCCCCAGGAGCAGCTTCCCACCGGCTGCGCGCTGGCCGTGCTGCGCAACGTGCCCCAGGACGGCGGCTGCGCCCAGTACCACGTGATCGGCGCCGTGGAGCAGAACAGCAAGGGCCAGTACGTCCTGACCACCGACAACGGCGGCCTGCTCATCTCTGCGGGGGAGGGCACCGGCACCTCCTGCTACGACGGCTCCCCCCTGGCCCTGTCCGATCTGAAGGCGGGGGACCGTATCCTGGCCTGGTATGACGTGGTCCTGACGTCCTACCCCGGCCAGACCTACGCCACCCACGTGATGCGCCTGAGCCAGCCCCAGCTGGCCGACGGCACCCAGCTGACCCTGAAGCTGAACGGTAAAACCAGCGCCGTCACCGGCACGACCATCTCCGGCCAGCCCTTGGTCCCCGTGGCCGCCGTGGCCCGGGAGCTTGGCCTCCAGGTCTATTACGACGCTGAGAACGGGGACAACGGCCCCCTGGTCCGGGTGGAGGACGACCAGTTCTCCGTGCGCATCTGGCTGCGCGACCCCCTGATCTTCGGCACCACCAAGATCGAAGGCGCGGAGGGCACCACCGGCTCCCTGCCCTACAGCGAGCTGACCTATGTCCAGGCCCCCGGCACCACCTGGGCCCCCGCCTCCCTGTTCCAGATGCTGGGCTACACCGTCACCCTGGACGGGACCACCCTGAACATCCAGTAACCTTTTTAAAGCCAAACGTCATGGCCGCCCGCCTGGGCGGCCATTTTTATGCCTGTTTTTACCCGCCAGCCGGGAATTTGTGATACTTCACCCCCACCTGGGGAGATGCGCCCCGCAGGGTGGCCAACTGCTCCACGGTGACGAAGGTAAAGCCCCTGGCGGTCAAATTGTCGGCGATGGCCAGGGCGGCGTCCACGGAGCTGTCGTAGATGTCGTGGAGGAGGATGATGTCCCCGTCCTTCACGTGCTCGGTGACGGCGGAGACGATGCGGTGGACGTCCCGGTCCTTCCAGTCCTCCGGGTCCACCGACCACAGGATGAGGGGGCTGGCCGCCCACTGCTCCGCCGCCTGATCGGTAATGCCATAGGGGGGACGGAGCCAATAGTCCCCCGGCCCGGCGATCTGGGCCAGCAAGGCACGGGTGCGGCCCACCTGGACATCGTAGTCCCGGCGGGACAGGTCGGTGAGCATCACGTGGTCAAAGGTGTGGACGCCCACCTGATGCCCCTCCGCCGCCATGCGCCGGACGATGGCCTGGCCCTCCGGGTCGTCCGCCAGCCGGGAACCCACCAGAAAGAAGGTGGCGGGGATCTCCCGCAGGGCCAGGCCGTCCAGCAGCCGCCCGGTGGTGGATGGACGGGGCCCATCGTCAAAGGTGAGGGCCACCAAGCCGCCCTCCTCCGGCAGCTCCACCGATGCCCCGCCCCCGGCGGGCAGGGCCGTCTCCATGCCGCCAGTGAGGGTGAGCGCCAGCGCCGCCGCCAGCACCGCCAGAGTCCACCGTCCCCGCCCGCCCATGGCCACACCTCCCGTTTTGTTCACAGTTCCTATTCAGTATGTGCAAAACTGCAAGACAAAGCGCAGGAAATTTTTTAATTGTCAAACACCCGGCGTTTTTCCACCCGGATGACCAGGGCGGTGCGGTCATCGGTGGCCCCCTGGGGGCTTTGGGTGATGAGCTCCCGGGCCAGGTCCTTGGGGCTGGCCCCGTCAAAGGCCTCCAGCTTCTCCCGCAGCCACCGGTCGTCCCCCGTGCCGCAGATGCCGTCGCTGACCATCAGCACCGTGTCCCCCGGGGACAGGCGCAGGGGAAAGCGGTCTGAGACCGGCTCCTCCCCGGCAGACAGCCCGGCAGGCAGGGCGGAGCCGGACAGCCGCTGCACCGCCCCGCTGCGCTTGACATAGGTGGGGGCCGCCCCCAGCTTATAAAGTTCCCCGTCCCCGGTGAACAGGTCAATCTGCAAAAGGTCCACCGTGGTAAAGCCCCCGGCGTCCTCCCCCCGCAGGGCCAGGGCGGAGGCCAGGGTACTCAGCGCCTGCCGGGCGGGGACCCCGGCCTGGAGAAACTGCTCCAGCAGGCGCACCGCCAGGGTGCTCTCCCGGTTGGCCTCCGGCCCGCTGCCCATGCCGTCGCACAGGAGGACATACAGCATCCCGTCGGGCCGCTTGAAATAGGTCCCCGCGTCGCCGCTGACCGTCTCGCCCCCCTTCCGCTGGGCGGCCACCCCGGCCACCGCCATCAGGGGTTCCTGCTGGATGAGGGACAGGCTGCCCTCCCCCCGGCGCTCCAGGCGCAGGGGCACCCCCAGCAGGGCGGACAGCTCACTCAGACGCTCCGGTCTGGCCAGCGCGGCGCAGCCGGGGCCCTCCGCCTCCAGATGGAGCAGCCCCCGGCTGTCCCGAAAGGCCGCCGTGCGCACCTCCAGCCCCAGCTCCGCCGCCATCTGCCGCAGGCGGCGCTCCCCAGTGAGGTCGGGGGTCAGCTCCTGGCTCAGCTCCGCGGCGGCGGCGTGGAGCAGCTCAGACAGCTGGGCATACTGGCGGCACACGGCGCTCCGGCTCTCCCCCACCCGGGCGTTATACTGCCGCCGGTACAGCAGGGCGGCCAGCTCCCGGTCCACCGCCGCCACATAGGCGGGGAAGTGGAGGCACCGGTCCGCAAAATACCGGGGGAAGTCCTCCGCCAGGGCGCTGCCCCGGGCCATCATGGGGGCGGTGGCGTCGTTCATGGCGTTGAAGGTGGAGGCATAGTCCTGCTTCCAGCACCGGTCCCGCAGGGCGCAGCTCCGGCACAGCTTTCCGGCGGCCCGGTCAAAGATGACGGACACGTCGTTGTCGTTCCGGGGCGGGCGAAAGGCGGCCCGCAGGGTCTCGGACAGGGACCGGAAGGCGGCGGAGGCCGACTCCAGCTGTCGCTGGACCAGGCGCTCTCCCCCCAAATTTCCCGGGCCGGACAGCTCCGGGGCCAGCCAGGACCCCAGCACCCCCAGGCTCCCCTGAGGCAGGGGGAGAAAAATCAGGGCGGCCAGCGCCCCCTCATACAGGCCGGACAGGGGCAGCCCCCGGCCCCAGGTCCACAGCAGTGCGGCGGCGTTGGTCCCGGCAAAGGCCAGGGCGGCGGCGGGGCGGCCCTTTCCCCGGACAGCACCGGCGGCCAGTCCCCCCAGGGCATAGGCCATGGTGTACACTGGGGTGGCGTTGGCCCCCAGGTCCATGGCCGCCCCCAGCACCGCCCCCAAGATCGTCCCCGGGGCGCTGCCCGCCTGGCTGGCGGCGGCGAGTACGGTCAAAGCGGCCAGGCACCGGCCCACGGAGACGTCCTGGATCAGATGCAGGGGAGCCAGAGCCAGCAGCACCGTGGCCGTCAGCACCAGCAGCCCCGCCCGTCCGGCGGGGGAAGGGAGCCTGTCCTGCCGCCCGGGGCGCAGGGGAGCCAGGGCCAGGGCATAGCACCGGCAGGCCCCCACGGTGAGGGCGGTCTCCAGAGCGAAGGCGATCATCCCCGAGGGCGTCCAGCCCGCCTGGCTGCGGACGATGACCCCAGTAGCGGCGTTGATGGCTCCGGCGATGAGGGGCATGGCCCAGGGCTGGCGGAGGGGCTTCCAGTCGTAAAAGGCGAAGGCCACGGCAAAGGTCAGGGTGGCGGCGGAGGCGCACCGCAGGCCCTGGGTCAGCTCCAGCAGGCACACCGAGCCCAGACAGGCCCCGGCCAGGGCGGCCATCCCCCACAGGCCGGAGCCCGCCGCCCCCACAAAGGCCACCCCGAAGGGGGCGCAGTCCCCCAGCAGCACCGCCCCGGACAGCACGGCGGAGAGCAGAAAGTGGATGCCCGCCTCGGTCCACAGTGCCACGGCTGAGGCGGGCAGGCGCACCTGCCCCGTCTGTCTGGCCCGCAGGCGCAGCTTGAACAATTTGGCGCGGATGGTCTCTTTGGCAGTCATAGCCGTCTCCTCCTGTGTGTCCGGCCTTGGCCGGTCTCGTATAGTAACTGCCATTATATTCCACGCAGGACAAAACGCCCGTCGAAATCCGGCCCCGGAGACGGCGGGCGGCATGAATTGGGAGTTTACGAACGGCGAAAGTTGCGGTAAAATAATGTTTACTATCGCCGGGTATCCCGGCGGAACGAGACTTGTCACGAAGGGAGGGAAAACGCCATGGCGAAGCTGCTGATACCCGGGGAGGTGCTGGCCATCACCGGGCAGGCCGCCGACCTGCTGCTGCGGCTGGACAACGGGGATGCGGCCCTGCTCTATCTCCACCTGCTGCGCCGGGGGACGGTGAACGACTTGAACTGGCCCCAGCCCCGGCTGTCCGCCGCCCTCTCCCTGCTGCAGGGACAGGGGCTGGCCCCTCAGGAGGTGCCCGAAGCCGACCCGCCCGCCCCGGAGGCCCCGCCCCCGGAATACGCCCTGGAGGACTTAAACGCCGCCCTGAACGACCAGGCGTCCTCCTTCCCCGCCCTGTGCGACGAGGTGGAGCGCCGCCTGGGCAAAAAGCTGTCGGCCAACGACCTGCGGGTGCTGTACACCCTGTTCGACCACCTGGCGCTGCCTGCCGAGGTGATCTTGATGCTGGTGGGCTGGTGTACCGAGGAGATGGAGCGGAAATACGGCCCCGGGCGCAAGCCCTTCCTCTCTCAGATCCGCCGGGAGGGCTTTGCCTGGGCCCGCCGGGGCATCGACACCATGGAGCGGGCCGAGGCCCACATCCAGCGCCTGACCCAGCTGCGCAGCCGGGAGGGCGAGGTGCTGCGCCTGCTGGATATCCCCGCCCGGCCTTTGGTGGAGCGGGAGAAGACGTACATCGCCGCCTGGGATGACATGGGCTTTGACGACGAGGCCATCCGCATGGCCTATGAGAAGACGGTGCTGAAAAAGCGGTCCATGGACTGGGGCTATATGAACGGCATCCTCCGCCGCTGGCACGAGAAGGGGCTGCACACCGCCGCCGCCATCCAGGCGGGGGACCGGGACCCCAGACCCGTCCGGGCCGGGGGCGGCCCTCAGCCCCCCCAGCCCGCCGCCCAGGAGCAGCAGGCCCGGGAGGATATGGACCGGATGCGCCGCCTGATGGAACAGATGAAGCGAGAGGAGGGCTGAACCCATGTCATATGACGCCAACGTGCTCCGCCGGGCCACCCAGCGCCTGGAGGAGGAGCGCCGCGCCCGGTCTGACCGGGCCGCCCGGCTGCGGCAGGAAGCCTATGAGAAGGAGCCCCGCCTGGCCCAGCTGGACAAGAAATTGCAGGGGACCATGTCCCAGCTCATGGCCGCCGCCCTGCGCCGTGGGGAGAGCACCGCCCAGGCCATCCAGGCCATCCGCGCCCAGAACCAGGACATCCAGAAGGAGCGGGCCGTGCTGCTGGGGGCCATCGGCCTGCCCGAGGACGCCCTGGACGACAAGCCCGCCTGCCCCCTGTGCGGGGACACGGGCTGGCGTGGGGCGCAGATGTGCCAGTGCCTGAAAAAGCTGTGTACCCAGGAACAGATCCGGGAGCTCTCCAAACTGCTGGACCTGGGGGAGCAGTCCTTTGACAGCTTCCGCCTGGACTATTACAGCCAGACCCCCTGGCCGGGCCGGGGAGCCTCCCCCAGGGAGAACATGGAGCTGGTGTATGAGGTCTGCCTGAACTACGCCCAGAAATTTGGCCGGTTCTATTTCAAAAACCTGTTCCTCTCCGGCGCCCCGGGCCTGGGCAAGACGTTTCTGTCCGCCTGCATCGCCCGCACCGTGTCGGAGGAGGGCTTCTCCGTGGTGTACGACACGGCGGGGAACATCTTCGCCCAGTTCGAGCTGAAAAAGTTCCAGCGGGACGCCCAGGACGCACAGGAGGCCAAGGACGAGACTCGGCGCTATCTCAACTGCGACCTGCTGATCTTAGACGACCTGGGCAGCGAGCTGACCACCCAGTTCACCCAGTCGGCCCTGTACGAGCTGGTGAACACCCGCCTGGTGGCGGGGCGCTGCACGGTCATCTCCTCCAACCTGTCCATGGACGAGGCCGCCCGGCGCTACTCCCCCCAGATCGCATCCCGCCTGGCCGGGGAGTACCACGTCCTCCACTTCTTCGGCGACGACATCCGCCTGCTGAAAAAACAGCGCATGTGAGCATAAAATATCCCCCGGTCAACTGGACCGAGGGATATTTTCATTGCCAAATTCTACACAATATGCTATAATACACCTGGCGCATCGGATATGCGCTGGCGCTGCCGGTATACGACAGGCGGGTAGTCCCCTCATTCGCATTCGCCCTTGAGGAGGCCACACTTCTTGATACTGCCTCCTCTTCCTGAGGGGAGGTGAGTGGATATGGTGAGTTATTCTGATCTCATTGAGACCGGTCTGCTGCTTGTGCAGGCTCTGAATTTCATCGCTTACATCTACTTCAACGCAAAAAAGAAGTAACCGCCACAGCCCACCAAGCTAACGGTTACTTCTGTTAGTAAACGAGGGGCTCCCGTCTACCGGCAGCGCCTCCCTTTATCATCAGTATAACATGATTTGGAAGTTTGTCAATCCCCTGTTCCCCGTCATTGCGAGGAGCGCAGCGACGTGGCAATCCGTTCCTAAACACTTCAAAACCCTCGGCGGCCCAAAAGCCGCCGAGGGTTTTTGCTTTTCTTACTTCTCCATCAATTTGACAAACTGCTGGAGCATCACGGCCATTTCGGCACGGGTGGCCCCAGCCTGGGGGTCCACGGTGCCGTTGCTGCGGCCAGAGATGATTCCGGAGTAAGCGGCCCAGGACACAGCCTCGCTGGCCCAGGTGGAGATGCTGTCGG
>URNZ01000043.1 GCA_900549405.1 uncultured Eubacteriales bacterium | reverse complement strand
GTTCTTCTGATTAGTGCCTAATCAGAAGAACCGTCCCCCTGGTTGTGTTGTTCTTTTATCTCTTATCGCTTGTCCTCGATATGCAGCAGCTTGGTCACTGTCGCCGCTCTTGCCCCCGGGCCGATGTGGCAGGCCACGCTGAGGGACAGGGGGGCCATATAGATGTCAAAGCCGGGGAAGGCCGCCTCCAGCTCCCCCTTCCACTCCTGGGCGCTGGCGGCGTCGCCGGTGTAGGCGGCGGCCACGTACAGGTTCTCCGGCCCCTGGCTGTGGGCAAAGTCGGTGTCCATGGTGCGGCGGATGGCCTCGATCATGGTCTTTTTGGCGGCCTTCCAGCCCCGGGTCTTGGCAAAGGCGTCCAGCTTCTCCCCCTTGATGCGCAGCACGGGCTTCAGATTCAGCACTGTTCCGATGGCCGCGGCGGCGGGGGTCAGGCGGCCGCCCTTCTTCAGATATTTCAGGGTGTCCACCGTGATATAGATGTCAGAGTCGAACTTGGTCCGCTCCAGCTCCTCTTTGATCTCCACAGCCGTCCAGCCCTTCTCCGCCATGGCCTTGGCGTCCATCACCGACTGGAGCTGGGTGACGGAGATGCGCTGGTTGTTCACCACCTGCACCCGCCCGTCATAGTCGTCGGCCAGGATCTGGGCCGTCTGGCAGGAGCTGCTCAGGCCGCTGGACATGGGGATGTGGACCACCGCGTCATAGTCCTTCAGCAGGGTGTCCCACAGCTCGGTCACGTCGCCGGGGGCGGGCTGGCTGGTCTTCACGTCGGCCCCCTGGGCCAGATAGTCATAAAACTGCTCCTGGGTCAGGGTGATGTCCTCCAAAAACAGCTCGTCATTGATATAAAAAGGCATGGGCATCACCCACACGCCCAGCTGCTTGCTCTGCGCCTGGGTGATGCCGCTGTTGCTGTCCGTCACGATGGCGATCTTCTGCATAATGTACCTCTCTCCATATATAGCTTCTTGTCCATAGTAAGAAATTATATCGTATCGGGGACAGAAGTCAAGCGGCGGCAGGGACGGCGGCCAAAATTTCCGCCCCGGCGGGAGAATTTCCCCGAAACGGGGTTGCTTTTTCGCCGCAAATTTTTTATGATAGAATGTAACTCGGGGCGGCAGTCTGGCCAGATGTCCCCCGGGCAACGGAATATGGATCAAAGCGGCCATCCCGGCGGCGCCGGAATGGGAGAATGGGGTGAAAAGCCCCGCGAGCGGGTCACTGTGAAGCTCCCCCTGCCACAAGCAGGGCGGAGATAAGTCAGATCGCCCAGGCCGTTTTGGACGCTCCTGCCCACACCGGGAGCCGAACGTGACACCAAGGGGATAGTGCGCCCTTTTGCGTCTGTACGGCTGCCCACCACGGGCAGGGTGCAGACGCTTTTTTCGTATGTGTACAAAGGAGGAGAAGAACATGAAAAAACGCGCACTGTCTCTGCTGATGGCCGTCATCATGGTCGTCAGCCTGCTGCCAACAGCGGTTTGGGCAGCGGATGGGACACTCAGCGGTTCAGGAACGGAGGCCGAGCCGTATTTAATTGCAAGTGCGGATGATTTGAAAGCGTTCCGCGATAAGGTCAACGCAGGGGACAATAGTACGCTGTGTGCTAAATTGACCCAAAATATAGACCTTGGAAATAATAGTTGGACACCTATTATTTCCTCCTCAGCGACCTACATAACCGCATATAAAGGAACCTTTGATGGCGATTATCATACTATTAATGGATTAAAAATTGATTCCACTGCACCCAATCAAGGACTATTCGGCGCAATTAACGGCGCTACAATTAAAAATCTAAAGGTCAATGGCTCTGTTACGTCTTCCAACAACTATATTGGCGGTATCGTTGGTAAAGTACAGCAGGGAACGATTGAAAATTGTTCGTTCAGCGGGACAGTATCCACGACAAAAAGCGGCGGCTATGCTGGTGGTATTACTAGCTATGCTGGAAATACCTCTACACAAAAAGCAACCATCACGGGTTGCGCAAACACTGCCTCTGTAAAGGGTGGCGTGACCGGTGGCATTGCCGGTTATGTGAAGTATACTACTATTGAAAACTGCTATAACGTTGGAACCATAACACGCATGGGTTCAGGTTCTTCTGACCGTACTGGCGGTATTGTTGGTCAGTCAATGAACCGTTCTAGTGTGTCTCACTGCTATAACAGCGGAACTATCAGCAGCACATCTTCCTTCGGCGCTATTTGCGGTTGGAACGGCGGCAAAACAGTTACAAACTGCTTTTGGACCCAACCCGAGACTGGTAAAGGTGCAGGTAACTCTGATATTAACGAAGGCAAAGTTGATTCTATCTCCGCCAGTGACCTCGGTGATGCCTTCACCACGGACGCTTCCGGTAACGTGATCCTTGCGTGGGAATCCAGCGGTGCGGATGTGCCTAAGGACCCCAAAATTCTAATCAAGGGCGACAGCGCTCTTTCCATGTCCAACGACGGCTCTGTGCCCACGACCACGCTGACCGTCGAATACAAGGACATGGACGACAAACCCACTGTCTCGTGGACCACTGACAGCGACATCATTTCTCTGACCGCCCCCGAGAATGCCGAAGAGAACAACGCCGCCGTCATTGTGACGGCAAACGCCCCCGGCAAGGCCACTGTCACGGCCACAGCTGGCGAGTACACCGACCATTTTACTGTCAATGTTGTTCCCTATGTCAACACAGTTTCCATCGTCAACAAGACCCAGCCCGGCGAAGTGGCCGTTGACCAAGATGTGACAGTCCAGGTCTTTACTTTAGGCGGCGGTGAATACGACTATGTCAACTATCCTACGCTGAGCTATCAGTGGTATAAATATGATGGTCATGCCGCAGAATCTATTACTGGTGCAACGGGCAAGGACTATCACGTTGACAGCACTCTGTTTGCTGGAAAAGACCAAGCCTATAAGCTGGGCGTGGAAGTGACGTGCAACGGCAAGACCGTCCACTCCCATAATGACCAGCAGGCTGTCGTCCGCACCGCCGACCACGGCAACTTCTATCCCGTTGCCTATGACCCGGACTTCCCCCTTCCCTCTGTCATCAAGGAAGATACGCAGTTGACCCTGCCTGCCTCTCACGCCAAGAACGGCATGACGGCCAACATCAGCGACTGGACCAGCAACAACACCAGCGTGATCACGAACGAGGGCAAGGTGACCTGTCCCGATGGTCCGTCGGCAGAGGTCAAGCTGAAAGCTAAGTTTACTTACAGCGAGAACCCCGACGTCTATTATAACCGCACGTTTAAGATCACCGTCTGGTCCAAGGACGAATCTCAGCTGGCCCAGGAGGCGCTGAACAACGCCATCGACGCGGCCAAGCTGAACACCCTCTACCCCACCTACAGTGCGGACACCACCGTCAACGTAAAAGAGATGGTGGAAGCCAAGCTGAACGCCCCCGACATCAGCGTTGCCATTCAGGGCGTGGAAAAGACCAACGCCACGAATGAAAGCTCTAACATCGCCAACAACGGCGACGTGACCTTCTTCTATACTGACCCCAACAATGCCCCCGCCCAGCGGTTCGGCATGTATAACGTGACCTTCACCTTCACCCGTGACGGCATCACCGCCACCCGCACGGTCCCCGTCGTTGTGTATTGGGACCAGACGCAGGTCAAGAGCGCCATGACAAAGGAGATTTTGAACAAGGTCACCCTGAAGGGGATTGCGACAGTCGAGGGCGCGGAGCAGCAGCCCGCTCCTGTCACCGAAAACTTTGAGCTGCCCAAGGTGGTGGACGGCAAGAAGTGGACCCTGATCTCCTGGCAGAGCAACGACCCCGCCATCACCATCAGCACCGAGAAGCAGACCACGGCGGACACCCTGTTTGACCCCTATGTGGCCGTGGTCCGGGGCAGCAGCACCAAGAAAGAAGTCACCCTGACGGCCACCTTCACCTTCCAGCTGGCCAACTCCAGCGACGAGACCAGCGCCCTCACCCTGCACAAGACCTTCACCGTCAAGGTGGCCCCCAGCGACGACGGCGAGAAATACCAGGATGCCCTGAACGCCGTCTTCAACGACGGCAGCCTGAAGGATATCACTGGTGATACTATCACCAGTGCAAACGGGGTCTACTCCGTCTCCGGCGACATTCAGTTCCCCATCACCGGCGACCTGAACCGGTATATGCTGGACAAGTACGGCGAGGGCAGCGGCTTCGACGGCAAATATACCCCCGTCCTCATCACCAGCAGTGACCCCGACGTCATCAAGGCCCCCGACGTGGCCAATGCCGCCCGGGTGGAGGTCTACCGTCCCGCTCCGAACCAGAGCGCCAAGACCGTCACCCTGACGGTGCGCATTCTGGACCGCCCCAGCGGCCAGGGCCGGGACTACGCCAACATGCCCGTGCTGGCTGAGAAGACCTTTACGTTCCAGGTCCAGCCCATCACCACCGAAGAGGTCCGGGCCGAGCTGGACCTGATGCAGCAGGTGAAGGAGCACTACTGGGACGGCATCAAGAACGGCAACGCCTATCCCCAGGACGTGACGAGCGACCTGGACCCCTTTGTGGAGGTCTATCAGCAGGACGGCAAGCTGGTCTGGGTGCGGGACGTGAAGCAGATGACCAACTCCGGCATCGTGCCCGTGGCCATGGACGGCTGGCAGGAGCTGGAGGCCTGGCGGCTGTTCCAGTCCAGCAACCCCACCGCCGTGTCCCACGAAAATCTGCTGGTCACCCGACAGTTCGAGGGCAAGGCCGTCACCATCACCAGCGCCCTGTCCAGCGAGACCCTGGGCCGCTACGGCCAGCTGTATCGAAGCGACACGACCAAGTACGCCGACTATGCCAGCCTGGCGGACCTCTATTATCAGACCGTCTCCGCCAATTTGATCGTCCGGGGCTATAACGAGGCCAACATGACCGAGGAGACCGTCACCGGCGCTGACGGCAAGAGCGAGACCATCAAAGTCTCCACCCCCAAGAGCGAGACCATCTCCGTCACCTTCACCCTCAGCGGCAACGGCGCTCTGTGGATGGACACCACCACCCTGTCCGACCTGCCCGAGGGCACCACGGTGTACAACGTGCTCCAGCAGCTCCAGCGGGAGGGCAAGCTGACCTTCCAGCACAAGGGCGGCTACGTCTCCTCCATCACCTTCGGCGACAAGACCCTCACCGAGCTGGAGGAGGGGGAGAACTCCGGCTGGATGTACCGGGTCAACGGCGTGCTGCCCGACGTGTATATGTCCGCCTATGGCCTGAAGAACGGCGACAACATCCGGGTGTTCTTCACCACCGACTACACCAAGGAATCCGGCGGCCACGGCGGCAGCGCCCCCAGCACCGTGCCCACCACGCCGGAGCAGCCCACCGGCCTGCCCTTCACCGACGTACAAGCCGGTGTCTGGTACGCCGACGCAGTGAAATATGTCTTTGACCAGGGCCTGATGAGCGGCATGAGCGCCCAGGAGTTCGGGCCTGACGGCCAGGTGACCCGCGGCCAGGTGGTCACCATCCTGTGGCGTCTGGCTGGCAGCCCCACCGTGTCCGGAAAGGCATTCCCCGACGTGAGCGCCTCCGCTTGGTACGCCGACGCGGTGGCCTGGGCCAGCGCCAACGGCGTGGTCAGCGGCTATGAAAACGGCGGCTTCGGCCCCGGTGACCCGGTCACCCGGGAGCAGCTGGCGGCCATCCTGTACCGCTACGCCCAGCTGAGCGGCAAGGACACGGACCAGACTGCCGACCTGTCCGGCTACACCGACTCCGTCACCATCAGCGCCTGGGCTCCCCAGGCTCTGAAGTGGGCCGTGGGCAGCGGCCTGATCTCCGGCACCGGGACCCACACTCTGTCCCCCCGGGGCACCGCCACCCGCGCCCAGATCGCGGTGATCCTGCAAAACTTCTGCAAGTAAATCCCCATAAAAAATCGTCTCCCGGCTTTTCGTCGGGAGACGATTTTTTGCTTACTTTTTCTTCTGGATCTTCACTTTCCGCCCGTCGGGATACTGCACATAGGTGTTTTCCAGATGGGCGATGAGCTGCTGCTTGTGGGCGTCGATATACTCCCGGTGCAGGGCGGCCCGTTCGGCCTCCTCCTCCGGGGTCAGGCCCTCGGGACCCTTGCGCTTTTTGGCCAGTTCGTTGATCCGGGCGATCTTTTCCGGTTCCATCGTTTCTTCCTCCTAATCGTTGCCCGCCGGAAAGTTTTCCACAGTTCCCGGCGGTTTTGTGGATAAAAATTTAAATGTAGCGCTCCAGCACCAGCATGGTGCGGCCCTTCCGGGACTGGCCCGGCACCTCCTTCACCACGCACTTGCCCAAGCCCCGGCAGGTGAGCACGTCGCCCTCCTCCACCTGGTGGTCCCCCTTCAGGCACTCCCGGTGGTTCACCGCCACTTTGCCCGCGGACACATAGCCCGCCGCCTTGGACCGGGACAGGGAGAAGCCCGCCGCCAGCACCGCGTCCAGCCGGGGGGTGGCCACCGTGTCCCGAATGGTCTTCACGGCGGCCTGGGCCGGGCGCAGCTCATGCACCGGGATCTCCCCCACGGAGATTTTCCACCGCCCGGCCCCCTCCCACTGGGACAGGAGGATGGGCAGGGCCTCCCGCAGGACGGCCACCTGGCAGCGGCCCTTCTCTGGGAACAGGATGTCCCCCAGCTTCTCCCGGGTGATACCCAGGCCCATCAGGGCCCCCAGCACGTCCCGGTGGCCCAGGTCGGCGTTTGCGGGGAAGGTGCCCTCCACCGCCGCCACCGGGCCCTCCGGGTCAGCGATGACATCCTCCGGCTCCTGCCAATCAGGGAGAAAGACGCAGGCGGTGCGCTCGGCGTCGGGATAGCCGCCCCAGAACAGGCTTCTGACCGGCCCGCACAGCCGCAGCAGATCCTCCACCGCCCCCCGCTCCCCGGGGGAGAGGAAGGGCGTGTGGGCGGGCACCCCCCGGTTTTGGGCCAGCTCCAGCTTGTCCATCACCCGGGCCAGCAGCACCCGCTCCTCCCCGCTGCGGGCACAGCGGTCCAACAGGTCTTTTTTGTTCATGGCCGGTCTCCTCCCCCACGTCTATTTTGTGAAACACTGTCAATAGGTAGTATAGGGTCCGGGCGGTTTTTTTGTCAATGGAAATTCCCCGATTTTTCAGAAAGTGCTTGACAATCTCTGGTTTTTCGGTATAATAATAAAGTCTGTTCAAACGGACAGGCTATCCTTGCTCCCGGCATAAGGCCGGGGGCCATACGTCCATAAGGAGGTGCAAGTAAAATGGCAAAGATCAATGCAAACTACGAGGCGGTTTATATCCTGAACCCTTCTCTGAGCGAGGAGCAGATCGCCGCTCTGGTGGCCAAGTTCAAGGCCGTCGTGGAGGCCAACGGTACCGTTTCCGAGGTTGACGAGTGGGGCAAGCGCCGTCTGGCCTATCCCATCAACGACCTGATGGAGGGCTACTACGTTCTGATGACTTTCAACGCCGCCGCCGCGATCCCCGCTGAGCTGGATCGTATCTTCCGTATTACCGACGGCGTGATGCGTTCCCTGATCGTCTGCAAGGACCAGTAAGGGAGGAGCACTATGCTCAACAAGATCTTCATCATGGGTCGTCTGACCCGTGACCCCGAGCTTCGCCGCACCCAGACCGGCACGCCGGTGGCGTCCTTCTCCCTGGCCGTTGACCGGGATTTCAAGGACCGGAACACCGGCGAGCGCACCACCGATTTCATCGACTGCGTGGCCTGGCGGCAGACCGGGGAATTCGTCAGCCGTTATTTCACGAAGGGCCGCATGGCCATCGTGGAGGGCCGTCTTCAGATCCGTGATTGGACGGATAAAGAGGGCAACAAGCGCCGCTCTGCCGAGGTGGTGGCTGACCAGGTCTATTTCGGCGACTCCAAGCGGGACAGCGAGAACGGCGGTTATTCCGCCGGCTACAGCCAGCAGCAGGGCGGCTATGCCCCCAGCAATCCCGGCTACTCCGCGCCCGCCGCACCCTCCGGCTATGGGGCCCCTCCCGCGGACGGGGACCAGTTTGCCGAGCTTTCTGATGACGACGGCGAGCTGCCGTTTTGACTTTGACCGTATCTGGTCGTAAAAGGAGGTAACATCCATGGCTATGGAACGTGATAACAGAGCTCCCCGCGGCCGCAAGCGCCGCAAGGTCTGCGCCTTCTGCGTTGACAAGGTGGAGTGCATCGACTATAAGGACGCCGCCAAGCTGCGCCGGTTCACTTCTGAGCGGGCCAAGATCCTGCCCCGCCGCACCACCGGCACCTGCGCCATGCATCAGCGCCAGCTGACCGAGGCCATCAAGCGCGCCCGTCAGATCGCCCTGCTGCCCTACGTCACCGACTAAATATTTGTGACAGGCTCTTTTCTGGCCGCACCCCAACCGGGTGCGGCCAGTTTTTTTATGCTGTCCCTCAAAAAACTTTTCCGCCAAAAAGCAAAAAAGTTTGCTTTTCCTGTTTACAGTCACGCTTTAATGCGTTATAGTTATTGTGAAGCGGCACGGCCTGTCGTGGCGCTATCGGTTCATTGCCGAAAGGAGCAGCGTTATGGCGAAAACAGAACACCGGCAGCGCAGTCTGGCGCTTTACGAGACCATCCTGAAACTAAAGGATCTGGACGAGTGCTGCAAGTTCTTCGACGACCTGTGTACCCCCACCGAGCTGCGCTCTATGGAGCAGCGCTTTGACGTGGCGGTGTATCTCCAGCAGGGGCTGGTCTATCTGGACATTCTGGACAAGACGGGGGCCAGCAGCGCCACCATCAGCCGGGTCCGGCGGTCTATGCTGGACAACGGCGCAGGCGGCGTGATGGAGACTGTCATCCGCCGGGAGGGCCTGGGCCAGCGGGACGAGTCTGAAACCAAGAAACCCGAATAACACGAAGATAAAAAGAAAGCAGGGAGCAAAGTATGAAACAACTGATGTTGGGCAACGCCGCCGTTGCCCGGGGGCTGTATGAGGCGGGATGCTGCGTGATCTCCAGCTATCCCGGCACCCCCAGCACGGAGATCACGGAGGAGGCCGTGAAATTCCCCGAGATCTACTGTGAGTGGGCCCCCAACGAGAAGGTGGCCATGGAGGTGGCCTTCGGTGCCAGCCTGGCGGGCAAGCGGTCCTTCTGCGGCATGAAGCACGTGGGCCTGAACGTGGCCGCCGACCCTCTGTTCACCATGTCCTACACCGGCGTGAACGGCGGCGTGGTCATCGGCGTGGCCGACGACGCGGGGATGCACTCCTCTCAGAACGAGCAAGACTCCCGCCACCACGCCATCGCCGCCAAGGTGCCCATGCTGGAGCCCTCTGACTCCGCCGAGGCCCTGGAGTTTGCCAAGCTGGCCTATGACCTGTCTGAGCAGTTCGACACCCCAGTGCTGCTGAAGATGTGTACCCGGGTGGCCCACTCCCAGTCCCTGGTGGAGCCGCATGACCGCGTGGAGCGGCCCTGCGTCCCCTATGAGAAGAACATCGCCAAATATGTCATGATGCCGGGCAACGCCATCCGCCGCCACCCCTTTGTGGAGGAGCGCACCCGCAAGCTGCAGGAGTGGGCGGAGACCGCCCCCATCAATCGCGTAGAGATGGGCGGCACCAAGATGGGCATCATCACCTCCTCCACCTCCTATCAGTATGTGAAGGAGGTCTTCGGCGACTCCGTCTCCGTGCTGAAGCTGGGCATGGCCAACCCCCTGCCCGTCAAGCTCATCCGGGACTTTGCCGCGAAAGTAGACAAGCTGGTGGTGGTGGAGGAGCTGGACCCCATCATCGAAAACCACTGCCGCGCCCTGGGGCTGGAGGTGTCCGGCAAGGACGTGCTGCCCATGGAGGGCGAGTTCTCCCAGAACCTGATCGCCGCCCGGCTGGGCGGGCAGGTACATACCGGCGCAGGCCTGGACGAGGTCATCCCCAACCGTCCCCCCGTCATGTGCGCCGGCTGCCCCCACCGCGGGCTGTTCTACACCCTGAGCAAGAATAAGTGTACGGTTTTGGGCGACATCGGCTGCTACACCCTGGGCGCAGTGGCCCCCCTGGCCGCCATGGATATGACCCTGTGCATGGGCGCTTCCATTTCCGCCATCCACGGCTTTAACAAGGCCCTGGGGGAGCAGAGCCAGGGCAAAACGGTCGCCGTCATCGGCGACTCCACCTTCATGCACTCGGGCATGACGGGCCTTGCCAACATCGCCTATAACCAGTCCAACTCCACCGTCATCATCCTGGACAACTCCATCACCGGCATGACCGGCCACCAGCAGAACCCCACCACCGGCTATAACATCAAGGGCGACCCCGCCGGAAAGATCGATCTAGAGGCCCTGTGCCGGGCCATGGGCTTTAACCGGGTGCGGGTGGTGGACCCCTATGACCTGAAGGCCTGCGACCAGGCCGTGAAGGAGGAGCTGGCCGCAGACGAACCCTCTGTCATCATCTCCCGCCGCCCCTGCGCCCTGCTGAAATATGTCAAGCACAGCGCCCCTCTGGCGGTTGACACGGACAAGTGCGTGGGCTGCAAGAACTGCATGAAGATCGGCTGTCCCGCCATCTCCATCCGGGACGGCAAGGCCCACGTGGACAACACCCTGTGTGTGGGCTGCGGCGTGTGTGAGCAGCTGTGCGGCGTGAAAGCCTTCCACAGCACCAAAAAGGAGGGCTGAGCAATGGAAACCAAGAATATTATGATCGTTGGAGTGGGCGGCCAGGGCAGCCTGCTGGCCAGCAAGCTGCTGGGCCACCTGCTGATGGAGCAGGGCTATGACGTGAAGGTGTCCGAGGTACACGGCATGTCCCAGCGGGGCGGCAGCGTGGTCACCTATGTGCGCTATGGCGACAAGGTGGCCTCCCCCATCATCGACAAGGGCGAGGCGGACTTCATCGTCTCCTTCGAGCTGCTGGAGGCCGCCCGCTGGCTGGGCTTCCTCAAGCCCGACGGGCAGATCGTCACCTCCACCCAGCAGATCGACCCCATGCCCGTCATCACCGGCGCGGCGGCATACCCCCAGGACCTGGTGGCCAAGATGAAGGCCACCGGGGCCAAGGTGGACGCCCTGGACTGCCTGGCCCTGGCCGAGCAGGCCGGTTCCGCCAAGGCGGTGAACATCGTGCTGATGGGCCGCCTGTCCCACTATTTCGACCTGCCCGAGGAGGCATGGCAGAAGTCTTTGGAGGCCATGGTCCCCGCCAAATTCCTGGAGCTGAACAAGAAGGCCTTCCAGCTGGGCAAGAACGCCTGATGAACGCCCTGTTCGTGGGGCTGGGCGGCGCGGTGGGAGCCGTGGGCCGCTATGGACTGAGCCTGCTGCCCTTCCGTGGGGACTTCCCCCTGCTCACCCTGGTCACAAATCTGCTGGGGGCCATCCTCATCGGCTTTGTGGCGGGCCTTGCCGGGCGGGAGAAGCTGAGCTCCGGCTGGACCCTGTTCTGGAAGACGGGGGTGTGCGGCGGCTTTACCACCTTCTCCACCTTTTCCCTTGAAAGCGTCACCCTGCTCCAGCGGGGCAGGACCGGACTGGCCCTGGCCTATATGGCACTGAGCGCCGGACTGTGTCTGGCGGGGGTGCTGGCCGGACAGTGGCTCAGCCGCCGGGGCGTATAAGCCGCATCGAGCCCTTCGGGGCGACCCGGCTGCAAAACAGAACGCACAAGCGAAGAAAGGATGATACCCATGGAGAGATATTTCCAGCCCGAGATCGAGTGCGCCTCTCGGGAACAGATCAAAGCCTGGCAGGACGAGCGCCTGGTCAAGCAGGTGCGCCATGTGTGGGACAATGTCCCGTCCTACCGCAAGAAGATGGAAGAAAAGGGCGTGACTCCCGAGGACATCCGGTCCTCCGCCGACCTGTATAAGCTGCCCTTCACCTCCAAGGCCGACTTGCGGGACAACTATCCCGACGGCCTGGTGGCGGTGCCCCGCTCCAAATGCGTGCGTGTCCACGCCACCTCCGGCACCACCGGAAAGCGGGTCATGGCTTTTTACACCCAGCACGACATCGACCTGTGGACCGACTGCTGCGCCCGTGCCATCACCGCCGTGGGCGGCAGCGAGGAGGACGTGTGTCAGATCGCCTATGGCTACGGCATGTTCACCGGCGGCATCGGCCTGGACCAGGGGTCCAGGCGGGTGGGCTGCCTCACCGTGCCCATCTCCTCGGGCAACACCGACCGTCAGATCCAGTTCATCCGTGACCTGGGGACCACCATCCTGTGCTGTACCCCCTCCTACGCCGCCTATCTGGGCGAGAGTATGCACGAGATGGGCATGACCCCCGACCAGATTCCCCTGAAGGCGGGCATCTTCGGTGCGGAGGCCTGGAGCGAGGAGATGCGCCAGGACATCCAGAAGACGATGGGCATCAAGGCCTATGACATCTACGGCCTCACCGAGCTGTCCGGCCCCGGCGTGGCCTTTGAGTGCTCCGCTCAGAGCGGGATGCACATCAACGAGGACCACTTCATCGCCGAGATCATCGACCCCGAGACCGGCGAGGTGCTGCCCGAGGGGAGCAAGGGCGAGCTGGTGTTCACCTCCATCGACAAGGAGGCCTTCCCCCTGCTGCGCTACCGCACCCGGGATATCTGCATCCTCAAGCGGGAGAAGTGCTCCTGCGGCCGCACCCTGGTGAAGATGTGCAAGCCCATGGGCCGCTCTGATGATATGCTCATCATCCGGGGCGTGAACGTGTTCCCCTCTCAGATCGAGACGGTGCTGCTCAACCACGGCTACCCCGCCAACTATCAGATCATCGTGGGCCGGGTGAGATCCACCGACACCCTGGACGTGCATGTGGAGATGACCCCCGAGATGTTCACCGACAACGTGGGCGAGATCGAGCGCCGCCAGAAGCAGCTGGTGGACGGTCTGCGCGCCATGCTGGGCCTGGCCGCCAAGGTCACTCTGGTGGCCCCCAAGTCCATCGTCCGCAGCGAGGGCAAGGCGGTGCGCGTCATCGACAATCGTAAGATTTAAAACGAGGAGGAGATCAGGATGAGCATCAAACAGATTTCTGTCTTTGTGGAGAATAAGCCCGGCGCCCTGAGCGCCATGACGCAGGTGCTGGCCGAACAGGGCGTGGATATGCGGGCCCTGTCCCTGGCCGAGACCAAGGATTTCGGCATCGTCCGAATCATCGTGGACAAGGTGTACGAGGCCACCACCGCACTGAAGGACGCGGGCTATGTCCACTCCGTCACCCCCGTGGTGGGGGCCGCCATTCCCGATGCCCCCGGCGGTCTGGACCAGGTGCTGCGGGTCCTGTCCGGGGCCGGGGTGAACGTGGAGTATATGTACGCCTTTTTGGGCGGCAAGGACGTCAGCCACGCCTATATGATCTTCCGTGTGGAGGACCCCGCCACCGCCGAGGCCGCCCTCACCAAGCAGGGCATCCATGTGGTAAACCAGGACGAGATGGACGCGCTGTAAGCCCTCTCGCCCAAAAATCTCAGAAAAATATCCACAGGACCAGCCGGTCCTGTGGATATTTTTTGTCTTGCGTATGAAGTCAGGCGTCGATCTCCCGGATCAGGTTCACCATCTCCACGGCACCCAGGGCGCAGTCATAGCCCTTGTTGCCCGCCTTGGTCCCGGCCCGCTCGATGGCCTGCTCAATGTTCTCGGTGGTCAGCACGCCGAACATCACGGGCACACCGGTCTCCAACGAGACAGAGGCCACGCCCTTGGACACCTCGTTGCACACATAGTCATAGTGGCTGGTGCTGCCCCGGATCACAGCGCCCAGGCAGATCACCGCGTCATACTTGCCGCTGCGGGCCATCTTGGCGGCGATGACGGGGATCTCAAAGGCCCCGGGGACCCAGGCCACATGAATGTCCTCCTCCCGCACCTCGTGGCGCAGCAGGCCGTCCATGGCCCCGGACAGCAGCTTGCTGGTGATGAACTCATTGAACCGGGCGGCCACGATGCCAACCTTCATGCCGTGGGCGACTAGCGTTCCTTCAAATGTCTTCATATGATCTGCTCCTTTGCTGTTTTTTGTCTCTTGATCTGTCAAAATGGAATCCTCCCACCGCCTTCGGCGGTCTCCCCCCTTTGACAAGGGGGGCTGTTTTCCGCACCTATCAGGCCCCCTTGTGAAAGGGGGCTGTCAGCGCCGTAAGGCGATGACTGAGGGATTCCACCACGATTCTTTTAATAATTCACCAGATGCCCCATCCGCTTCTGTTTGGTGCGCAGGTAGAACAGGTCGTGGGCGTTGGCGTCCATCTGGATGGGCACCCGGCTGTTGATGCGCATACCGAACTCCGCCAGCTGATAGAGCTTGTCCGGGTTGTTGGTCAGCAGGCGCATGCTCTTCACCCCCAGGTCCCGCAAAATCTGGGCCCCGATGTAATACTCCCGCTGGTCGGCGGCAAAGCCCAGGGCCAGGTTGGCCTCCAGGGTGTCCATGCCCTGCTCCTGAAGAGCATAGGCCTTCAGCTTGTTGATGAGGCCGATGCCCCGGCCCTCCTGGCGCATGTACAGCAGGATGCCCCGGCCCTCCTTTTCGATCTGGGTCAGGGCGGCGGAGAGCTGCTGGCCGCAGTCGCAGCGCAGGGAGCCGAAGGTGTCCCCGGTGAGGCACTCAGAGTGGACCCGGCACAGCACGTCCTCTCCGTCGCCGATGTCCCCCTTCACCAGGGCCACATGATGCTCGCCGTTCAGGCGGTTCACATAGCCATAGGCGGTAAAATCTCCGTACTTGGTGGGCATGTGGACGGCGGCCTCCTGATCCACCAGCTTCTCGTGGCACTTGCGGTACTCCTGCAAATCTTTGATGGTGATAAAGGTCAGGCCAAAGCGCTCCGCCAGCTCCATCAGCTCGGGGGTACGCATCATGGTGCCGTCCTCCCGCATGATCTCGCAGCACAGTCCGCAGGCCTTCAGCCCCGCCAGACGGCACAGGTCCACGGTGGCCTCGGTGTGGCCCTCCCGCTCCAGCACACCGTTGGGCTTGGCCAGCAGGGGGAACATGTGCCCCGGGCGGCGGAAGTCCTCCGGGCGGGCGTCCTCGGCCACGCAGGCCATGGCGGTCATGGACCGCTCGGCGGCGGAGATGCCGGTGGTGGTGTTGACCCCGTCAATGGACACGGTGAAGGCCGTCTCATGATTGTCCGTGTTTTTCGAGACCATCTGGGGAATCTGCAGCTTCTCCACAAACTCCGCCGACATGGGCATACAGATGAGGCCCTTGCCGTGGGTGGCCATAAAGTTGATGTTTTCCGTGGTGGCGAACTGGGCCGCGCAGATAAAGTCGCCCTCGTTCTCCCGGTCCGGGTCGTCGGTGACCAGAATGATCTTGCCCGCCCGCAGGTCGGCCAGGGCCTCCTCCACCGTGTTGAACTGACTCATTTTGATATCCTCCGCTTCTCCTCTTTGGCCCCCTTGTGAAAGGGGGCTGTCAGCGCCGACGGCGATGACTGAGGGATTCTCTTTCGTTTAAAATCCGTGCTGTGACAGAAATTCCATGGTCAACTTGCTCTCTTGCTGCTTCTCTTCCGGGGTGGTCCGGAGCAGGCGCTCCACATACTTGCCGACAAGGTCGCTCTCCAGATTCACCCGGTCCCCCGTCCGGCGCTGGCCCAGCAGGGTGACGGCGGCGGTGTGGGGGATGACGGAGACGGCGAACCGGTCCGTCTCCACCCGGGCCACCGTCAGGCTGATGCCGTCGATGGCGATGGAGCCCTTCTCCACCACATAGCGCAGCACCTGCGCCGGGGCAGTTATGGTAAACCAAATGGCGTTGTCATCCTGTTCGATGGCGGCTATCGTCCCCACGCCGTCCACATGTCCCGCCACGATGTGCCCGCCGAAGCGCCCGTTGGCCGCCATGGCCCGCTCCAGATTCACCCGGCTGCCCGGGCCTAAGCCGGCCAGGGCGGAGCGGTCCAGAGTCTCGTGCATCACGTCGGCGGTGAAGCCGTGGCCGGTGAGGCCGGTGGCTGTGAGACACACCCCGTTTACCGCCACGCTGTCCCCGATCTTCAGATCGCTTAAAATGTGCTCCGCCCGGATGGCGATCACGGCGGAGACCCGGCCCCGGGTCACCCGCTCCACGGTGCCCAGCTCCTCAATGATGCCGGTAAACATCCCGGTCCACCTCGCTCTCCAACAAAAAGTCCGCCCCGATCTGGGTGATCGTGGTGTTTTTCAGGGGAATGGCCGCCGCCGGGGCGTCCACCCCCCGGCCCTCCACCGGGGTCTTGGCCGTCCGCCCGCCAAAGAGCTTGGGGGCCACATAGGCCATTATCCCGTCCACCACCCCCTGGTCCAGGGCTGACCAGTTCAAAGTGCCGCCCCCTTCCAGCAGGATGGAGTCCACCTCTTGCCTGCCCAGGCAGTCCATCAGGGCGTTCAAGTCCACCCGGCCCGCCCGCTCCGGCAGCACCAGCATCTTGCACCCCGCCCGCTCATAGGGGGCCAGGCGCTCCGGGGCGGCGCAGCAGGTGGCGATCCAGGTGGGGGTCTGCCCGGCGCTCGTCACCACCTGGGCGGTGAGGGGGGTGCGCAGGCGGGTGTCACAGATGACCCGGATGGGGTCCCGCCCCCCGGGCAGGCGGCAGGTGAGCCTGGGGTCGTCGGCGATCACCGTGCCCACCCCCACCAGAATGGCCCGGCACCGGTGGCGCAGGGTCTGGACGTGGGCCCGGGCCTCCTCCCCCGTCACCCACTGGGAGGCCCCGGTGTAGGCGGCGATCTTGCCGTCCAGAGTCATGGCGTATTTCATGATGACGTAGGGCCGCCCGGTCTGGATGTATTTGAGAAAGACCCGGTTCAGCCGGTCACACTCTGTTCGGAGGACGCCCTCCTCCACCTGCACGCCGTGGTCCCGCAGGATCTGAACGCCCTTCCCCGCCACCAGGGGATTGGGGTCGGGGGAGCCCACTACCACCCGGGCGATGCCCGCCTGCAAGATGGCGTCGGTGCAGGGGGGCTGGCGGCCCTGGTGACAGCAGGGCTCCAGGGTGACGTACAAGGTGCTCCCCGCCGGGTCGCCAGTACAGTTTTTCAGAGCGGCCCGCTCGGCGTGGAGGTCGCCGCACCGGGCGTGATAGCCCTGGCCGATGATGGCCCCGTCCTTGACGATGACAGCCCCCACCATGGGGTTGGGGCTGGTCCACCCCGCCCCACGCTCCGCCAGCTCTAAGGCCAGCGCCATGTAATTTTTGTCCGCTTCTGTCATGCTGCCGCGCTCCCTTCAGGGGACGAAAAACGCCCCGGACCGAAATGTCCAGGGCGGGGAAACGGCGGTAAGTCCCCCGGTCTCCCCGTCGGCAACAAAAAAGCTCTGGAATTCAAATTCCAGAGCCAAGGTCGCTTGAACGGGGATAAATCGGGTCTATCCTGCCATACGCACATCTTCTTCCATCCAGACTATACTGTCGGCTTCGGAGTTTCACCGAATCATGCCTTGCGGCTCG
>URNZ01000042.1 GCA_900549405.1 uncultured Eubacteriales bacterium | reverse complement strand
TTCTGGTTCACCACCTGCAATCCCTGCGTGGGAGAGCTTGCCGAGCTGGACGCGCTGAATAAGGAACTCGCGGAGAAGGGCGGCTCCCTCATCGGCGTCAACACCTTCACGCTGGACGGCGACGAGGCAGCGATTTCCGAGGCGAAGGACGTGCTGGCCAAGAAGGGCGCCACCTATCAGAATGTGTATTTTGACTCAGATGGTGAGGCGGGAAAGTTTACTACCAACATCTTTGCTTATCCCACCACCTATGTGGTCGACCGCAGCGGCAATATCGTGGGTGAACCCATCGTAGGCGCCATCACGGAAAAGAAGCAGGCGGAGACGCTGCAAAAGCTCATCGACCAGGCTCTTGCCGCCGATATGGGCTGACAAACGAATTTATCATCTCAGAATGGAGGGAAACACCATGTATCGGAGAGTATTGCCGCTTCTGCTCACCGCGGTACTGCTGCTGAGCGGCTGCACTGCCGGGCAGAAAAATATGCCGCAGAAAACGGACGAGAAGGAAATGACCGGACAGCCCTCTGATATGTCCGGTGAAGGAAGCATGTATATGGATACCACGGAAAATGTCATATATCTGGCGGGCGGCTGCTTCTGGGGCATGGAACAGCTGATGCAGTCCATCCCCGGCGTCATCGATGCCGAGAGCGGATATGCCAACGGCACCTGCGAGGCGGACGCCGATTACAAGACCGTCTGCAAGGGCGAGACCGGCTTTCGAGAGACCGTGCGGGTGGAGTATGACCCCGGACAGGTGAGTCTCGACGCCCTGCTGCTGGCCTACTTCTATGTGATCGACCCCACGGTGGAGAACCGGCAGGGCAACGACCGGGGCAGCCAGTATCAGACCGGTGTCTATTACACCAACGAAAGCGCGAAGGAAACGGTGGAGCGCATCGCGGAGATCGAGCGGGGACGCAGTGAAAAGTTCTTCGTGGAGATCGGCCCACTCAAGAAC
This sequence comes from uncultured Eubacteriales bacterium, assembly GCA_900549405.1. Lineage (GTDB taxonomy): Bacteria > Bacillota > Clostridia > Oscillospirales > Oscillospiraceae > Lawsonibacter. The sequence continues at coordinate 16,493 of URNZ01000042.1, read as the reverse complement.
TACTACCCCGCCGAGGAGTACCACCAGAACTACCTCGAAAAGAACCCGAACGGCTACTGCCACATCCCGCGCGCGGAGATGGAGCTGTTTTCCCGGCTGCGCATCGATCCGGGCGACTATCAGAAGCCCGCGGCGGAATCCATCCGGGACAAGCTGACGGCGGAGCAGTACCGTGTTACGCAGGAGAGCGGCACAGAGCGCGCTTTCACAGGCGAGTTCTGGGATAAGTTTGAAAAGGGCATCTATGTGGATGTCGTCACCGGCGAGCCGCTCTTTTCCTCCACGGATAAGTACGAGAGCGGCTGCGGCTGGCCGGCTTTCACAAAGCCCATTGAAGAGCCTGCCGTGGTGGAACTGGAGGACCTGAGCCACGGCATGCGCCGCACAGAGGTCAGAAGCCGTGCCGGAGATTCTCACCTTGGTCATGTGTTCACCGGCGATCCGGAGTCCCCCAATGGCGTGCGCTACTGCATCAACAGCGCGGCCCTGCGCTTCGTCCCCTATGAAAAAATGGAGGCCGAGGGCTACGGATACCTGCTGTACCTGTTTGAAAAATAGGACGCAGGCGGTCGGCAGTTCTCATGCAAGGAATTATCAGCACATCACAGCATATCGGACTGCCCGGTGGCAGTCCGATATGCTGTGAATGGAATTTTCTGCCACTCTCGAAACGGAGAAGCACATGTATCTTTTTCAAATAAGCAACTACGATGATCCCGCTGTGGACAGAGAAACCGCAGAACTGCTGCACCGGCATTTGGAAGCTGAGAGCCGGCGGCGCTGCCCCGCTATGTGGAATGCGATAGACCGCATCAGAACTCACGCTGCAAAAGGCCCGAAAGGCCCGACGCGCGAAAAGCGGACAGTGCGCTACCGCATTTATGGCGTGTTCCTGCTGGCGCTGGGCCTTTTGACGCTGATTCTCGGCTTGATGCCGCCAAGAACCACCGATGTGATCATTGTGGGCGGAGCCGTGATCATTGCAGGCCTGCTGGAGTTTGCCCTTGCTCGCGGAAGAACGCCGCCGCGCATACCGGCGTCCTGCAAAAAGGAGGCGCAGAAAGCGCTGGAGTTGCGGCGGACCGTTGATTGGGAAAAGCTCAAAACCACCATTCGCTTCGAGGATGCCGGCATAACGATCTGCGCGGAGGAGAACGAAGAACATCTCTCTTATACACGGATAAAGAGCGCCTTTGAATCATTGCATCTGTGGCTTGTGGTCTGCGACGATGAATGCGCGCTGCTGCTTCAGAAAAAGGACCTGAGATCCGGGAACGCAGACAGCTTCCTCTCTGACATCATTTCAAAAATGAACACAGGAACAGATGCATCCGGCTGAACGCGGCAGCTATGTGACGTTACCAGCCCGTTTGTCCCAGTGGACTTCAACTATGGTCCAGCTATCGACGGAAGCATACAATTGAGCGATTACCAGAAGGATGATCGGAGGCAGATGAATAAGCGAGGGATAGCCTTTATAGTGGTAGATATCAGGACTGTTGTCAGCAAAATGTAGGATGCAAGAGGCCAATCGGCAGGCAACAAACATGGGAGTTGAAGCAGCATTTTATATCCGCCTAAGAAAGATCCAGTAGGCATTCGGCCACTGAGAACACACCATCTGATACCTTCCCCTGTTCAGAGCTTCTGAACAGCCATCCATGTCGAAAGCGGAGAGACTGCGATACAGCAATCTCTCCGCTTTTCTGTCGTGATCTCCTGCTTTGAGCGGAGAGGCCGAACCTGCACGACAATGAAAAAACATGGCTCCAAGCCGGGACAGGCGGTTCTTATGAGGTATCCTCACATCTGCGGCACTGTCGACGCTGTCCAAAGGCGGCCCACACTCATCCCTCTAAGTACGGGCATCGGATGCCCTGACTTTTTGCGGTCTTTTGAGGATATGCCTCCCCCGCCCACCACCACTAACCTCGAATATCCTTATGCCCACAGCGGTGTCGCTGTGGGCTTTTTTGCGCCCTTTGGGCAGCCTCGCTGCCGTAGCCCTCCTGTGTTCTGAAATTTACATCCAACAGATTTCAGAATATGGAGGAACCAAAAATGTATGACAGACGGAGCATCTACGCACTGAACAAGAAAAATCCAGACGCCATTGTACTTCCAGACGCCGATGGAAATCTGATCTGCCTGACCTGCGCTGATTTCACCGATGAAGCAGAGTTTCGCCGTTGGAAGAGGTGGTCGGACCAGGACTTTCACGCAGAGGACAAAAGCGATGTGGAGGAAAGCGACCACACCACATCTATGGACATGGTTCCGGAAGCCGCCCTTGCTGTTCCCAATGAGGATGCTTTGGCAGAGGAAAGGCAGGTCAGAGAAGATCAGGTTCGTTGTGCGGAGGCGGCGGTTTCTGGGATCAGAAGCATACTGACTGGGGCACAGTTTTACAGACTCCGGCAGTATTGCATCGAAGGGAAAACAGAGAGCGAAATCGCTGAAGCAGAAGGCGTCACACAGCAGAAGGTAGGCAGAGCCTACAAGATCCCGAAGGTATGTGTAATCGAGTACCTGATGGGTGAGGATATGTGTCGCATCAATTTATCATGAGCCGAATTGGCAGATCGTTCAGAAAACAAGAGGTCGTTTGCCGAAAAGCGTAGAAAAGTCGAGTGGTATTTCTCCACTTGGAATATAGCTATTCCCAAAGTGTTGTGGTATGTTTGGGATGTCAATGGCGGGCAATACGACTACCTGTTATAGAATAGGAGGACATTATGATAACAGGCTGCCTGCAGCAAAAAAACGGTTTTTACTATGCGGTTCTTTACCTGAAGGTCAATGGCCGCCGCAGATGTAAATGGGTACCCATGCGACTTCCCGTCGAGGGAACCAGCGCACGCAAAGCCCAGAAAGCGTTTGATGAAATCCGGCTCCAGTATGAGCGGGAGGAAGAAGAACGGCTGGAACGAGAGGCAAAAGCAAAGGAGCTTGCCGAGAATACGCATCCCGATGCCTTGCTCCCGTTTACCGAGTACATGGAAAAGTGGCTTCAATCGACCCGCAGCTCACTTGCAACGGCGACCTACCAAAGCTACTCTAATATGATTAAAGCAAGAATCCGGCCATACTTCACGCCGCTGGGACTCCAGTTGCGGGAAGTGACCCCACAGCACATTGAGGACTTCTACCAGAGTATTCTGGCGGACGACTGCACGACAAACACGGTCATTCATTATCACGCAATCATCCGAAAGGCTCTTCAGACAGCGGTTAAGAAGGATATCCTGCTCAAGAATCCTGCCGACAAGGTAGACCGTCCCAAGAAGAATGTGTTCCACGGTAGCTTCTACAGCGAGGAAGAGATGCTTACCCTGTTCGACGCAGTGTCTGGTGACCCGCTGGAATTGTGCGTAAAAATTGCTGCCTACTATGGCTTGCGGCGAAGCGAAGTTCTCGGACTGCGGTGGAGTGCCATCGACATGGAACACAAGACAATCTCCATCAGTCACAAGGTCATCGAAGCAGAGGTGGATGGAAAGTTCGTTCCGATGGGCGAGGATGTCCTGAAAACCAAATCCAGCTTCCGAACACTACCTCTGATTCCAGCAGTAGGAATCATCCTGCTGGAGGAGAAAGAGAAGCAGGAGATGTACCGGAGACTCTTCAAAAAAAGTTACTGCCGGGACTACCTCGACTACATCTGCGTTGATCAGTGCGGAAAACTTCTACGCCCGAACTATGTAACGGAGCATTTCTCGTGGCTCATCGAGAAGTACGGGCTTCGCAAGGTTCGCTTCCATGATCTTCGTCACACCTGCGCCAGCCTGCTTCTCAGCAACGGTATCTCCATGAAGCAGATCCAAATCTGGCTGGGGCACAGTACCTTCTCCACCACGGCAGACATCTATGCACATCTCGACTACTCGGCACAGGAGGCTTCGGCAAACGCCATGAACGGGATGTTCAACCGCCCTGAAAAAGAGGAACAGCTGGCATAAATAAAAACCTGCAGTGGAATCACCACTGCAGGCTCTGGCGGAGATGGAGGGATTCGAACCCCCGGACGGTTTGACCCGTCAACTGATTTCGAGTCAGCCTCGTTACGACCACTTCGATACATCTCCATGCTGTATTTTCAAGGCTTTGCGGGTTTCCGGATGATTGAGAACCAAGTGTAGAAATCGTAGACAAAGCGTAGAAAAACCGTAGATATTCAGTTTTGAAAAAGTGTAGAAAAGCGGAAGAAGCCCGAAGTATCAAGGGTTTGCGAGGTCACCCCGGAAAGCGACCGACACGATTTCGAGTCAGCCCCGTTATGACCACTTCGATACCGCTGCGTGTATTTGATCTGCGCTCCTAATAAAATACCAGATAACCGGGCGCAAATCAAGTGTTTGCGGCAAAGTTCTTTTAAAAAAGCCCGTTCGGTATAGGCATCTGCCCCAACGGGCAGACTGGTGAAAAACGGGATCACCCTCGGCCCGGCGGACAAATGCGGCGGCGCGCTTTACTTTCTGCCCGTGGTCGTGGTATGATGAGAGACACTGGAGTATGCCGTGGGCCCGCCTGCCGGTCCCACGTGACATAAAAGAAAGGAATCGTGTTTATGTCTGAAGTGAAGCGCCGGGAGCTGTTCCCCGGCGTGTGGCTGCGCGCGGTCCACACCAACCAATTCAAAAGCGCGTATCTGTCCGTCACTCTGATGGCCCCCCTGGACGGGGCCACGGCGGCGGAGAATTCCCTGATCCCCGCCGTGCTCCGCCGGGGCACCCGGACCCACCCGGATATGGAGTCCATGTCCGCCGCCCTGGACGAGCTGTATGGCGGAGCCATCGAGCCCGTGGTGCGCAAAAAGGGCGAGACCCAGTGCGTGGGCTTTGTGGCCAGTTTCCTGGACGACGCCTACACCCTGGAGGGGGAGCCCATCCTGGAGTCCGCCGCCGCCCTGCTGGGCCAGGTGCTGCTGGACCCCGCCACGGAAAACGGCGTCTTCCGGGCCGACTATGTGGCCGGGGAGAAGGCCAACCTGCTGGACCGCATCCGGGGCCAAATCAACGACAAGCGGGTGTATGCCAGCCACCGCCTGGCCCAGGTCATGTGCCGGGAGGAGGCCTTCGGCGTGGACAAGCTGGGCGATGAGACTAGCGCTGCGTCCGTCACCCCGGACAGCCTGTGGCAGCGGTATCAGGCCCTGCTGAACACGGCGGCAGTTGAGGTCTACTACTCCGGCTCCGCCCAGCCGGAGCGGGTGGAGCGCGCCCTGCATGACGCCCTGGCCGCCCTGCCGGTGAACCCGGACCGTGTTGTCCCAGACTGCGAGGTGCGGCTGAACGCCGGGACCCAGCCCCAGATCGTGGAGGAGGCCCTGGACGTGACCCAGGGCAAGCTGGCCATGGGCTTCCGCACCGGCGGCGTGACCTGCTGGGAGGAGGACTACCCCGCCATGGTGCTGTGCAACGCCGTGTTCGGCGGCACCACCCTGTCCAAGCTGTTTATGAACGTGCGGGAGAAGCTGTCCCTGTGCTATTACGCCAGCTCCGTGCTGGAGAAGATGAAGGGCCTGGTGCTGGTGTCCTCCGGCATCGAGTTTGACAAGTACGAGACCGCCCGGGACGAGATCCTGGCCCAGCTGGAGCAGATCCGTCGGGGCGAGATTGAAGACTGGGAGATGGAGGGGGCCCGCCGCACCGTCATCGGCGGCTATCGGGCCACCCTGGATGACCAGGGGCGGCAGGAGGAGTTCTGGCTGGGCCAGTCCGCCGCCGGGCTGGAGGAGGACATCCCCGCCCTGTGCGCCCAGCTGGAGACCGTGACCAAAGAGCAGGTGGCCCAGGCGGCCCAAAAGCTCCAGCTGGACACCATCTATTTCCTGATGGGCAAGGAGGGGCAGCATGAATAAGGAAGCATTTCCCCACGTGGGAGAGACCATGTATCACCAGGTGATGGAGAACGGACTGAACGTGTTCGTCTTCCCCAAGCCGGAGTTTCAAAAGGGCTACGCCTTCTTTGCCACCAACTACGGCGGCATGGACCGGCGCTTCTGCCTGGACGGCGTGTGGCACGATACCCCCGCCGGGGTGGCCCACTATCTGGAGCACAAGATGTTCGACACCGAGGACGGCAACGCCCTTCAGGAGCTGGCCGCCAACGGGGCCAGCCCCAACGCCTTTACCAGCTCCGCCATCACCGGATATTACTTTGAGTCCACCGAGAAGTTCCACGAAAACCTGCGCATCCTCCTCTCCTTCGTGTCCATCCCCTGGTTCACCAAGGAGAGCGTGGACAAGGAGCAGGGCATCATCGGCCAGGAGATTGGCATGATCGAGGACAACCCGGACTGGCGGGTGTTCATGAACCTGATGAAGGCCCTGTATAAAAACCACCCCATCCGGGACAGCGTGGCGGGCAGCGTGGAGTCCATCTCCCACATCACCGCCGAGACCCTGTACGCCTGCCACAAGGCCTTCTACGACCCGGCCAACATGGTCCTGTGCGTGGCGGGCAACGTGGACCCGGAGCAGGTGTGCGCCATAGCCCGGGACATCCTGCCCAAGCAGGCCGGGCCCATCGCCCAAAAGGACTATGGCCCCGCCGAGACCGACCAAGTCGCTCAGAGCGAGCTGGTGGAGGAGATGGAGGTTTCCACCCCCCTGTTCCAGCTGGGCTATAAGGGCGACGCCCCCCAGAAGGGCGAGGCGGGCCAGCGGCAGGAGCTGGTGGCCGAGCTGGCTTTGGAGGCCCTGCTGGGCAGCTCCAGTCCCCTGTATGCCAAGCTGTATCAGCAGGGACTGATCAACCGCAGCTTCAGCTATGGCTACGAGAGCTATCCCGGCTGCGCCTTCCTGTGCGCCGGGGGCGAATCTAAAGACCCCCAGGCGGTGCGGGACGCCGTGGCCGCCGAGGCCCAGCGCCTGTGCCACGAGGGCATCGACGACCAGCTGTGGCAGCGGATCAAAAAGGGCGCTTACGGCGCCAAGGTCCGGGGCCTGAACTCCTTTGAGAACCTGTGCATCGGCCAGGCCCAGGCCTTCTTCGCCGGAAGCGACTATCTCCGCTTTGCCGACCTGTTTGCCGCCATCACCCGGCAGGAGGCCCAGGACCTCATCGCCCGGTGGGTGACCCCGGAGCGCACCGCCCTGGCCGTCATCCGGCCCAAGGGGGAGGTACAATGATCCACACCGTCTCCTTCCCCGGCCTGGGGCTGACCTTCACCCTGAACCGGGTGGCCTTTACCCTGCTGGGCCGTCCCGTCTATTGGTATGGCATCATCATTGCCAGCGGCCTGCTGCTGGCCGTGTTCCTGTGCGGCAAGTGGGGCAAGCGCTTCGGCATCACCGAGGACCAGATCACCGACATGATGATCTGTGCCGTCCCCGTGGCCCTTGTGGCCATCCGGGCCTATTACGTCATTTTTAATCTGGGGCTCTACCGCCGGGCGGACGGCAGCCTGGACTGGGGGGCCATCCTCCGCTACAGCGACGGCGGTCTGGCCATCTACGGGGCCATCTTGTCCTCCCTGGTGGTGCTGCTCCTCTTCTGTCATGTGAAAAAGATCAGCTTTTTGGCCTTTGCCGACCTGGGTGTCCACGGGCTGTTCATCGGCCAGCTTATTGGCCGGTGGGGCAACTTTATGAATGTGGAGGCCTACGGCGGCCCCACCACTCTGCCCTGGCGGATGTGCGGGGAGTCCATCGCCCGGAACATGCTGGACCAGGGCTATGTGGACCAGGCGGGCTATCAGGCCATCCTGTCCGGCAATCTTGGGGTACATCCCACCTTTTTGTACGAGTCCCTGTGGAATCTGGCGGGCCTGTTTCTGGTGTATCACCTGGGCAAAAAACGCCGGTTTGACGGACAGTGCTTCCTGTTCTACGTCTTCTGGTACGGTTTGGGCCGGGCCTGGATCGAAGGGCTGCGCACCGACAGCCTGTATCTCTATGAGGGCAGCGCCATTCGGGTGTCCCAGCTGCTGGCGGCCTTATCCGCCGTGATCGCCTTGGCGGCCACAGTCTGTTTATGGCGGCGGAGCAAGCGCCATCCCGCCCCCCTGTATGTGGACCGTCTGGCCCGGCAGGCGGCCCAGGCGGATGCTGAAGTGGTCAAGTCCGACAGCACTCCCGGCCAGTCTCAGGATGTCCAGCCCACCCAGGGCCAGATGCCCGATCCCCCGGAGGTGCCGGAGAAAAAAGAATAACGCCCCATCGGGCGCAGAAAAACAGGTCCCGGAGCAAGTTTAGAACTGCTCCGGGACCTGTTTTTTATTCTTCCGAACCGTTTTCTGGCTTTTGCACTTCCGGGATATCTTTGATAGGCAGTTTGGGCAGCTCCCAGCGGTAGCGATAGGCCATCACTCTTAAAAACACCACCAGCCCCGTGGTGAAGAAAATGGAGCCGCTGGGATAGGCGGGTCGGACACAGTAATAGCTTAGCGCCCCCACCAGGGAGGCCATGGCGTAGAAGTGCTTGCGGAGGATGGCGGGGGTGGTGCAGCTGAGCACATCCCGCAGTACGCCGCCCCCCACGCCGGTGGTCAGCCCTAAGAATATGCAGAAAAAGGGGTTCTCCACATAGCCCGCGTCGATAGTCGCCTGCACGCCGATGACGGAGAACACCCCCAGGCCGATGGCATCGCACACGTTCAGCAGCTGACTGTCCCGAAAGGACACGGGCCGCTCCCCCCGGCTGGTGTACCACCCGAAGAGGAACACCGCCCAGGCGGCCAGGGCGGCCATCACCAGATACTCCCCGTCCACAAAGGCCGCCGGAGGGCACCGGCCCAGGATAATGTCCCGGACGATACCGCCCCCCAGGGCGGTGGCGATGCCCAGGGTGAACACGCCGAACAGGTCCAGCCCCCGCTGGATGGCCGTCATGGCCCCGGAGATGGAGAAGGCCACTGTGCCCAGCATATCGGCGGCGTTCATCAGGGTATCGGCGTCAAATCGCACAGCGCGTCACGTCCTCTCTGGCAAATGGTTCTCGCTTGTCTTTGCTCTATTTTAACAGAAAAGGGCGGCTGTTGTAAAGAAAATGAACGCAGTTCCATCTTAAATGCTCAGTCTCCGCCGCAGCTCCCGCACCCGGTCCCGGCTGATGGGCAGAACGGTGTCCTCCCCCCGCACCCGCAGGGCAAAGCCGTTGCCCGTCCAGGGGAAGATGCTGTCCACATACTTCAGGTGGACCAGGCTGGTCTTGTGGACCCGATAGAACTGTTCCCCCTCCAGCCGGGTCTCATACTCCCCCAGGGGGGTGCTGTCGTTATACCGCTTGCCGGAGATGGTGTGGATGACGCAGCCCCGGCCCACGCCGTCGGTCTCGATATAGGTGATGTCCTCCGTGTCCAGCAGGGTGGTGCTGCGGTTGCTGCTCACCGCGATGCGGTGGAGGGGGCGGGGCTGGGGCGCGGCCGCTTCCGGCTGGGGCTCCATGCACCGCTCCAGGGCCTGGCGGATACGTTCCGGGTCAAAGGGCTTTAGGATATAGTCGTCCGCCCGCAGTTCAAAGGCCTTCACGGCAAACTCAGAATAGGCCGTGGCGAAAATGATCTTGGCCCTGGGCATCAGCCGCCGGGCCAGGGCGGCGATGGTGGTCCCCTCCATGTCCCCCAGGCGGATGTCGATGAACAGCACGTCAAAGCTCTGCCGCTCCAACAGCTCCATGGCCTGGGCCCCGCTGGCCGCCTGGGCCACCTCCGCCTGGGGCAGCAGCTGGCGGATCTGGTGGGTCAGCACGATGCGGGAATATTTTTCGTCATCAATGACCGCAATGCGCATGTCTCTCCCCCTCCTGCTCTTCTTTTCTCTTCTGTTTTCATTCATTAAAACCTGTGTTTCCCACCCCCTGCGGGGGTGGGAACGCCAAAAACTCACAGCGTATCCGGCATGTGGGGCGGGGTCAGGGGGATGGAGAAGGCCACCGTGGCCCCGTCATCGCTGTTTTGGATGGAAAACTCACAGGCGTCCCCATAGATGGCCCGCAGCCGCTTGCGCACGTTGAACAGCCCGGTATATGTGGGGTCGTTGGGGTCATCCAGCTTGCGCAGCACCTCGTCCGAGAAGCCGGGGCCGCAGTCGCTCACCTGGATATAGGCCCGCTGATCGTCCTGGCGGATGACCAGGGACACCCGCCGGTCATCCACCGCCTTAAAGCCGTGGCGCACGGCGTTTTCCACGATGGGCTGTAAGATCAGGGGCGGCAGACGCAGGGCGGTCAGATCGTCGGGCAGCTCCTTGTGGACGTGGAGCGCCCCCTCGAACCGGGCCTCGGTGAGCATCAGATAGTTGTCCACGTTGGACAGCTCCTGCTCCAGGGTGACCACTGGCTCGTTGATGGTGAGGGTCTGGCGGAAATAGTTGGCCAGCACCAGCACCGTCTGACAGGCCCGGTCCGGGTCGGTGAGACACAGGCCGGAGATGGTGTTCAGGGCGTTGAACAGAAAGTGGGGGTTGATCTGAGATTGCAATGCCCGGAACTCCGCCTGCTTGCGCAGGGCGATCTGGTGCTCCGTCTCCCCCAGTTCCAGCATGACGGAGAAGAAGTCCGCCATGCTGACCAAAGTGCGCCGGTCCGCGTCCAGCACCAGGTTTGGCCCCACAGGCACCCGCAGCAGCAGCGCCCCGGTGATGCGCTCGTCCGCCCGCAGGGGGGCGGATAAAATGGCCCAACTGGCCTCCTTCCCCCCGTCCAGCTGGATGAAGACGTCGTTGGTCTCCATGGCCGCCCGGGCGGGCAGGGGCAGCTGGCCCTCCGGCAGCTCCCAGCCGCTGCTGGCCAGCACCTGGCCGCAGTCGGTGAGGGCCACCTGGAACGTGGGCAGCTTGTCCCGGACGATGTCCACCGCCTTTTGCAGGGCCGCCCGGTCCCCCATCCCCCGGCGGAGATAGGGCAGGCACTCCTGGGCGATGAGCAGGGCCACCGCCCGCTGCTCCACCAGCTCGATGGTCAGGTCCCGGTTCAGCCGGTCCAGTATACGCATAAAGGCGATCAGCCCCAGGGAATTCACCAGGATCTTTGGCAGCAGGATGGCCTCCTCCAGGGCGGCGGCGGCCTCGAAGGGCTTGGACAGCAGCAGGATCAGGCCGCACTGGACCAGCTCGGCCACCAGAGTGAGAAAGACCAAGTCGCTGGTGCGCCGGGACCGGCGGGTGAACCACCGGCAGCCCAATGCCCCCACCGCGCCGAAGCAGAAGGTGCCGATGCCGCAGGCCAGGGAGGTAAAGCCCGCCGGATTGTAGAAATAGCGGTGCAGCCCGCTGAGGGCCCCGGCACACAGGCCGCTGATGGGGCCGCCCACCAGCCCCGCCGCCACGGTGCTCACCACCCGGGTGTTCACCACCGCCCCCTGAAAGGCCAGGCCCGTGTAAGTACAGCTGATGGACAGCACCCCGAAGATGGCCCCCAGCACCAGCTGGCTGCTCACCGAGCGATCCTGACGCTTCAGGATCATCCGCAGGGGGCGCACCTCCGTTAAAATGGTGGCCATCAGCACCAGCAGACTGATGTTCAGCGTCAGGGAAAAGAAAAGGTTATTCTGCATAGAAATACTCCTTCCCTTCGGTCTCACCTGTACAGGCGGCTTTTTATGCTTTCTTAACGAAATAATATACCAATCGGCACTGTAATTTCAATAGGGAAAGTACCACAAAATTTCAGTTTCTTTCAGAAAATGTCATTCCGGTTCCCCGCCCCACACACCCGTTCACCCGCCCATTGCTACCGTTCACGCAATTTTTCTTGCATTGGTGAAAATATTAACATATTATGAACGGCGTAAAGGGAAGCAGCCCGTTTCCTACACGGAGAAACTAGTGTAAAGGAGAAATTGAAGATGAAATTAAAGAAGCTCTTGTCCCTGGCACTGGCACTCAGCATGGCTCTGTCTCTGGCCGCCTGCGGCAATGGCGGCAGCGGGACCGCCAGCACCCCCGCTTCCAGCGGCTCGGGCAGCGACGCCTCCACCTCTCAGTCCGCCGGCGAGGTGAAGGGACTCACCCCCGAGGAACGCTCTAAGGAATTCATCACCGTGGGCACCGGTCCCACCTCCGGCATCTACTTCCCCATTGGCGGCGCCTTCGCCACCGCCCTGAAGGACTATGGCTACCAGACCTCCGCCGAGGCCACCAACGCCACCGGCCAGAACATCCAGAACATCCTCAACGGCGACGCGGAGATCGCCATCGCCATGCAGGACGCAGTGATGCAGGCCTACACCGGCACCGGCGCCTACGAGGGCAAGGGCGAGGCCTCCGACCTGCGGGCCCTGATGCGCCTGTGGCCCAACTATGTGCAGCTGGTCACCGTGAAGGGCACCGGCATCAACTCCGTGGCCGATCTGAAGGGCAAGCGCGTGGGCGTGGGCGCGGCCAACTCCGGCGTGGAGATCAACGCCCGCATGATCCTCAACGCCTATGGCATCACCTATGACGACATCACCCCCGACTATCTGGCCTATGGCGAGGCCATCGACAACATGAAGAACGGCCAGTGCGACGCGGTGTTCGTCACCTCCGGCCTGCCCAACTCCACCATTATGGACCTGGGCGTGCAGTATGACATGGTCATCGTCCCCATCGACGGCGAGGGCCGGGACAAGCTGGTGGCCGAGTATCCCTACTACGCCAAGTCCGTCATCCCCGCCGGGACCTATAACAACACCGAGGACGTGGAGGGCCTGTTCGTCTATAATATCATGCTGGTGCGCAAGGACCTGAGCGACGACATGGTCTATGACATGCTCCAGGGCATTTTCGAGAACATCAGCACCATCAAGGCCTCTCACAACGCCGCCGACAAGAACATCGACATCTCCTTCGGCGTGGACGACATCCAGCTGCCCCTGCACCCCGGTGCCGAGGCCTTCTGGAGAGACAACGGCTACATCAGCTGATTTTCCGTCAGCTTCCCAACATCTGACCCGGGTGCGGGCGGCACGGCCCGTCCGCACCCCCTCTCTTTGAGGCACCACCATGAACATACTGAAAAAACACCCTCTCCCGGCGCTGCTTTTGCTGGCCGTCCTGGTACTGGCTGGATATCTGGCCTTTCTCATCCCCAGCGGCTATCAGCTCCAGCTGCGGGACCGCAAGGCGGATGAACTCATCGCCGCCTGGCCCATCGCCCCGGGCGACAAGCTCTCCCTGGAGATCGAGCACTCCTTCGAGCACATCCCTTGGTATGAGTATTACTCCGTCACCGATGGACTGGAGTTCAATCTGGATGCCATCGCCGTGGCGGGCTATGGGGCGGGCATCCCCGCCGAGATGGACGTGCCCACCCGGGTGGAGGGCGGCCTGGTGTGGATGGAGGACATCAACAGTCTCTTCCCCACCCTGCACTGGATCACCTCTGACAAGTACATGAAAACCTTCACGCTGAACGGAACCGAAATTTTCGACTTCCGCTCCCTGCCCGACGCAAGCCGCGTCGAGGCCAGGATCATTCCAACAAGGGGGTATCTATTCCGTGGCTGATTTGGAAAAAACCGCCGTCACAACGGCTGACGCCTCTCCTATCGATGCCGAAAAGGGCGCCGAGATCATGGAGAAATATGAAAAAGAGTCCCGCACCCGCAAGTTCCAGGCCGACTGGCTGAACAAGCTGGTCTATGTCCTGTGTCTGTTCTTCACCCTGTATCACCTGGCCTATGCCTCTGGCATCCGCATTTTACAGATGGTGAACATCAAGCACCACGCCATCCATGTGGGACTGGTGCTGATGATCGGCTTCCTGCTCTACCCCGCCTTTAAAAAGTCCAGCCGGAAAAAGGTCGTCTGGTACGACTGGATCTGCTTCGCTCTGTCGGCGGTCATGCCCATCTATGTATTCGTCCGCTATCCCGTATTCATCTCCACCGGCTTCCAGGGCGAGACCATTGACATTATCTTCGGTACGATCCTGATCCTGCTGGTGCTGGAGTGCTCCCGCCGACTCAGCGGTCCGGCCCTGAGCATCCTGTCCGTCATCTTCCTGGTCTATGCCATATTCGGCCGGTATATGCCCGGTCTCTTCATGCACCGGGGCTATAACTGGCACCGCGTCGTCACCTATCTCACCACCGATATCTACGGCATCTACGGCACCTCCGTCAAGGTGGCCGCCACCTATATCGTCCTGTTTATCATCTTCGGCGAAGTGATGAACAAGTGCGGCATGGGCCAGTTCTTCAACGACATCGCCAACGCCCTGGCCGGTCACACCAAGGGCGGCCCCGCTAAGGTGGCCGTGCTGGCCTCCGGCTTTCTGGGCTCCATCAACGGCTCCGCTGTGGCCAACGTGGTCACCACCGGCACCTTCACCATCCCCCTGATGAAAAAGACGGGCTACTCCAAGGAGTTTGCCGGCTCCGTTGAGGCCACCGCCTCGGTGGGCGGCCAGCTGCTGCCCCCCATTATGGGCGCCGCCGCCTTCGTCATGGCCGAGACCCTGGGGGTGCAATACGGAGTCATCATCAAGGCCGCCGTCATCCCCGCCCTGCTGTATTACATGGGTATTTTGGTCCAGGTGCAGATGCGGGCCACCAAAGAGCACCTAAACGGTCTGCCCAAGGAGCAGATGCCCAAGCCCGGCCAGGTCATGCGGGAGCGGGGCCATCTGCTTATCCCCATCGCCTTCCTGCTGTATATGCTCATCTGGAGCGGCAAAACGGTCATCTTCAGCGCCTTCTGGACCATCGTGGTCACCATCATCGTGGCCGAGCTGCGGCCCATCAGCCGCATGAGCCTGAAGGACATCTGCGATGCCTTTGTCTCCGGTGCCAAGTCCACCGTCTCCGTGGCCATCGCCTGCGCCTGCGTGGGCATCATCGTGGGCGTGTGCGGCATGACCGGCTTCGCCCTGAACGTGGCCCACGCCATCATCCGTATCGGTCAGGAGAGCGTGCTGCTCACTCTGGTGTTCACCATGATCACCTGCATGATCCTGGGCATGGGCCTGCCCTCCATCCCCTCCTATCTGATCACCGCCACCATCGCCGCCCCCGCTCTGGTGGAGCTGGGCCAGCCCGAGCTGGCCGCCCATCTGTTCTGCTTCTACTTTGCCATGTTCGCCAACCTGACCCCCCCTGTGGCCCTGGCCTCCTTCGCTGCGGCGGGTCTGTCCGGCGGCAGTCCCATGAAAACAGGCTGGCAGTCGGTGCGATTGGCCCTGGCCGGATTCATCATCCCCTATATGTTCATGTATAACCCCCAGCTGCTGCTGGAGAACGTGACATGGCTCAGCGGCACCCAGGTGGTCATCAGCTCCTGCATCGGCGTGGTGATGATCGCCGCCGCCGTGGAGGGCCACCTGTTCGGGAACCTGAACTGGCTGCTGCGCTTCGCCTCTATGGCCGGAGCACTGATGCTCATCGACAGCAAGACCCTCACCGACATCGGCGGCATCGCCATCCTGGCCATCATCATTGCCTATCAAAAGCTGGTCTATCAGCCCCGGCACAAGGACCCCCAGTCCCCCGTCTCCCCGTCCGCTGCCTGATGATCGCACATGAAAAAGGGAGCGCCCCGGCGCTCCCTTTTTCGTCTCTCTTGCCCTTACTTTGCTTCTCTGCTATACTGAAGCTATCAATCAAATTTCAGAAGGGATGACTGCTGTATGCCCCGCTTCGACCCGCTTATTTATCGCTACTCCTCCCGCCGCAACGTGGTCTATGCCAAAAAGGCCGTGGCCTGTACCTCTGTCCCCCTGGGGGCCCAGATCGGTCTGGACGTGATGAAGTCCGGCGGCAACGCCGTGGACGCCGCCGTGGCCATGGCCGCCGCCATGCCCCTGCTGGAGCCCACAGGCAACGGCCTGGGCTCGGACTGCTTCGCCCTGGTATGGATAGAAAAAGATCAGAAGCTCTACGGCTTAAACGCCAGCGGCGTGGCCCCCATGGCCCTCTCCGCCGATAAGGTCCGGGAACTGGGCTTTGACCAGGTGCCCAAGGAGGGCTGGCTGCCCACCATGGTCCCCGGCGCCCCCGCCGGTTGGGCCGCCCTGAACAGCCGCTTTGGCACCAAGCCCCTGGCCGAGCTGTTCGCCCCCGCCGTCGCCTATGCCCGGGAGGGCTATCCCGTGCCTGTGAATGTGGCCCGCCAGTGGGCCAAAGACAGCCGCCGCATCGCCAAGGCCATGGAGACCGACCCCGCCCCCCACGAATACTGGTGGAAGAGCTTTATGAAGCCTGACGGCACCCCCTATGCCGCCGGAGACGTCTTCCGCTTCCCCGACTATGCCGACACCCTGGAGGAACTGGCCGCCACCGGCTGCGAGAGCTATTACCGGGGAAAACTGATGGAGCAGATCGTGGCCTTCTCCCAGAAGACGGGGGGCTATTTCTGCCGGGAGGACTTTGAGCACTATCACCCGGACTGGGTGGAGCCCATCACCCAGAACTATCGGGGCTATACCGTGTGCGAGATCCCGCCCAACGGCCACGGCATCACCGTCCTCATGGCCCTGGGCATTCTGGACGGGATGACCATGCCGGAAAATCGGGAGAGCGCCGAGCACTATCACAAGGTGATGGAGGCCATCAAGCTGGCCTTTGCCGACAC
>URNZ01000041.1 GCA_900549405.1 uncultured Eubacteriales bacterium | reverse complement strand
CGCCGCCCTTGTTGTCCTCGGTGACGAAGCCTTCCATCACGGTCTCGTTGTCCTTGGCGGCCTCGATCTCTTCCCAGCCCTTGACCATGTCCAGGCGCTTCTTGGACAGCTTGACCATGCAGTCACGGTCGCTGACCAGCATGACGTAGGTCTCGATCTCGTCGCCGACCTTCACCACGTCCTCGGGCTTCACGCTGGGATCGTCGCTCAGCTCGGACAGGGGGATGTAGCCGGGGTACTTCACGCCCAGCTCCACCTCAATCTCCGTGGGAGTGATCGCAACGACTTTGCCCTTGACCTTATCCCCCGTATTTAAAGTTTTGATCGACTCCTCCAGCATTTCAGCAAAGGACTTTTCGATCTCCATGTTTTCATCGCTCATTTTGTCATAGACCTCCTTTATTATCCACGCAGGCGTCGAGGCGCCCGCCGTGATGCCGACCACATTCGCCTGGGATAAGGCGGATGGCTCTAAGTCCGCCGCCCGTTCGATCAGGCGCACGTCCGGGCAGACCTCTTTGCAGATCTCTGCCAGACGCTTGGTGTTAGAGCTTTTTCCGTCGCCAATGACCACCATCAGGCTACATTGTTGGGCCAGCCGATGGGCCTCTTCCTGGCGTTTGGATGTCGCTCCACATATTGTATCAAAAAATTCTGCGTTTGTACACTCTTTTTTTGCTTTTTTCACGCAGTCATCCCAAATTTTCCGGGTGGACGTTGTTTGAGATACAAAAGTAAGGGGCAAATTCCGGCGTTTTTCGTCCTGAACCAGCCATTTTTCCAACTCTTCCGCCCCAGAAACCACAACTGGGTGGCTGCACCATCCGGCGATGGCCGTCACCTCCGGGTGGTCCGGCGTGCCCACGATCACCGGCTGACGGCCCATTTCTTCAGCCTGAGCCACGATTTGATGGATGTGGGTGACGTTGGGGCAAGTGGCATCCAATATCTCCACCCCACGGGCCCGGAGCTGGTCATAGACCGCTCTGCCCTCCCCGTGGGAGCGGATGATCACGGCGCTGCCCTCGGGCACGTCCTCAGGCCGCTCCACCGCCGTCAGGCCCTTTTCGGCCAGACGGGCGATGACATCCTTGTTGTGGATGATGGAACCCAGCATCACGCAGGGCCGCCCCTCCTCTGCCGTCCGCTCCGCCAGCTCCACCGCCCGGCGTACACCGTAGCAGAAGCCGGCAGATTTGGCTAACACGACGCTCACGGCTGTCCCTCCCCCAGGGCGCGGACCCGGTCCATCAGGTCCCCGGTGATGGCATCCAACTCCTCCGGCGTGGGCTTGCGCCCGGCGTACTGGGGGTGATAGGGCTGGCCGATGACCACTGCGTTCCGGGCGAACAGCCGCTTTTTTCGCTGGATATAGATGGGCACCAGGGGCACGCCGGTGCGGGTGGCAAACATGGCCGCTCCCGTTTTAGCCGCCACATCCTCCCCCTCCCGGACCCGGGTCCCCTCGGGGAACATGAGCAGCTTGTTTCCGTCCTTCAGCAGCTTCAGGGCGGTCTTCACCGCATGCATATCCGCGTGTCCCCGGTCTACGCCGAACACGCCGCCCTTGCCCAGGATCCATCCGATGAAGGGCACCCGCATGATCTGTATCTTGGCCATGGCCCGCATGGGGTACCGGCGGCCAAAGGCGAACACCACATAGAAGGGGTCGCCGATGGTGGTGTGGTTGGGGCACAGCACCGCCGCACCATCCGGGATATTCTCCCGGCCGATGACTTTCAGGGGCCGGAACAGGTTGAAGAAGGGCCAGATCACCGCATAGAGGAAGTGGAACCAGCGGTCAGTGACCTTGTCCTGAGGATTTTTCTCCATCTCGTTCATCGGTCCGTCCGCTCCTTAATGGCGGCCAGCAGGGCCTCCAGGCTCTCCTCCAGGTTCAGCCGGGTGGTATCCACCAGCACCGCGTCCTCCGCCTGGCGCAGGGGGGCCACAGGGCGGTTCCGGTCCTGCTCGTCCCGGCGGATGATGTCGTGGAGGATGGTCTCATAGTCGGCCTGCTCCCCCCGCAGCTCCAGCTCCCGGGCCCGGCGGTGGGCACGGGCCTCCGGCGCGGCGGTGAGGAAGATCTTCACGTCGGCGTTGGGCAGCACCACCGTGCCGATGTCCCGCCCGTCCATGATCACGTCATGCTCCCGGGCCTGGCGGCGCTGAAAGTCCAGCAGAAATTCCCGCACCTGGGGAATGGCCGCCACCTGGGAGGCAGCGCCGGACACCCGGTGCTGCCGGATGGCATCAGATACGTCCTTCCCGTCCAGGAACATCCGCTGTCCTCCGTCGGGCCCATGGTCCATCTTCACGTTCAGGCCATCCAGCAGGGGGACCACCTGCTCCGGGTCTGCGGGATCAGCGGACGACTCCAGCGCCTTTAAGGCCACCGTGCGGTAGATGGCCCCAGTGTCTACATATAAAAACCCCAGCCGCTGGGCCGCCTGGCGGGCCAGGGTGCTCTTTCCCGCGCCCGCGGGACCGTCGATGGCGATGCTGATATGCTTCATGCCTTTTCGCTCCAAAACTTTTATTGTGTTTACAGGCCGTTCTGTAGCCGCTCTGCGGCGCTCTCCCCCGCCGCCCGGCCGGTGGCCCAGGCGATCTGAAGGTTAAAGCCCCCGGTGTAGGCGTCCACGTCCAGCAGCTCCCCGGCAAAGTAGAGACCCTCCGTCTTTTTCGACGCCATGGTCTTGGGGTCCACCTCCCCCACCTTCACGCCTCCGGCGGTGATGATGGCCTCGGTGATGGGCCGGGGGCCGGACACGGGAATACGAAAGCCCTTCAGGGTCTCCAGCAGATGGTGGCGCTCCCCTTTGGTCAGGTCGTGGGCCTTGCGGTCCGGGGGAATCTCCGCCCGCTCCAGCACCACGGGGATCATCAGCCGGGGCAGCAGCGTGCCCATGACGTTGGCCATGTCCCGGTTGGCGTTGGCCGTCAGCTCCCGCACCAGGCGGGCGTCCAGGGCGGACTCCTCCAGGGCGGGTTTCAGGTCGATGACACAGGTGTACTGGTCCTTGTCAAAGCTCCGCATGTGGGCGCTGGCGGACAGGACCAGGGGGCCGGACAATCCGAAGTGGGTGAACAGCAGCTCACCCAGCTCACGGTATACTATTTTACCTTTCCGGTTCTTCACCGTCAAGACCACGTTTTTCAGGGCCAGGCCCTGCATCTGTCCGCAGCAGGGGTCGGGAGACTCCAGGGGGACCAGAGACGGGGCGGGCTGGACAACAGTGTGCCCCGCCTGGCGGGCCAGGTCATAGCCGTCCCCCGTGGAACCGGTGGCGGGATAGGACGCCCCGCCGGTGGCCAGGATCAGGGCGCGGCAGGGGAACTCCCCCTGGTCGGTGACAAGGGCGGTCACTTTCCCCTCTTCTGTTTTCAGGCCGGTGGCCCGGGCCTGGACCACGGGGACCTTCAGCCGCCGCAGCTCGAAAAACAGCGCGTCGATGATGTCGGCGGCCTTGTCGGAGGCGGGGAACACCCGGTTTCCCCGCTCCACCTTCAGCTTCACCCCCAGGTCGGTGAAAAAGTGCTCCACGTCGGCGGGGGTGGTGCGGCTCATGGCGCTGAACAGAAAGCGGCTGTTCCGGGGGGTGGCGGCCAGGGCCTCCTCCGGGGTGCAGTGGTTGGTCACGTTGCAGCGGCCCTTGCCGGTGATGTACAGCTTGCGCCCCACCTTTTGGTTGCGCTCCACCAGGCACACGTCCGCCCCCAGTCGGGCGGCGGAGATGGCGGCCATCATCCCGGCAGCGCCACCGCCCACCACGATCAGATCATGTCCGCCCGTCACTCCTGCACCTTCTCATACACGCCATAGTCCTCCCAGATGCGCTCCAGGGTCTGGAAGGTGTTGGCCAGGTCGTCGTTCTTCGCCCGGCTCACCGCCACCAGCAGGGCGTTCACCAGGGACAGGGGGGCCACTAACGAGTCGCCGAAGGAGGCCATGTCGCTGCGGGCCTTCAGGGTATACTTGCAGATGGGGGCCAGAGGGGACGCCTCGCTGTCGGTGATGGCCACGGTGGTGGCCTTCCGGTCCCGGGCAAAGCTCATGGCCTGGACGGTGCGGCTGGAATACCGGGGGAAGCTGACGCCGATGACCACGTCGTCCTCCCCCACCCGCAGCAGATGCTCGAACATCTCGCTGGCGGTGCCGGCGGTGACATTGACCACGTTGTCAAAGATCAGGTTGAAATAGAAGCCCAGGAAGGAGGCGATGGCGGCGGAGGAGCGCACGCCGATGATGTAGATGCGCTTGGCGGACACGATGGCCTTCACCGCGTTGTCAAAGGCGCTGCGGTCCAGCTCCTCCAGGGTCAGACGAATCTTCTCCATGTCCGACTGAAGGACCATGGACACCAGGTCCTGGTCGCCAATGCGGTCGTTGGTCACCTCGATGCGCTGGACGGAGGTCAGCCGGTTGCGGATCATTTTTTGCAAGGACTTCTGCATATCCGGGTAACCGTCATAGCCCAGCTCGGCGGCAAAACGCACCACGGTGGACTCGCTCACGCCCACTTTCTTTCCCAGGCGGCTGGCCGTCATCAAGGCGGCCTTGTCATAGGAGTCCAGAATAAAGGCGGCGATGCGCTTCTGGCCCTTGGAAAAGGTGTTCATATTTTCCTGAATCAACGCAAGAATATCTTGATTCATGTTTCATCATCTCCAGACTTTCTCCAAAACAAAACAAAAAAGTGCTCACTGTTATCTTACCGTGTTCCCCAGAAAAATGCAAGTGCTTTTTGCAGGAATTCCATCTTCTCTGCAAAAAGCACCCTTTTGGCCCGAAATGGGCCGCTGTTTTGTTCATGGTGTCCGGTAAAATTTCGTTCCGGCCTTCACCGCAGCAGCGCAAGCTCCTCCTCCGTCAGCCTGCGCCAGGCCCCGGGGGCCAGGGTCCGGTCCAGGGTCACCCGGCCCTCCCGCACCCGCTTGAGCCGCTTCACCGTCAGCCCCGCCTGGGCGCACATCCGCCGCACCTGGCGGTTCTTCCCCTGGTGGATGACGATGGACAGCTGGCTCACGCCGCCGCCCGTCCTGCCCCGGCGCACCTGGGCGGGGGCCAAAGGCTCCCCGTCCAGCTCCATAGGCCCGGACAGGATGGGCAGGGCCCGGTCCACGTCCCCCGTCACCCACACCAGGTATTCCTTCTCCACCTGGTGGCTGGGGTGGATGAGACGGTGGGTCAGCTCCCCGTCGTCGGTGAGCAGCAGCAGACCCTCCGAGTCCATGTCCAGCCGCCCCACAGGCCACACCCGGCAGCCGCAGCCGGACACCAGCTGGGCCACCGTTCTCCGCCCCTTCTCGTCAGACAGGGTGGACACATAGCCCCGGGGCTTGTTCAGCATGAGATAGGTCCGCCGGTCCGCCTGCTTTCGGGGCAGCGGGCGGCCATCCACCAGCACCTGGTCGCGGGCTAAGTCGGCCTTGTCTCCCAGGGCGGCCACCTGGCCGTTCACCGTGACCCGGCCCGCCGTGATCCAGTCCTCCGCCCCCCGGCGGGAGGTCAGTCCGCTGGCGGAGATCAGTTTTTGCAGCCGCTCTTCCATGGTTCATCCTCCGGTCATTGTTTTCCCAGCGCCGCCCAGCCGCCCTTGCAGCCAGGCCAGCGGCCCCCGCCTGGGCGGGGTCAGGTCGGGCAGAGCACACCCCGTCTCCACAGGGACGGCGGCAAGCTCCGCGCCGTTCAGTTCGTATATGGCCCGGCCCAGCCTCTCCCCCGCCGCCACCGGAGCGGCAAGCGTAGTCCGGTCCAGCTCCAGCCGCAGCCGGGGCTGCTCCCCCTCCGCCAGGCAGAGAATCGCCCCCTCCCCCGCCACGGCGGGACCAAAGGGCAGCAGACTGCCGGTCACGGGCAGACGGCACAGCGTCTCCCCCGCCTGGACCACCGTCTGCATGGAGAAGCGGGCAAAGGCCCAGTCCAGCAGGGCGGCGTGGTCGGCCCAGTCGTCCGGGTCGTGGAGGGTGACGCAGATGAGGGTCATCCCCTCCCGCTCTGCGGCGGACACTAACGTCCGCCCCGCCTGCTTGGTAAAGCCCGTCTTCATCCCCACGCAGCCGGGATAGCGCCACAGCAGCTTGTTGTGGTTTACAAAAGCCCGCCCCTCCAGGGTGATGGCCTTGGTGGCGACGATCTTGGCAAGCTCCGGCTGTGCCAGACAGGCCCGGGCCAGCAGGGCCATGTCATAGGCGCTGGACCAGTGGTTTTCATCCGACAGGCCGCTGGGGTCGGCAAACTGGCTGTCCCCCATGCCCAGCTGGGCGGCCTTTTGATTCATCCGGGCAATAAATTCCTCCCGGCTGCCGCCGCACCACCCGGCGATGGCCTCCGCCCCGTCGTTGCCCGAGCGGAGCATCAGCCCATACAGCAGGGTCTCCAGGCGGACCGTCTCCCCCGGAGCCAGATAGAGGGAGGACCCCTCGATTCCCGTCCACTCCGGCCGGATGGTCACTTCCTCGTCCAGCTCGTGCCCCGAGTCCAGGGCGACCAAGGCAGTCATCAGCTTTGTGATGCTGGCGATGGGCCGCCGCTGGTGGGCCTGCTTTTCATACAGCACCCGCCCGGTCTCCGCCTCCATCACCACGGCAGATATAGCGGAGCAATCCACCGCCCCCGCCTGGGGTACCCCGGTCCACAGCAGCAAAAGGGCCGCCGCGGCATACACATATCGCTTCAACGCGCTCACATCCTTTTCGATCCAGCTCCCGTGATATTCTCTGGTTTCCCATTCCCCTGCGGGGCGGGATATCCAAAAAAATTGGGAGCGATCCAGATGTGGTTAGTATGGCGGGGCGGCGGCTCTTCTATTGCAGGCAGTTTCAGTCGGCCAGGTCCGCCGCCTTGTCCTTGCGGTCCTGCTGGTCCTTGATAAAGCTGGTCACTTTGTCCACCACCTCGGGTACCGCTTCGATGACCCGGTCCGCCGTGGTGGCGGGGGGCGGGGCCACGGGCAGCAGCTTCACGCCGCCCTCCCGCACCACCAGAAAGGCCACCGGCTCCAGCTTGGCGCTGGCTCCGCTGCCGCCGCCGAAGGAGTTGTCTCCGGCGGGCTGCTTTTTGGTGGTGAACTCCGTGCCGCCCCCGGCCACGCCGAAGGACAGCTTAGACACGGGGATCAGCGTCACCCCGTCCGCCTGGATGGGCGCGCCCACAATGGTGTTGGCGTCGGCCATAGCCCGGACGCTGTCCAGGGTGGTGCGCATCAGTTCGCTTAGAGGATGGTTGTTTTCCATGTTTAAGCCGCCTTTCTCTGCTGCTGTTTTTTCTCGTTTTTCACCCGCAGGAGCGCTCTCAGGGCCTTCAGGCCGAAATACAGCCCCAGCCACAGGGCCTGGCCCAGCCGGATGGACAGCTCCGCCCTGGCGTACAGGGCGGGCTCTTTCCGGTCAAAATCCAGATTCACCCGGGCGTGGCCGTCCTTTACATGAAAGGCCCGGACCAAGGGCGTCCAAATGGCCCCCAGGGCGGCGTTGGCCCGGCCATAGGCCATGGCGGCCTCCCCTGGGTCCTCCGCCCCCACCTGAAGCTCCAGATACAGGGTGTTCAGATAGATGGCCCCCCACACCCGCCGGGCACACTCCAGGGCCAGGGGCAGCAGGGCCTTGGCATAGGCCAGGCTGCCGCCCAGGGTGAGCTTTTGTTTCTCCGACTGTGCCTGCTTGGGCTGTTCCGGCTCTTGCTTCGTCTTTTTGGGCTTTGCTTTCTTCTGCTTTTTGGGCTTTCGGGGCAGCAGCGTCACCCGCACTGGGCCAAGCCGCAGCCACAACGTAGCTCCCCCGCTGTCATATGTCCCGCCGCCGCCCAGGGGGATGAACCCGATCAGCAGCAGCAACGCCAGGATGACGGCGGCGATGGCCAGCCCCCTCACGGGTCCTGTCCGGGGGACGCCCCCGCCTCCAGCTCCTGCTCCTCCTCCAGGCGGTGGATGGCTGCCTTCAGGTCCAGGGTGGTCTGCTCCCCCTCTTTGGACAGGTCAGGCAGGGTGGGCAGCTCATCCAGATCGCTCAGCCCGAAGGAGCGCAAAAAGGTCTTGGTGGTGCGCAGCAGCACGGGCCGCCCGGGGACGGACAGCCGCCCCGCCTCCTCGATCAGCTCCCGTTCCAGCAGCAGGCCCACGGTGTAGGCGCTGTCCACCCCCCGGATCTGGTCGATATAGGCCCGGGTCACCGGCTGGAAATAGGCCACCACCGCCAGCACCTCCAGGGCGGGCTGAGACAGCTTGGGGGGCTTTCGGCTCTCCAATGTCCGGCGGATAATAGCGGCCTGTTCCGGGGCGGAACAGAGCTGATAGCTGTGCTCCAGCCGCAGCAGTCGGACGCCCCGCTTCTCCCGCTCATACTCCTCCGCCAGCTCCCGGGCCGCCTGGTCCAGGGTGGTCCTGTCCGTCTCCAGCCCCAGGCACAGCCGCTGGGCGGTCACCGGCTCCCCGGCGGCAAAGAGGACGCCCTCCAGGGCGCGCTTCAGTTGTCCGTATTCCATTCAGGCGGCCTCCTCTCTTCGGTCAGCCGGGGTTCTCCGGCTCCTCCGGCGGCTGGTCTTCCACATAGGTCACGGTGCAGTCCGCCCCGTCGCCGGACAGATGGAGCCGGTGGTTTTTGCACAGCTCCAGCACCGCCAAAAAGGTGGCCACCACCTCTGTGCGGCTGCGGGCCTGGCGAAACAGGGCCCGCAGGCCCGCCGAGCCCAGCTCCAGCAACCGGCGGAGCACCTCCCCCGCCTTCTGGGCCACAGGATAGGGTTCCCGGCCCACGATGCCCTGAAAGGCGTTCATGGGGGGCACTTTATCCCCGCCCCGGCGGAGGATATTCACCATGATCCGATATAGGTCCTGCCCGGAGTGGCCATAGCGCACGTTCCGGTCCGGCGTCAGCACCTCCGGCGTCTTGGTCAGATAGTCTTGGCCCCGCTGAAAGTCCTCCTCCAGCTGGGGCAGGACCTTTCGCAGGCGGAAATAGTCCTCCTGCCGCTGGTGGGCCTGGAGGGTCGCAATGAGCTGTTCCAGCTCGGACAGAGCCTCCTCGTCGTGGATGGACAGCAGCATCCGGGTCTTGATATACACCAGGTGAGAGGCCATGGCCACAAACTCGCTGGCCACCTCCAGGTCCAGCTCCCGCCGCCGGTCCATCCAGGCCAGATATTGGTCCAGGATCAGGGAGAGCTGAATGTCCTGTATCTCCATTTTGTTCTTGGTCAGCAGATGGAGGATCAGGTCCAGGGGGCCCACAAAGTCCTCCATCCCGGCTTCCTTCGCCTTCACCACCCCTTCCAGGTGGTAGACCGG
This sequence comes from uncultured Eubacteriales bacterium, assembly GCA_900549405.1. Classification (GTDB taxonomy): domain Bacteria; phylum Bacillota; class Clostridia; order Oscillospirales; family Oscillospiraceae; genus Lawsonibacter. The sequence goes on along the minus strand of URNZ01000041.1, from coordinate 8,419 downwards.
TCCGTCCAACGGCTCACCTCCAGCGCAAAACGCAAAAACAGCGGATAAATCACAAAATAGTATACCAGAAACCGCCGCTGAACACAAGAATCATTTCTCCAGGCGGCAAGCGCCGCCCCGGTATCTGCTTCCAGACGCCGGGGCGGCGCGATCTCTTTTTGCTCAGTTCACTTCAGCGGCGGCGAAGATGGCGCTCAGCAGGTCCTGCCGTCCGTCCCCCTTCTCGGCGGAGAAGGGAATGACGGGCACATCTTCCTCCAGCTCCAGGGTCAGACGGATCTGGTCCAGGTTGGGCTGGATCTCGCTCTTTTTCAGCTTGTCCAGCTTGTTGGCCACCACCACCATGGGGCGGCCCGTGTCCTTGAACCACTGGGCCATGGTGCAGTCGTCCGCCGTGGGCTTGTGCCGGGAATCCACGATCATCACGCCCATGGTCATCAGCTCCGGGTGGGCGAAATAGGTCTCCATCAGCTTGCCCCACCGATCCCGCTCGCTTTTGGACACCTTGGCATAGCCATAGCCGGGCAGGTCCACCAGATAGAAGGCCCCGTCGATCTTGAAATAGTTGATGTGGATGGTCTTGCCGGGGGCGGCCCCCACCCGGGCGAAGTTCTTCCGGTTCAGCAGCCGGTTGATCACCGACGACTTGCCCACGTTAGACCGCCCGGCAAAGGCGATCTGGGGCAGTCCGTCCCGCAGGAAGTCCTTGGGGGAGGCGGCGGAGAGAATAAACTCCGTCTTTTGTAAATTGACAGCCATGGCTCCTCCTTACTGGCGCAGGCGGGAGGCCGCGCTCCCCCGCTCCGGGGGCAGCATGGCCTCGGGCTCCGCCTTGGGCGTGTTCTCCTTCTCCCCCGCCATCAGGGTGGGCAGGGCGATGGCCAGCACCTGGTCGGCCTGCTCCACCAGATGGAATTGCAGGGCGCCCCGCACCGTCTGGTCGATCTCCTCCAGGTCCTTGCCGTTATCCGCCGGGATGATGACCGTGCGGATGCCGTTTCGGAACGCGGCCATGGTCTTCTCCTTCAGGCCGCCGATGGGCAGCACCCGGCCTCTCAGAGTGACCTCTCCCGTCATAGCCAGCCCCCGGCGCACCGGGGTCCCGGTGAGGGCGGAGACGATGGCGGTGGTGATGGCAATACCGGCGGAAGGCCCGTCCTTGGGCACGGCCCCCTCCGGGAAGTGGACGTGGATGTCCTTCTCCTTATAGAAGTTCTGGGGGATGCCCAGGCGCTCGGCCTGGCTGCGGATAAAGCTCAATGCCGCGTGGGCGGACTCCTTCATCACGTCCCCCAGGTTGCCCGTCAGCTCCACCTTGCCGGAGCCGGGGACCACGTTCACCTCCACCTCCAGCAGCTCGCCGCCCACGGAGGTCCAGGCCAGGCCGTTGACCACGCCTACCCGCTCCTCCAGGGCCTGGCGCTCCGGGAAATACCGGGGCGCGCCCAGATACTCGTGCAGGTCCTTCTCCGTGATCTTGACCGTCTTCTCCCCGTCCACGATCTTCATGGCGGCCTTGCGGCAGATGGCGGCCAGCTTGCGCTCCAGCACGCGGACGCCCGACTCTCGGGTGTAGGCGGCCACGATCTCCCGCACCGCCCCGTCCGACACCTTCAGCTGGGCGTGGGTCAGCCCGTGGCGCTTGAGCTCCTTGGGCAGCAGGTGGTGCTTGGCGATCTGCAGCTTCTCCTCATCGGTATAGCTGGGCAGCTCGATGACCTCCATCCGGTCCAGCAGGGGCCGGGGGATGGTGTCCAGGGTGTTGGCTGTGGTAATGAACAGCACGTCGGACAGGTCGAAGGGCACCTCTAAGAAGTGATCTCGGAAGGTGGCGTTCTGCTCCCCGTCCAGCACCTCCAGCAATGCCGAGGAGGGGTCGCCCCGGTGGTCGTGGCCCAGCTTGTCGATCTCGTCCAGCAGGATCAGGGGGTTGCAGCTGCCCGCCTGGCTGATGGCGTTGATGATCCGCCCGGGCATGGCCCCCACATAGGTCTTCCGGTGGCCGCGGATGTCCGCCTCGTCGCTGACGCCGCCCAGAGAGATGCGGGCCAGCTTGCGGTTCATGGCTTTCGCCATGGACATGGCGATGGACGTCTTGCCCACGCCGGGGGGACCCACCAGACACAGCACCTGGCCCTTCAGCTCCGGGGCCAGCTGCTTGACGGCCACAAACTCCAGAATGCGCTCCTTCACCTTGTCCAGACCATAGTGGTCCCGGTCCAGGGCCTTCTTCACGGCGGCCACGCTGACCTTTTCTTTCGTGGTCTTGCCCCAGGGCAGCTCCAGGCACACGTCCAGATAGCTGTGGAGCACGCTGGACTCCGAGCTGCCGAAGGGCTGCTTAGCCAGGCGGCCCAGCTCCTTGTTCAGCTTCTCCCGCACCGGGTCGGGGAGCTTGGCCTTGGCGATCTTCTGCCGGTACTCGGCGATCTCGTCGCCGCCCTCCCCCTCGCCCAGCTCGTTCTGGATGGCCTTCATCTGCTCCCGCAGGAAATAGTCCCGCTGCTGCTCGGCCATCTGCTCCCGGGCCTTGCTCTGGATCTCCGCGTCCAGGGACAGGATGTCCACCTCCCGCTGGAGCAGCTTATACAGCTTCTCCAACCGGCGCACCGGGTGCAGCTCCTCCAGGATCTTCTGCTTGTCGTCGCTGCGCATGGCGATGTTCTGTGCGATATAGTCGGCGATATAGCCCGGCTCCTGGCTGGCCAGCAGGTGGACGATCAGGTCGGGGGAAACTTTCGGGGCCAACTCGCTGTACTCCTGGAACAGGTCATAGGTGGCCCGCATCAGGGCCTCCTGCCGGGGGGTGGGCCGCGCAGGGGCCTCCTCCTCCGGGATCTCCTGCACCTGGGCCTTTAAATAGGGGACGGATTCCGTGAGCTGGATGAGCCGCCCGCGGCTGTGTCCCTCCACCATCACCCGCATGTTGTCCCCGGGCATCCGCAGGATCTGCCGGATGTTGGAGATGGTGCCCACGGTGTACAGGTCCCGGCTGGAGGGCTCCTCCACCGAGATGTCCTTCTGGGCCACCAGGAACACCGGCTGCCCGGCGGACATGGCGTCCTCCAGGGCTTTTACGGAGATCTCCCGGGCCACCTCAAAGTGGATCATCACATTGGGGAAGACGGTGATGCCCCGCAGCGCGATGACCGGCATGGTGGACACGTTGGATAATTCAAATTCTTGACTCATTGTCGATTCACTTCCCTTCAGGGGTATGGCAAAAAGACGTCCCGGGCCCGCCGTACCGGGGGCGCTGCGGGACGTCTCTTCTGCTTGTTTGCGCTTCTGTCAGCCCGATCAGCCCACGTTGGAGCCGGGGATGCCGGTCCCGCCGTTTTTGGCCATCAGGGCCGCCCGGCCCAGCCGGGGGCGCTGGGTGCGCTCCGGGTCGTGGGTGAGCTCGGGGGCGGCGTGGCCGGTAAAGCAGTCGGCGTGGACGGTCACCTTGGTGATGGTGGGGTCAGAGGGGACCTCATACATCACCTTCGTCATGACCTCCTCCAGCACGGCCCGCAGGCCACGGGCTCCGATGCCGCGCTCCACCGCCCGGTCTGCCGCAGCCTTCAGGGCCTCGGCGTCAAAGTCCAGCTCCACCTGGTCATACTCCATCAGCTTCTGATACTGCTTCACCAGGGCGTTCTTGGGCTCGGTGAGGATCTGGACCATCATGTCCCGGTCCAAAGACTCCAGGGTGGTGATGACGGGCAGACGGCCCACCAGTTCGGGGATGATGCCGAACTTCAGCAGGTCCTGGGGCTGGATCTCCTTCATCAGCTGGCCCACGTTCCGCTCCTTCTTGCTCTGGATCTCGGCGCCGAAGCCCATGGATCGCTTATCCAGGCGGTTCTCGATGATCTTGTCGATGCCGTCGAAGGCGCCGCCGCAGATGAACAGGATGTTCTTGGTGTCGATCTGGATGAACTCCTGGTGGGGGTGCTTCCGCCCGCCCTGAGGCGGCACATTGGCCACGGTGCCCTCCAGGATCTTCAGCAGAGCCTGCTGCACGCCCTCGCCGGAGACGTCCCGGGTGATGGAGGTATTCTCACTCTTCCGGGCGATCTTGTCCATCTCGTCGATGTAGATGATGCCCCGCTCGGCCAGCTCGATGTCATAGTCGGCGGCCTGGACCAGTCGCAGCAGGATATTCTCCACGTCGTCGCCCACATAGCCAGCCTCGGTGAGGGTGGTGGCGTCGGCAATGGCGAAGGGCACCTTCAGCACCCGGGCCAGGGTCTGGGCGAACAGAGTCTTGCCGCAGCCGGTGGGGCCCATGAGCAGGATGTTGCTCTTTTGCAGCTCCACCCCCTCGGCGTCGCCGAAGTAGATGCGCTTATAGTGGTTATATACGGCCACGGACAGGGCGATCTTGGCCTGCTCCTGGCCGATGATATACTGATCCAAAACGGTGTGGATCTCCTGGGGCGTGGGGATCACGTCGGGCATTCCGCTGCTGCCGGGTTCGTCCACCGGCTCGTAGTTGTCGTCCAGAATGCCCATGCACAGCTGCACACACTCGTTGCAGATATAGACCCCCGGCCCGGCGATCAGCCGCCGGACCTGATCCTGATGCTTGCCGCAAAAGGAACAGCGGATGTTTTTCTTCTCGTCGTTACGTGCCATGGATACACCTCTTAAAAATTCCTATGAGAGATCGCTGCGGGCGCGGGGGAGCTACCCCCTCCCCCACGCCGCAGCGTGCCGCTGTTCTTTTAGCGGTGGTCGATCACCTTGTCGATCAGGCCATACTCCATGGCCTCCTGGGCGGTCATAAAGTTGTCCCGCTCGCAGTCGGCCCGCACCACGTCCAGGGGCTTGCCGGTGTTGGCGGCCAGGATGCCGGTCAGGCGGGTCTTGACGATCTCCAGCCGCTTCAGGTGGATGGCCATGTCGGTGATCTGGCCCTGGGTCCCGGCGGAGGGCTGGTGGATCATGATCTCCGCGTTGGGCAGGGCCAGGCGCTTGCCCTTGGTCCCGGAGGACAGCAGGAACGCGCCCATGGAGGCGGCCATGCCGATGCAGATGGTGGATACGTCGCACTTGATATACTGCATGGTGTCGTAAATGGCCATGCCGGCGGTGACGGAGCCGCCGGGGCTATTGATGTAGAACTGGATGTCCTTGTCGGGGTCCTGGGCCTCCAGATACAGCAGCTGGGCCACAACGAGAGAGGCGGTGGTGTCGTTGACCTCCTCAGACAGCATAATGATCCGGTCGTTCAGCAGCCGGGAAAAAATGTCGTAAGAGCGCTCGCCCCGGTTGGTCTGCTCTACTACATAGGGAACTAAACTCATAATTTTTACTCCTTTTTGGGTCGTGATACCAAAGTATACCCCCGGCGAGAGCCGTTGATTCCTCCCTGTGCCCGTCAATATGTAAATACGCACGCGCCCGGGGCGGTGCAGGGCCGCCCCGGGACGTGATCATGTTACGCTTGAGACTGGGTAAGCTGCGCTTACTCGGCCTTGGGCTCCTCGGTCTCCTCGGTCTTCTTCTTGCGGGTGCGCTTAGGCTTCTCCTCGCCCTCGGCCTCCTCAGCCTTCTCGGTCTTCTTGGCGGCGGCCTTCTTCTTGGCCTTGCCCACCTTGGCCTCGGCGATGACCAGGTCGCTGGCCTTTCTCAGGCGCAGGTCGCGGATCAGGTCGGCGTCGTTCACGGCGGCCTTCACCTGCTCGGGCTTGATCTTATACTGCTCGGCCAGGCGGTTCACCTCGGCCTCCAGCTCGTCGTCGCTGATCTCGATGTTCTCGGCGTCGGCCACGGCGGTCAGAGCCAGCTGCATCTGGACCTGGCGCAGGGCAGAGGGACGGGCGGAGTCACGGATGACGTCGCCGCTGACGCCCATCATCTTCTGATAGTCCTCCATGGAGAAGCCCTGGCTCTGCAGCTCCATGGCATAGTTCTCCATCATGCGGTCCAGCTGCACGTCCACCATGCCGTCGGGGATCTCGCACTCCATGTTCTCCACCAGCTGCTCCATGATCTGATTGTCGAAATCAGCCTCAGCCTGCTTGGTGCGGCGCTCGGTGATGCGGTCAGCCAGGCTCTTGCGGAAGTCGGCCAGGTTCTCATACTCGGACACGTCCTTGGCAAACTCGTCGTCCACCACGGGGGCCTGAGGCTCCTTGACCTCCTTGACCTTCACGTGGAACACAACGGCCTTGCCGGCCAGACCGGGGTGATAGTTCTCGGGGAAGGTGATGTCCAGGTCCTTCTCGTCGCCGGCCTTGGTGCCCACCAGCTGCTCCTCGAAGCCGGGGACAAAGGAACCGGAACCCAGCTTCAGGTCATAGTTCTCGCCCTTGCCGCCCTCAAAGGCCTCGCCATTGTCAAAGCCCTCAAAGTCGATGACCACGGTGTCGCCGTTCTGGGCGGCGCGGTCCACGCTGACCAGACGGGTGGCCCGGTCGATGTAGGGCTTGAGTTCCTCATCCACGTCCTTCTCGGTGACCTTGGCCACGTCCTTGGCGGCGGTCAGGCCCTTATAGGTGCCCAGCTTCACCTCGGGGCGGACAGAGACCAGAGCCTTAAAGGTCAGGCCGTCCTTGCCCACCTCAACGATCTCGATCTTGGGGTAACCCACGTCATCCAGCTTCTGCTCCTCCACGGCCTGGGCATAGGCGCCGGGATAGACCTGGTTGATGGCCTCTTCATAGAACACGCCGGTGCCATACATGCCCTCGATGATCTTCCGGGGGGCCTTGCCCTTGCGGAAGCCGGGGACGCTGATGCTCTTGCGGTCCTTCTCATAGGCCTTCTGAACGGCAGCCTCAAACGCGTCGGCCTCCACCTGGATGGTCAGCTCGACGGTGCTCTTCTCTTTCTTCTCAACACTGGTGACCTTCATTTTGTCAAATTCCTCCTGTCGGCGTGTCATACGCTCCAACGGCGGAACGACATCGCCTTTTTACTTTCGTCACGATATTCTATCAGATATCCTATCGTTTGACCAGACTATTTTTTAGAAATTTCGATATTTTTTCATCAGGGCAGGATCAATTCCGGCTTGAAGCCCAGATAATCGGCGGCGACCAGGTGGTATTCCACCCCGTCCTGGTCCCCTGACACCGCCAGGCGGTGGCTGCCGCCGTGGAGATGGCCATAGTAACACCGGGTCACGCCATACCGCTTCATCAGGTCGATGATCTCCTGACAGCGATAGCCCTGATACAGGGGCGGATAGTGGAGAAAGCAGAACTTCTCCCGCTCTCCCGCCGCCTTCAGAGAGGTCTCCAGGCGGATCAGCTCCCGATTGAAGATCTTGGCGCTGTGTTCCCCCCGGTCCTCCTCATAAAACCACCCCCGGGTGCCGCACAACGCCACGTCCCCATAGAGGGCGCAGTTGTTGTGCAATATTTCAAAGGTGGTAAAGTTGTTCTCCTGAAAAAACTGGTTCATCTTGGACACGGTGGTCCACCAGTAGTCGTGGTTGCCCTTCATCAGCAGCTTTTTCCCGGGCAGGGCGTCCAGAAAGGCGAAGTCCTCCCGCGCCTCCTGCAGGCTCATGCCCCAGGACAGGTCACCGCACAGGACCACGGTGTCCTCCGGCCCAACGCAGGCAAAGCCCTGACGCAGCTTGTCTACATACCCGGTCCAGCCGCCGCCGAACACGTCCATTGGCTTGTTGCTGGTCAGGGACAGATGGGTGTCTCCAATCGCATAAAGGGCCATGGATCACTCCAACATGGACAGCACCGCGTCCACCATGTGCTCCTTCTCCACGGTGGTCGTAAAGCGGACTTCCTTGCCGCGCAGCCCGGCCAGAGGGGCGGGGGCGGCCAGGCCGGTCTTCTCGGAGAGCTGATCCAGCACGTCCAGACCGCTGGCGATGTCCTTCTCCCCCAGGGCGGACAGGACGCTGCCGCAGAACTTGAAGGGGCTGGCGGTGGAGACCACCACGCAGGGGGTCTCGTCCCCCGTCTCGGCGCGGTACTGCTCCAGGGCGGAGAAGGCCACGGCGGTGTGGGGGTCCACCAGATAGTGGTCCTTGGCATAGATGCGGCCAATGACCTTCTCGGTCTCGGCGTCATCGCAGCAATAGCCGAAGAAGCGCTGCTGGAGCTTCTCTTTCACCTTGTCGCTGACCTGATAGCGCCCGGTGGCGTTCAGCTGCTGCATGTAGCCCTTCACCTCATCCACGTCCTGGGTCAGGGTCAGCAGCAGCCGCTCCAGGTTGGAGGAGATCAGGATGTCCATGGAGGGGGACTCGGTGTTATAGAACTTGCGGTTGCGGTCATACACGCCGGTGCGGATAAAGTCGGTGAGGACGTTGTTGCTGTTGGAGGCGCAGATGAGCTTGTCGATGGGCACGCCCATCTCCCGGGCGTAGTAGGCGGCCAGAATGTTGCCGAAGTTGCCGGTAGGAACAACGACATTCACCGGCTCATCCTTTGCGATCACGCCATTCGCATAGAGCTTC
>URNZ01000040.1 GCA_900549405.1 uncultured Eubacteriales bacterium | reverse complement strand
GCCAAGGGCAAACAGGTCCTCTTTGGCTGCCCGGGGACGCCGGGTCTCCGCCCGTCCCGCCAGGAAGGGGCCGATCTGAGAGACGGGGTCGGCCTTGATCTGGGGGATGGTCCCCTGGGCGATGACGTGGCCGCCCCCGGCCCCAGCCTCCGGGCCCATCTCCACCACCCAGTCCGCTTCTTTCAAAATCTGCGTGTCGTGGTCCACCAGAATAACGGAGTTGCCGTCGGCCACTAAATCGTGCATCACCCCCGTCAGCCCCACGATGTTGGCCGGGTGCAGGCCGATGGACGGCTCGTCCAGCACATACAGCACCCCGGTGGTGCGGTTGCGCACCGCCCGGGCCAGCTGCATCCGCTGCCGCTCCCCGGTGGACAGGGTGGCGGCGGAGCGGTCCAGGGTGAGATAGCCCAGCCCCAGGTCCAGCAGCCGCCGGGCCGTGCCGGTAAATGCCTCGCAGATGCTCGCTGCCATGGGGCGCAGCTCCTCCGGCAGGCTGGCGGGGACGCCCCCCACCCAGTCGTTCAGGGCGGACAGGGTCATGGTGCAGGCCGCGTCCAGGGTGATGCCCCGCAGCTTGGGCGCTCTCGCGGCGGCGGACAGGCGGGTGCCATGACAGGCCGGACAGACCTCCTCCTTTAAAAACTTCTCCACCCGCTTCATGCCCTTCTCGTCCTTCACCTTGGACAGGGCATTCTCCACGGTGTACACCGCGTTGAAATAAGTAAAGTCCAGCTCCCCCGCCTGATTAGAACCCTTGGCGTGATAGAAAATGTGCTTCTTCTCCGCCGGGCCGTGGAACACGATGTCTTTTTCCCGCTCCGTCAGCTCCCGGAAGGGCACGTCGGTGCGCACCCCCATCTCCCGGCACACGTCGGTCATCAGGGACCACATTAGGCTGTTCCAGGGGGCCACCGCCCCGCCGTCGATGGTCAGGGAGTCGTCAGGCACCAGGGAGTCCAGATTTACCGTGCGGACCGTCCCCGTGCCTCCGCACTTCTCGCAGGCCCCCTGGGAGTTAAAGGCCAGTTCCTCGGCAGAGGGTGCCCAGAAGGCCGCGCCGCAGGTGGGACAGATCAGCTCCTTCCCGGCGGCCACCGCCAGGGTGGGCGGCACATAGTGGCCGTTGGGACAGCGGTGGCTGGCCAGGCGGGAGAACATCAGCCGCAGGCTGTTCAAAAGCTCCGTCCCCGTGCCGAAGGTGCTGCGGATGCCGGGCACTCCTGGCCGCTGGTGCAAGGCCAGGGCGGCGGGGACATACAGCACCTCGTCCACAGAAGCCCGGGCCGCCTGGGTCATCCGGCGGCGGGTATAGGTGGACAGGGCCTCCAGATACCGCCGGGAGCCCTCGGCATACAGCACCCCCAGGGCCAGGGAGGACTTCCCCGAGCCGGACACCCCGGCGACGCCCACGATCCTATTCAGCGGGATGTCCACGTCCACATTCTTCAAATTGTGGACCCGCGCCCCCCGCACCAGCATCTTGTCGATCATCGTGTTCACTCCAATATTCTCTAAGCCCGTCGGGCTGTTCTCTTCCCTTTCAGTATAGTCAAAATATCCCGGACGGGCAAGCGTCATAAAACTTCAATCGCAGGTCCGCCCCATATCCGCCTTCAATTCATTTAAGAAAAACAGAAAATAGATACGAATAACAATCAAAGCATCTGTTACCATGTCCAGCTCCATGCCAAATCTCACCAATATTTTTTCAAAAGCCGCTGGATATCTTCTGTCCGTGTGCTATAATAAAGATATCCGCCGGTCACGGACAGATCGACCCCGGTCCGGCGAGAGACGATCAGACCCGTCTGGGGACAGGCGCTTCCTGACCATTTAGGAGGGTCATTTTTGAATAAACAGACCATAAAAAAGCTCGTTCCTGCCGTCCTGTCGGTTTTGACTGCGGCGGGTATTTTGTGCGCCTGCCAGCAGTCCGCGCCGCCGGACGCCCAGGCCGGCCAGGGCGAACAGTCCCTCCCGGTGCTGAAGATCGGCGTGGACACCCTGCGGCCTTTTTTCTACATCGATGAAAACGGGAACTGCGCCGGGATCGACGCGGAGATCGCCGCCGAGGCCTGCCGCAGGGCCGGATATCAGCCGACTTCATCCAGATCTCCTGGACGGACCGGGATGAGGACCTTCAGAACGGGACGGTGGACTGTCTCTGGAGCGCCTTCATCAAGAACGGCCGGGAGGACGACTACCGCTGGACCGACGCCTATCTGCAAAGCGACCTGCGGACCATCGTGGACATCAAAAGCCCCGACCAGGACTTAAACGAACTGAACGCTGGCCCTGGCATGGCGGTCCGGGCCGGTTCCAAGATCGAAGAGCTGCTGCTCAGCCGCGCCGACAGCCGCCCCACCCTGCATATCTACGCCTGCGGGACGTTTGAGATGGCGGAGACCGCCTTTGTCAAGGGCTATACCGGGGCCCTAGGCGGCCACGAGGCCGTGCTGCAAGAGGTGGTTGACAGCTACCCGGAGCAATTCCGCTTTCTGGACGGCTCCATGCTCACCGCCGACCTGGCCGTGGCCTTCCGCCTGGACGACGACACCACCCACTGCCAGGACATCGACGCCGCTATTTAGGAGATGAAGGCCGACGGCACCATCGACACGATCTATCAGCGGTATACGTCCGCAGGAGAGGAGGCCGCCCATGTGCATCATTAAGCGCGCAGCTTCCCGGTGGCTCCAGCTGGCCGTGGGCATTTTCCTGGTGGTCAGCATCTGCGTCTTTGTGGGCGTGGGGATCATGATCCAGTATCAGGACCTGGCGGAGACCTATAAAATGGCGGAGGAGACCACCGCCTTTGTCCAGGCCGAGTGCAAGAAATTTGACAACTACACCAGGGGCAGCTCCGCCCGGGCCCTCCAGGACCTGCTGGACAAGGCGGACGGGCTGAAAAAATTCATCTCCCCCCAGCAGCTGGCCGACCCCGCCTTTCTGCAGGAGTTCATCTACACCGAGCACGTAGGCGGCGTGGTCATCCTGGACGACGCCCTCCAGCCCATTGCCCAGGCCGACATGGACCACCAGGACACCCTGTCCCTGTGGTGTGAGACCACAGTGAAAAAGAACATGCAGGACATTCTGGCCCACCCGGAGAAGACCTATGTGGACCACATGACCCTGAACGATGTCCCCTATGACATGGCGGCCACCGCCACCGACGACGGAAGCCGCCTGATCCTGTGCTATGCCTCCACGGAGAAGCCGGCCTCCGACCCATACGAGCTGACCATCCGCAGCATCCTGACCAACAACAGCTTTGACAAAAATCCCACCCTGGTCATCACCGACGGGACCCAGGTCCTGTCCACCAACAGCGCCATCGTGGACGAGCTGGGCACCACCCAGTATCACCAGCTGGCCTCCACCATCCAGTGGAAGGACGGGGCCTTTACCAAATTTGAGTATCAGCACACCACCTACTATGGTCTGCGCCGGGTGTACAGCAGCTATTATGTCTATGCCGTCTACGCGGCGGAGGACATCTTTACCCACCGCACCGCCTATCTGGCCTTCGGCTTTATGGCCTATCTGGGGGTGGGCATCATCATCCTGGCCATCCAGCGCCACTATGACAAGCTGAGCATGAACAAGATGGAAAAGCAACTGCGCATCATCAACGCCATCAGCACCGCCTATAACTCCACCTTCCTGCTCCACACGGACAACATGACCCTGGAGCCCATCCGCCTGTCCGGGCGGCTGAAGGCCATCTTCAAAAAGCACCGGGACCCATACGACTTTCTCTTCGCCGTGTGCAAGACAGAGGTAAAAGCGGACTACTACCCCACCGTGATGCACTTTTTGGACCTGGACACCATGCCGGAGCGCCTGAAAGGCAAGCCGTTTTTGGGCTGCGAGGTAAAGGACTGCCACGACGCCTGGTTCTCCGTCATGCTCATCCCCCAAAAGTTCGACGGCTATGGCAACATCCAGGCTCTGCTCATCACCACCCGGGATATCACCTCAGTGAAGCAGACGGAGGAGCTGTCCTTTAAAGATAAGCTCACCGGCCTGCACAACCGCAACTATATGGAGTCCCGCAGCAAGCGCTTCGTCCGCGCCGGGGACCTGCCTGTCAGCCTCATCATGGCCGACTGCAACTATTTAAAGCGGACCAACGACACCCTGGGCCACGAGTATGGCGACCTGCTGCTCCAGCGGGTGGCCAACGTCATCCAGGAGGCGGTCTCCCCCGACGACGTCGCCATGCGGGTGGGCGGGGACGAGTTTTTGATCCTGTGTACCCACCAGGCCCACGCCCTGGTGGACCGCATCCGCCAAAAGCTCTCCCAGCGCAGCGACGAGCACCTGACCCTCAGCGTCTCCTTCGGCGTCTCCACCGTGGAAGGCGGCGAGTTCTCCTTTGACCAGGCCTATGAACAGGCCGACCAGGAGATGTATCGGGATAAACAGGCGTCCAGGGTACAGCGGTAGGCCTGGTTTCAACCCAATAAGCCCAGAAAACCGGCAAGGCAGGGATGTTACCCGCCTTGCCGTTTTGTTTACCATCACTTTTCCATCCCCGGCAGCACCATCTGAACAGGCCCGCTCTTTTCTTTGACCCGCTGCGGGACGATGCGCTTGGGGTCGAGGGCGGCCTGGATGGTCTCCAGGTCGATGGGGTCCTCCTTGTCGCGTCTGCTCTCCAGGATCTGCGCGGCGCGAAGTTTCACCCGGCTCAGCAATTCGGAGGCGTGCTGCTTGTCGATGGTACTATTTTCTGCCGCTTCCGGCTCGACGCCGAAGGCCGCAAGTTGAGAGACCACCCGTTCCATCGTCTTCTCCGGTGCGCGGTAATATTCGCTGCCGCGGATGCGGATGAAGCGCCAGCCCAGCCGCTCCAAGATCGTCTGCCGCTCCATGTCCTCCCGGACCTTCTCAGCGCCGCTGTGCCAGCGCTCCCCGTCGCACTCGATGGCCGCCATCTTTTTGCCGCATAGGGCGACCATATCCAGGCGGTAGGCCCCCACCGCCCACTGCTGGACCAGGTGATATCCCCGGTCAGTGAGGTCCTCCGCCACGGCCCGCTCGAAGGGCGACTCCGCATGCGCTTTGATCTCCCCGTGCGGTACCTCCGCCGCGTGGGGGTCCGCCGCATAGTCGATCAGGCGCTTTCGCATGTCCCCCGGCTTCAGATCGTTGGCTGCGTCCAGGGAATGCACCACCCACAGCTGATCCTTCGCCCGGCTGGCGGCAACATTATAGCGTTTCCGCATGGCGTCGTCCACGCCGAAGCCCATCATGGGCAGAGGGCCGGTCCCGTCGCCGCTGTCCACCAGGCTGAGGAAGATCACGTCCCGCTCGTCCCCCTGGAAATTTGCCGAATTTCCGCAGAGAATGTTCCTGGCGACGATCTCTTTGGCGTCGATCTCCCCCTCGATCTCCCGCTGGATGACCTTGACCTGCTCATCCCCCAGCAGAGAGATGACGCCGAAGGTCTTCCCCCGGTACTCCTTCTGCTCCAGGCAGGCCTTCAGCAGGGCGACGACGGCCTCGGCCTCCTTGGGATTGGTCTTCAGCCGCCCCATGCGCTGACCGTCGGCCACCCGATAGCTGACCACCGCCGGAAGGAGGGCGCTGCTGCTGGCGTCCCGCAGGGGCTTGATCTTATAGTCATAGGAGAGCATGTTGCTGAACCCGATGATCTCGGGCACACAGCGGAAGTGCTCCCGGAGCATCAGCGGCTGGAACGTGGTAGCCGCAATGTCATAGATGGACGTCTTCGCGTTGTACAGGTGGGAATTTGGAATTTTGTCCTTCAGATACATCTGCTCCAGGGCGCTCATTTTGTCCGTGTCCGTGCCCACGGCCATGGGGCTGACCTGCTTGTCATCGCCGACGATGATGAGCTTTTTGCCCATGTACAAAATGGCAAGGGAGGAGATGTCCGACTGGCTGGCCTCGTCGATGACGACGATATCGAACCGGTTCTCTTTGGGGTCCAGACTCTCCAGCGCGCGGCTGATGGGCATGATCCAGCAGGGCACCGCCGACTGGCACCGTGCCATCAGCTCCCGCGCCTTGGCCTTCAGGGCCGGAGCGGTCTTGCCCGTGCCCTTGCCGATGCGCTTGACGGTCTGCTTCCAGCCCTGGAGGGCCTGCTTCATGTCAATGTCGGCCTCTGTTCTGCGCAGAAGGTGATACCAGCCGCACGTCTCCGCATACTCCGCCGTCACGGCCCGATATTCCCGGCTGAGCCGCAGGCTGTCCGCCTGAAGTTGCTCAAAGGGTTCCCGTGTGATCTCGTCGATCCTGCCGGAGAGCTGCTTCCACTTCCACGCGTCCTCGATGGTATCCGGGACGGTATCCCCTCCGTGGACCCCCTCCCGGTTCTGGATCGCGTCGGCCCACTGGGGCGCGATGGGCTTTAAGATGCTCAGCAGCTCCGTGCGCTCCCGCTGCAACGCATACTTTCCATGCGTCTCTTCCAGGGAGGAGAACGCGTCCCCATATCTTTGCGTGTCGCCCGCTGAGACCGCCTCTGCCAGCGCGGTGCAAAGAGCGCTATTCACACGTTTCCCCGAAAGCAGCGTATCTCCGGTCCGCCGGAGGACGGCCTCCCGCTCGTCCAGGTCAAGGACAAGGGCGATGGCCTCGCACAGCCTAGGAATGGTGTGCTCCACGGCACTCAGAATTTTATCCGTGGCGGACAGGTCGGAGTCCATCGGACTGACGCCAAACAGCCGGTCAGCGGGGACGCCCGCCGCCGTCAGCTTCTCACGCAGCTGCGCATAGTCCTCCTGATACCAGTTCAGATATTTCTGGATGTGAGGGACCCAGTTGCGGGCGATGCGTTCGGGAGAGACCGCGTCCAGTTCCAGGAACTTCGGAACGCCGTGGCTCCCCAGCAGCTCGTCCCAGTAGGCGGCGCATTTCCGGCGCGCCTCTTTCAGTTCGATCACGTGGAGCACCAGGTCGCAGTCCGCCGCCGACTGGGCCAGCTTGCCGTTGATCGTGACGCTCTCGTGGGCGGCCACATAGTCCTTGTGGAACATCCGGGTGAGGGCCGGGATCTTCCCGTTGGGACCCAGCACAGTTTTCAGGGCCTGGAAGGCCGATTTTAAGTCGCCTGCGCGGTCGGGCTGCGCAAAGACGATCTCCACGCCGAACTGCTCCTCCACCAGCGTCTCTCCACAGCGGCAGGTCCCTTCGATCTGTTCGATGAGCAGCTCCCAGCGGCGGAGATAAGGGCCGCCGTTTTTGCCGTCCACCGCGGCGGCCCGCATCCACGGGTCGATGGAGGAAAATCCTTGAACATATGCGGAAAGCTCCCGCAGGGCGTCCCGCTGGGGATAATGGATCGTGATTTTTCCGTTCAGGCCGTCCAGGCCGTCAACGTCCAGCTGCTGTTCCAGCGGGCGGTCATCGATCGTCCACACTTTCGTCTGCTCGATCTCTTTCAGCCGGTCGCGCATGGAACGAAGTTCCGTCTGGAGGCGCTGGAACTCCGCCGGGTGCGGCAAGTCGGCGGGGTCGGGCAGGTCCGCCGCAAGCTCCGCTTCGTCCGCTTGAGATACCAGCCGGTTGCTCCGATAGAGCTCCGTCAGCTGCTGAAACGTCAGGGGCAAAGGGGCGTCCAGGCGGACTCTGCCCGGGATATAGGACAGGTCCCTCTCGTGGGCCAGCACGAACGCCGCAGCCCTGGAGGGAGAAATTTCTTCCCCGTTGTACACCATGCAGCTGCACTCCCGGTTCAAACTCGCGAATATCTTCCGCCGAACAGCAGCCAGCTGGGCGATGATGTCCCTGCGCTCCCCGGCAAGGCGGTCCATCTCCCGCTGCATCTCGTGGGATGTGGTTTTGGACATACAGTCGGTGATGCCGTCCACCGAGCGCTCCATGTCCAGGTTGGAGTCATCCAAGACCGACACGCACAGGCTCCGCAGCCCCGGCGCGACCTTTTCCTTCAGGACGCTCAGCGCCTTTTTCGTGTGGCTCGTCACCAGGACGCTCTTGCCCTGGGCGAGAAAGTGTCCCATCAGGTTGGCGATGGTGTGGGTCTTGCCCGTGCCCGGAGGACCCTGCACCAGGACCGCGTTATACTGCTCGATGCGGTGGGCGATCTCCAGCTGTTCTTTGTTGGCCTCTTTGGACAGCAGCACGTCCACGCTCTCGCCGCCCACGGCTGCCAGCTGCTCTTCAATGGACCACTCGCCGCCATCCTCCGGCAGGTCGATCTTGCCCCCGCTGACCAGGTCGGCGATGGGCGCGGGCACGATCCCGGTCTTCTGGATGTTCTCAATGATCTTCTCGATGGCCTTGGGGGTGCCGTCCAGCCGCTTGCGGACGATGTAGCATGGCTCCAGATACAGCAGCAGGCGGTTTTTCCTGCTCCACCCCTCCGGGACCCCCGCCGGGGAGAACATACTGTCGGCGGAGAGCTGCCGCACCAGCGCCTTCAGAAAGTCCGGTGTGCCGATCCTGTCCAGGGGATGATAGTCGTTTGTGCGCAGGTCGTCGTTCAGGCGGTTGATGGCGTCCAGATTGACGCCATCCAGCATCTGAAACAGCACGGAGTAAAGCTCGGAGGCGCTCTCTGTGTCGTGGACGGAAATGACGTTTTCCATGGCGTCATACGCCAGCTGCACCCGATGGGTCAGCACGGGATGCGCCACGCCGGGGGTCTTCACGTCCCGCAGGATGCCGTTGGCCACGATGATCTCCTCGGTCTCCGACTCCCGCTGTAGCTGGAAATAGAGCTGATACAGGTCGGTAAACAGTTCCCGCGTCTTTTCGATGACCCCCTGTCTGTCCGCCCACGCCGTGCGCAGCGCCTGCCACCCCTGATAGGCCGCCACCCGCTCAGGGCTGTCCTCAAACCGTTCCACGGCGGTGTCTTCCTCTGGAGCCTCTCCCCCATCCTGATCTTCAGCGGGAATATTTCGCTCCAAAATCACCTCCGCGTCCCCGTGATGATCGTCCCAGCCGGGGGCCAGCCAGTGGGAGAAGCAGTCATCGGGAGCCGGGCACTCCTCAAACTCCGGCTTGCGGACGGAGAGCAGCAGATCGTCCGCCGTCTCGCTCTCTTCCTCCACCCGGTCCCGATAGCAGACCTTGATGTACTCTGGAAAAACGGGGATGTCAGAAAGGGCCACGTGCCACGGATAGTCCCTGAGGTTTAAAACGACCTTGTGCTTGAGCTTGTTCAGCTCTTTGATGAACTCAAACAGCGAGATGGTCTTTTCCTGTTCCGACAATGTCTGGACCGCCTTGTCTGCCAATACGATCACCTCCGAATATCTGTGCAGTTTTCTTAAAATCAGTATAGTGTTTTTGTCAGAATCAGTCAATAAAAATCCAGTTTTAATATGTTTTCAGGCATGAAAAACCCGGCGGCTCCTCAGAACCGTCGGGTTTTCTTAGTCTAAAAGGGATTTACTTCTTACAAGGGTCGTGCTGTTTGCCATAAAGAAACAGGGCTTGCGCATATACTCCCGGGGGAGTATAATAAAGAGTGAGGGGGGATCATCGTGGAAAAGATCATTTACCACGGCTCTGACCATATCATTACCCAGCCGCGTTTCGGCGTGGGAAAGCCCTATAACGACTATGGCGTCGGCTTTTACTGCACCGAGGACCCCGACATGGCAAAAGAGTGGGGGGTGGGGCTGGACCGGAACGGTTACGCCAACCGATATCGCATCTCCTGCGACGGACTGCGTATTCTGGAACTGAACGGCCCGGGCCGCACCATGCTCCACTGGCTGACCATTCTGTTGGAGAACCGGGTGTTTGACACGCCGTCTCCCCTGGCGGCTGAGGCGAAAGCCTATCTGATGGAGAACTTCCACCTGGATACCAGCGACGCGGATATCATCACGGGCTATCGGGCGGATGACAGCTATTTTTCCTTTGCCTCTGACTTCATCAGCGGCGCGATCTCTTACCGGCAGCTGTGCAGCGCCATGCGCCTGGGCAAGCTGGGGCAGCAATTTGTGCTGAAGAGTCCCGCCGCCTTTCAGCGGCTGGACTTTTTGGGTTATGAAACGGCGGACAGCGGGGAATGGTATCAAAGAAAGGCCCTGCGGGACCGGACGGCCCGGCGGCAATACTTTGATGTGGAGCAAAACTGTCGCCAGCGGGGGGATATTTATATCACCGCGATCTTGGACGAGGAGATGAAACCGGATGATCCACGCCTACGATAAGAGCTATCTGTCCGCCGCGCAAAAAAATCTGGGTGGGATGTTGGACTGCCTGGTCAACGGCCTGGGCCACCCGCTGGAGGAGGCCTGGCAGTGGTTTTTGACGGGCAGACTGTCCGCCCGGTTCCAGCGGGGGGACTGCACGGTGCTGGCTGGCATGTCGGGGGCGGAGCTGGCCTGCGAGGTGCTGTCCCAGGCGGGAGAAGGCAGACCGGAGAGCCTCCTCCCCCCCACCCCGTGGGACCGCAGCCCGGAGTATTGGACGGGCTGGGCCCTGGCCTATTACCAGTGGGAGCGGGGGCTTAGCTTTGGAGAGATCCAGCGGCTGGTGCCCATCACTGCGGTGCGGGCCATGTACGTGCCCTATCACGAGATGGATGTGCGTCAGTTCGCAGACCGGATGGACCAGCTGTGCCGGGCCGCCCAGGGGGAGAGCACGTTGAAGCGCCTGCGCCTGACGGCGGGCATGAGCCAGTCGGAGCTGGCCAAGCAGTCCGGGGTCCCGGTGCGGACCATCCAGCAGTATGAGCAGGGGCAGAAAGAGATCGACCACGCCCGGGGGGAGACCTTGCTGCGGCTGGCCCGTGCCCTGGCTTGTTCTATCGAGGATATTTTGGAAAACCGACCTACATCCCCAGAAGAAGTATCATAAAAACAGGAAGACCCGCCCCCTCCCCCGCATATACTCCCGGGGGAGGGGGCGGTTTTATGCTGGGGCAGCTGGTGTTTGACGGAGGGCGGGGCGGGCCGCGGCGGGCTTTGCTGTATGGGCTGCCGGTGCTTCGGTGTCAGGCCGACCCGGAGGGCTTTTGGGGGGAGCGGCGGCTGAAACGGGCGGGCCGCAGTCTGTGCGCCGGGGGCGCGGTCCGGGCACTGGTCCCGGCGGGCTTTGACCGCTGGCCCCTGCTGTTGAAGCTGGGACTGCGTCCGGTGGACCCGGGGGCTTTTCTCCGGGCCCAGGCGGCCCCTCTGGCGGCATCCCTGCTGGAGCGGCAGGGGCTGGCCCCGGACCGGGCCACGGTGGCCCTGCGGGGCCGTCGGGCGGACGGGGAGATGCTCCGGGCCGCCCTGGCCCTGTGCCCCCGGGTGCGGCGGCTGACCATCTCCGCCCCCCAGGGCGGGGAGGAACTGGCGGCCTGGCTGCGGCGGGAGTACGGCCTGCCCATTCTCCCGGCGGACGCCCCCGCCCAGGCGGCCCTCCTGCTCCAGCCCGGAACAGAACCGGAGGATGCTAACCCCTGCCCCGCCCTCACCCTGTTCGGCCCCGAGCCCGATCTGGCGGGACTGCGCCTTTCCGCGCCTGATCTGGCCCCAACGGACCGGGAGGACCTGCCCCTGCTGTCCGCCCTGTGGGAGGGCGGGCGGCTTGCGCCGGAGCGGCTAAAAATCACTTGACATACCGGCCGGAAACTTCTATACTAAGTGATACTGCGTTATTATGCCCAAAATTTTTTGGGCCATCTGCCGTTGGGGCCCGCCCGGCGGCCATATAGAAAGGTGTGCGACGAACATGGCGAAGGAATACAAACTCAGCCCCCAGCGTCTGAAGGCTCTTCAGGACGAGATGAACTATCTGAAGACCGTCCGGGAGAAGGAGGTGGCCGAGCTCATCAAGGAGGCCCGCTCCTTCGGCGATCTGTCTGAGAACAGCGAGTATGACGAGGCCAAGAACGAGCAGGGCAAGCTCTACTCCCGCATGGCCGAGCTGGAGGACATCCTCTCCAACTATGTGGTCATCGAGGAGGAGGAGAAGGAGGGCGACTTCATCCGCCTGGGCTCCACCGTTACCGTGCTGGACAAGGAATTCAACGAGGAGGAGACCTATAAGCTGGTTGGCTCTCAGGAGGCCGACCCCGCCAAGGGCACCATCTCCGAGGACTCCCCCTTCGGCAAGGCCCTGCTGGGCCACAACGAGGGCGAGGACATCACCGTGGACGCCCCCGGTGGCCCCGTGGAGTATAAGATCCTCAAGGTGGAGCGGTAATTTCACCCAATGCGGCCATTGTGGCCGAGACACGATATAGATAGGAGTGGCAACATGGCCGAAAAGAATCAGGAGAAGCAGGAGAACCTGTCCCAGCTGTTACAGATCCGCCGGGACAAGCTGAAGGAGCTTCAGGAGAGCGGAAACGACCCCTTCCAGATCACCAAATACGACGTGGACAACACCGCCGCCAACATCAAGGAGAACTTCGACGCCCTGGAGGGCCAGGAGGTCTCTGTGGCCGGCCGTCTGATGAGCAAGCGGGGCATGGGCAAGGTGTCCTTCTGCGACATGCAGGACAAGTCCGGCCGCATCCAGCTCTATGCCCGCAAGGACGAGATGGACGAGGCGGAGTATGCCCGCTTTAAGAAGTATGACATCGGCGACATCGTGGGCGTGAAGGGCATCGTGTTCCGCACCCAGCGGGGCGAGATGTCTGTGCGGGTGGTCACCTGCACCCTGCTGAGCAAGTCCCTCCTCCCCCTGCCCGAGAAGTTCCACGGCCTGACCAGCACCGAGCTGCGCTATCGCCAGCGCTATGTGGACCTGATCGTCAACCCCGAGGTGAAGCGGAACTTTGTTATCCGCTCTCAGTTCATCAAGCACCTGCGGGATTATCTGGACAACATGGGCTATATCGAGGTGGAGACCCCCGTTCTGAACACCATCGCCGGCGGCGCCGCCGCCCGGCCCTTCGTCACCCACCACAACACCCTGGATATCGACATGTATATGCGCATCGCCACCGAGCTGCCCCTGAAGCGGCTGATCGTGGGCGGCATGGACCGGGTGTATGAGGTCGGGCGCATCTTCCGCAACGAGGGCATGGACCCCAAGCACAACCCCGAGTTCACCACCGTGGAGCTGTATCAGGCCTATGCCGACTTCCACGACATGATGGACATCGCCGAGGGCGTGTACACCACCTTTGCCCAGAAGTATCTGGGTACCTATGAGCTGGAGTGGATGGGCGAGAAGATCGACCTGACCCCCGGCTGGCCCCGCATGACCATGGTGGAGGCCGTGAAGAAGTATGTGGGCATCGACTTCGACGCCATCTCCGACGATGCCGAGGCCGTGGCCGCCGCCAAGGCCAAGGGCATCGAGCTGGCCGACGCCGCCGAGAAGACCTGGGGCAACGCCCTGTACGCCTGCTTTGACCAGAAGGTGGAGGAGCAGCTGATCCAGCCCACCTTCATCACCATGTACCCCGTGGAGGTCAGCCCCCTGACCAAGCGCAGCCCCAAGGACCCCCGCCTCACCGAGCGCTTTGAGTTCTTCATCTGCCACAGCGAGATGGGCAACGCCTATTCCGAGCTGAACGACCCCATCGACCAGCGCCAGCGCTTTGAAAAGCAGGTGGAGCAGCGGGAGCGGGGCGATGACGAGACCGAGATGATGGACGAGGACTTCCTCACCGCCCTGGAGTATGGCATGCCCCCCACGGGCGGCATGGGCATGGGCATCGACCGCGCCGTCATGCTCTTCACCGGGGCCGAGACCATCCGCGAGGTCATCCTCTTCCCCACCATGAAGCCCCTGGACATCCCCAAGAAGGAGGACAAGCCCGCCGCTGCCCCCGCCGCCCAGGCGGAGGAGAAAATCGACTTCTCCAAGGTGCAGATCGAGCCCCTGTTTGCCGACTTTGTGGACTTTGAGACCTTCTCCAAGTCCGACTTCCGGGCCGTGAAAGTTCTGGCCTGCGAGGCCGTGAAGAAGTCCAAGAAGCTGCTGAAGTTCACCCTGGACGACGGCTCCGGCACCCCCCGGACCATTCTCAGCGGTATCCACGCCTATTACGAGCCGGAGGAGCTGGTGGGCAAGACCTGCATCGCCATCACCAACCTGCCCCCCCGCCCCATGATGGGCATCGACTCCTGCGGTATGCTCATCTCCGCCGTCCACAGCGAA
Source organism: uncultured Eubacteriales bacterium (assembly GCA_900549405.1). Taxonomy (GTDB): domain Bacteria; phylum Bacillota; class Clostridia; order Oscillospirales; family Oscillospiraceae; genus Lawsonibacter. The sequence goes on along the minus strand of URNZ01000040.1, from coordinate 3,952 downwards.
GAGGGCGAAGAGCGCCTGCACCTGCTGATGGTGGACCCCCACATCCCCGCCGGCGCTAAGCTGTATTGAGAATAAGATGATAAATGGGCAGTCCCAGGGTTGACGGGACTGCCCGTTTTTTGAAAAAAGAGAAATAAAATTAGGATTTTGCACTATGAGTGAGAATATAAATGGAAAAACATTCAAGGTTTCTCATTGCGGCGTAAATTTGCCGTTTGAAATGTATTCCATGGAATACATTTGGAATGAGCTGAAAAGCAAAGCGTCGCATTTTGGAAAAATCAGCAAAATAGAACATGCTACAAAAGATGAAATAGAGAACTATTATAGAGACAACAAGAAAGATCTAGGCGAAAATACTCGCCATTTTGCCTATATTAAGTTTTTCCATGTCAATGATACGGACTACGGGCTCGTTGCCGGGAAAACCAACTATACCAGACCTGATTTGCTGTTTGATTACTTGGACGGCGAAAAAGATCACAGATATGCCAGAATATTTTTGAAGAATACAAGTGACGCTGCGTGGAGTGATACCATCATAATCGTGAATCACAAACCGTCTGCTTCTGAAGAAGAGGACAAGCAGGCGGCTTTATTCATCGAATGCTATTTGCAGCGTAAATTTAATCTGTTTAATAGCTGAATATCTACTGCGTGAGTTCCCATTCTTTTCGTGATCTCCATTGACATTTCCCCCGACTTATTGCATGATGAAGTCAGAGAAGTGTCCGCCGCCCTGCCGTTTGACAAGGAGGTCCGGTCTATGAAAACTGTGTGGAACCGTTTCGGCCTTTTGTGTGTGATCCTCCTCTCTCCCCTGCTGCTCTATGCCGTGGGGGCGTGGGGTCTGATGCTGCTCCCCGGTCCGGTATGCGGTCCGCCGGAGGACGTGATGCTGACCTTTGACTCCGACCAGGAGATGGCGGACCGGTGCGGCTGTCTCACCTATGACATGGCGGGATTGACGGTGGACCACGCCAGCCGCACCCTGCGCTGCCTTTCCGGCGGCGAGGAGGACCCGGACCGGTGGGACCAGCTGGACGCAGACTACACGTTCTCCGGCGAAAACCAGCCTCTCTCCGCCCTGTCTGTCCACGTCTATTTCGAGAACCGCACCAGCACAGAGACGTTTCCCGATCAGAATTTCCCTCAGCAGCGCCAGAAGATCGACGGCACCCTGGTCTTCTGGCAGCAGCCCCAGGACAGCCCTCTGATCTATGACGTCCTGTTTCAGCACAGCGACTATACCTACCAGCTCCGGCTGGAACTGGCGGACGGGGCCGAGGAGAGTTTGGAATCCTGTCTCTCCCCCATCCTCCCCTAGTCCTGTCATTGCGAGGCCGATTCCCCTTGTCAAGGGGAAATGTCCCGAAGGGACAAAAGGGATAGGGAGACCCACAGGGGCGACGTGGCGATCCGTTTTTTCTCTATACTTGACGCACCTCCACCGGAATGGTATACTTTCTTTATAAAATCTTAACACGTCAAAGCCCGCCGCCGTTTTCCCGGAGGCGGGCTTTGACCGATAGACAGATAGGAGAGAAACCCATGCAACCTGCCCCCTCTGACGAGCGGACGTCTATGTCCGTGCTGCAATATCTGGTCTTTTTGAAATGGCTCCTCTATTCCTGCCTCATCGGCATCGTGGTGGGCGGGGTGGCCATCTCCTTCCACTATGGCATCGACTGGGCCACCCAGCTGCGTGGGGCCCACCCCAACGTGATCTTCTTCCTGCCCCTGGGCGGCGTGGCCATCGTGCTGTTCTACCGGGCCTGCCACATGGAGAAGGACCGGGGCACCAATCTGGTGCTGGTGGCCGTGCGGGAGGCCGAGCCCATGAAGCTGCGCACCACTCCCCTCATCTACTTCTCCACCATCCTCACCCACCTGGTGGGCGGCTCCGCCGGGCGCGAGGGAGCGGCTTTGCAGCTGGGCGGCTCGTTGGCCGCGTGGCTGGGCCGCCAGATCAGATTGGACGCCAAGGACAGCCGGATCATGGTCATGTGCGGCATGGCCGCCGCCTTCTCCGCCCTGTTCGGCACTCCCCTCACCGCCGCCATCTTCGCCATGGAGGTGGTCAGCGTGGGCGTGATGTACTATGCGGCCATGGTGCCCTGCGTGCTGTCCTCCCTCATCGCCTTTCAGTTTGCCCGGGTGTGCGGGCTCCACGCCACGGTGGGCTACTCCATCCCCGACGCAGCGGCCCTGTCCCCCCTGACCATGGTCCAGGCGGCGGGGCTGGGCGTGCTGTGCGCCATCGTGTCCATCCTGTTCTGCGAGGTGATGCACGCCGCCCCCAAGGTCTATGCCAACGTGGCCCCCAATCCCCTGATCCGGGCAGCCATGGGCGGCGTGCTGGTGCTGGGGCTGACCCTGATGGTGGGCAGTCAGGACTATAACGGCGCTGGCGACTTTGTCATCCGCCGTCTGCTGGCCGGGGAGACCATTCCCCAGGCCTTCCTGCTGAAGATCGCCTTTACCGCCGTCACCCTGGGCGCGGGCTTCCGGGGGGGCGAGATCGTCCCCGTGCTGTTCACCGGCTGCGCCTTTGGCACCCTGGCCGGGCCTATCTTAGGGCTGCCCCACGCCTTCTCCGGGGCCCTGGGCATGGCCGCCGTGTTCTGCGGGGCCACCAACTGCCCCATCACTTCGATCCTGCTATCCTACGAGCTGTTCGGCGGCGAGAGCCTGCCCCTGTATGCCCTGTGCTGCGTGGTCTCCTATCTCCTGTCCGGCTACTATGGCCTGTACAGCGAGCAGAAGATCGTCTATTCCAAATACCGCCCCGAGTGGATCGACCAGAAGGCGCAGTAAGACTTGACACAAATAACACAATGATCGCCCTCCCAAGGTCAACACTCGGGAGGGCGATTTTGCGGCTTACTGTGAAGAGTTTTCTTCACTCCATCGCAGCAAGTCGTATTCTGCGGAAATCTCCTTGAAAATATCGGCAGCTTGCACTCCAGTAGAAACATCTGGGTGATACTTTTTCGCAAGCTCTCGGAACTCTTTCTTCAGCACCTCCATATCTGTACGCGCTTTTTCAGAAAACCAACTGCCCCCCGAATAGCCTTTCCGGTCCAATCGTCTCCTCATGGGCGTTATCTTCAGAGGGACGATGCGACTCTATTTCCCCCTCCGGTGCCATATAGAAGAAGCCGCCGTCCGTAGTATAGAGCCTCCAACTACCTTTACTGGAGAGGACCTTTTCCAGATAGTCTGGATCAGAATAAAGGTGAAACAGATACTGAACTGTTCGAGAACTTGACCGTCTCCAAATGTCAACGCGTTGTTCCGCTGTTTGAATTACATTTGCGATATATTCATAGAACTCATACTTAGCTTGTTCGATCCGTGCGTCTGTTCTTGAAATCGTTTTGCCTAACTTTTCCCGCCCTTCGGCCATACTGGCATACTGTTCCTCGGAGCAATCAACGCTGTAACCTTTGCTTGTCGCCGTATTAACAGCAATAAGCGCACAATTAAGTAAGACATTTATTACTGAATCGGCAACACCTTCAGCGCGCAACGACGAAACAACTTTCTTCAGTTGTTTGGCACCTTCATCAGTCCGCAGTAGTACACCTTGCCGCAGTTCTTGCAGACCTTCAGTGGTATACCGGGGCTTGTGACCATGGCGGCATAGGCAAAGCGCAGAACGGATTCCATACTGCGCACATCCCATACGAGCTGTGGCATCCGACCGAAGGACTGGCTGCAGATCACCGCACCTATCATAGAGCGGACTACTTATCAGAGTTATGAAAGCATGATTTCCGCTCGGTTGGACTTGTTCTTCCGAGCGTGGAATCTGCGGATAAAATGCTGGCAGAATAGAAAAACAGCGACATGACCTTTGGAGCCATGTCGCTAAAAAGCCTGAAAAGCAACAAACAGAAAATACCCACAGCCAAAGCGGCTGTGGGTATGATCAAATCAGATTGTACGA